>NZ_JBVIHM010000018.1:0-58991 GCF_055570295.1 Streptomyces sp. NPDC031265
ACTCCCGCTGCCGGACGGCGAGCTGCTCGGTCAGGCACCGCAGGGTACGGCTGGACAGATCGATCGACGACGGGCAGACAAGCACGCGAAGCTCCTGGCAGACACGGGTGATCTTGGTCGAGAACCCATCTACCAGGAGCTTCCTCGCTCCGTACAGCCCGCACCGACCAACACCACGGCCCCACGCTCAGGTTGGAAAAGGCTCAGTGTCCAGGTCATTCGTCACGCAACGATCTTGGACACCCTCTCTGTGTTCCCGAACGCATCGCCGGCCTGATACGGCCGGGGCGGGCTCAATGCCGGAGCAGCCACAGAACCCGGTCCCACGACAGAAGGTGGTACACGACCAGCGCACCGGCGAGCATCACGGCGAGAGTGCGGGATCCCGCCGCGTACAACGCCGCCGCCCCGCCGAAGAACACAGCCAGCTCCAGCAGGAACCGCAGCGGACCACGGGTCGCAATCACCGTCCCTCCGGACCGGGATGCATCGTCCGGGGTGGCAAACACCCCCCACAGCACAGCCACGACCAGGGGAACGGCAACCACCCAGACGTACCGCAGGGAAGCAGGCGCGGTAACCCATGCCCAGAGCCCGAAGCACACCAGAGCCACCAGCTCCAACACGAACCTCACACCCAGAGCCAACGGGTGAAAGCCATACCCGGACGACATACGCGCAATTCCCTCCGTCGCAGCCCCTCCATGATTACAGACCACCGCACGGGAGACTCAAGAACCAGCTCAGACACCGGACTTATTCGTCTATTCGTCTAGGCGATCTTGGGGATGTGTGATGTGTGATGTGGTTTGGGTTGTTGTCATGCCAGAGGGGTTGGCATAGCGGTACCGTTGTGGGTGGAGCTCTCGTCGGAGCAAGAGACCGACTGAGGGCGCCGGTTGAGGGCCCGGGACCTGACGTCGATCGAGCGGATACGGCTGGAGTGTATGCGTCTGTCGATGCAGGGCTGGGCGGCGCCTGAGAGGTTGTTAAGTCCGTTTCTGGTAGCGGCCTCGTCCGGGTTGGGTGAGGAAGCCTTGGCGGGTGAGGCGGCCGAGGCGGCTGCGGGTGATGTTGACGGACGCTTCGTCGGTGGGCATGTCGAGGAGTTCGTGCAGCTCGCGAGCTCGGAACACTTGGTCGGGGTGCTGGTTGAACGCGTTCACGGTGTCCTGGTAGGCGGTGTTCGCCTCGGGTGGATCGGGTTCGGCTCCTGGTGGTGCGACCTCCGTGATGATTTTTCGAGTGGTGGCCAGGTCCGCGAGACGCGCTTCGGTCTCGGCGAGGGCGGCGGTGAAGTGCTCGATCTGGCCGCGTAGTTCGTCTGTCACCGCGCGCCCAGGCGCGGAGACCCAGGACCAGCCGGCCCGGGCCGTAACGGCCCGGGCCGGGGTGGACCGGCAGGGAACGGTCAGACGGCCTGGGCGGTCGGCATGATGGTGACCTGCTGGAGGTTGGCCCGCGGGGGGAGGGAGGCAACGAAGGCGACGGTCTGCGCAATGTCTTCGGGCGTGAGCCACTCGATGGTCTCCTTCGAGCCCTCAAGCCAGGCAAGAGCACCGTCGTCGGTGACGTGGCTCTGCAGCTCAGTGGCGACGATGCCGGGCTCGATCGCCGAGACACGTACCTTCTTCGCACCCAGCTCGGCCCGCAGGTGCCGAGAGAGGTGGGTGACGTACGCCTTGGTCGCGGAGTAGACGGCGAAGTTCGGGAAGATGTTCTGCGCCGCGATCGATGACGTGTTGATCAGGTCCGCAACACCGCGTTCCTCGGCGGCCTTCACCAGCTGCGGCGTGAACGCGCCGATGACGTTCATCAGGCCGGTGATGTTGAGGTCGATCTGGTGCTGCCACTGGTCGGTGGCCAGCTCCTCGATGGGGGCGGGCAGCATGACGCCCGCGTTGTTGAACAGCAGGTCGGCGCCGCCGAACTCGCCCGCGACCCGGTCCGCTGCCGCCCGTACCGCCGCCGCGTCGGTCACGTCGACAGCCAGGGCCAGGGCCTGGCCGCCGTTCTTCCCGATCCGGGCCACCAGCTGCTCCAGCCGGTCCGCACGCCGGGCCAGGACGACAACACGGGCGCCGAGTTGGGCCAGGTGCTCGGCCGACGCCTCGCCGATACCGCTGGAGGCACCGGTGACGACCGCGACACGGCTGGAGAGGGGGCGGGGGGAAGTCTGCGTGGTCATGAGGCACACCTTTCAAGGTGGGTGAGTTGAGGGGTTCGGGACCGCGGCCTGTCGCCATCGGCTCCATCACAAGAACACCACCCACAGACGCCTCACGGGGCGCCGGAGAAGGCCCTGACCAGGCAGGTATCCGCAAGGAAGGTACTGGCAGTACCACCCAGCCCGAGGCATGGCCCGCTCGCACCCGCCACACTGGGGGTATGGATGACCGTAGTAACGAGCTCGCCGACTTTCTGCGCACCCGCCGTGCCCGGGTCACCCCCGACCAGGCAGGGCTGCCCGATGACGGCCGGGCCCGCCGCGTGCCCGGGCTGCGCCGCGACGAGGTCGCCAGACTGGCCGGAGTCAGTACCGAGTACTACACCCGCATCGAGCAGGGCCGGGCGCAGAACCCCTCCCCCGAAGTGCTCGAATCCCTCGCCGGCACCCTGCGCCTTGACGCTTCCGAGCGCGAGCACCTCACTGACCTCCTGGCACGTCCCACATCGACCCGTCGCGCTCCGGCCAGCCCTCAGCGCGTGCGCCCCGGACTGCATTTGATGCTGCAGACCCTCGACCACGTGCCCGCGTTCATTCTCGGTCGGCGCACCGACGTCCTGGCCTCCAACCGCCTGGCCCGCGAGGTCCTCACCGACTTCGACGCCCTGCCCGCGCCCCGCCGGAACCTGGCCCGCTACTACCTCCTGGACCCCGACGCCCGCGAACGGGTGGGTGACTGGGCACAGATCGCCGCCGAAACCGTCGCCATCCTCCGCCTGGAAGCCGGCCGAAGCCCGCATGACCGCCAGCTCGCTGATCTCGTCGGCGAACTCACGCTGAAGTCCCCGGAGTTCTCCACATGGTGGAACGACCACCGGGTGCTGCGCCGGACGCACGGCGCCAAGCACTACCACCACCCCCTCGTCGGCGACCTGTACTTCTCCTACGAGTCCTTCCAAGTGCCCGGTGACACGGACCAGACGCTGTGCGTCTACAACGTCGAACCCGGCTCCGACACCACCCAGGCTCTGCGACTCCTCACCAGCTGGACAGCCCCGCAGCCGACGCAGACGCCGGAACGAGGTGCGTAGAGGGCCGGGCCGCTACGGCTCGACGCTCCGGCCGAGTTCAGCTCCTCGCCGCCCTGCGGCGCGGCCGGACCAACCTCTTTCGATGTCACGAGCCACCGACGTGCGATCGGACGGAGCGACCGCACGGCTCCGTGCCCGTCGCTGGCGGCCCGTTCGCGCTGGAGCTGATGTTCCACGCCGTGGCGCTCTGGCCCCGCAACGGACGAAAGACCCTGTGGCCCGGCTCTCAGCGTGCTGCGACGATGCCTCCATCAGCTCCTCGATCACCATGCCCGCCGTCGCGTCATCGACCCGGCAGACCACCACCACGGGCCCCGCCGCGGTCAATCGGAGTCCCCTCCTGATCGGAACCCTGGTCCGGCGTGCCGTCCAGACTCGTTTTCTTGGCCGTCTCCTTCGAGGTCTCTGAACGCTTATGACGGTCCATCACTAGTGTGATGCGCCAGAAATCCTGGGGATTAGCCAATACCCTGTTGTCATGTCGCATCCCGGGCCTTCTGCTGTGGAGATCACGCTGTCCGGGGCTGAGCGCGCTGAGTTGGTGCGCCGGACGAAAATGCCGCACCGGCGCTCGGCCGAGAAGGCCCGCATCATCCTGGCGTGCGCTGACGCCATGTCAAACGCGGGTGTGGCGCGAGTCGTCGGCGTCCAGGCCAAGACGGTGGGCAAGTGGCGTCGCGCTTTCGCCGCAGCGCGGATGGCCGGGCTCCATTTCACTCCCACCGACTCCTCCTGGATGAACCAGGTGGAGCGGTGGTTCGGCCTGCTGACCGACAAGCTCATCCGCCGCGGCGTCCATACCTCCGTGAAGGCACTGGAGGACGACATCACTGCGTGGATCGACACCTGGAACGAGAACCCTCGGCCGTTCACCTGGACCAAGACAGCCGACGAGATCCTCAACTCCCTCGCCGACTACCTCACCAAGGTCGCAACCACCGGCCAGATAACAGAGCAGAACTAATCACCAGGATTTCTGGCGCATCACACTGGATAACGTAAGTACCTGTTCCATATTCCCTGCGGTGCTCTTCTGCCGACGCGGTCCGGGTCCATGTAGCGTCAGCGCCAGGGGGCTGAGATGAACTTCGACGAGAACGAACCGCAGTCTGTTCGAGAGGAACGCTTCGCCGCAGAACGAGCCGAAAGCAGAGCGGCACGCGAGGCTGCGTCGCTCGACTCGCGGGGAGCCCACGTCGGTGCGGCCATTGTGACCATCGCCCTGGTCCTCCTCAGCTGGTACGGCAAGCTGGTCGCTCTGGGCGTCGTCAGCGGAGTCTTTCTGCTCTGGTTCGCCGCAGCTCTCGCATGGGCCTACGCCGACGGGGACCATGGCCGGCACGCACTCCAGCGCGCGTACGACGTCACCTTCGGATGGGGCGACGGAGTCTGAGAACCAAGGCGGCTTGAGGGCCCGGTGACCTCTTGGTGGGGCTGCTGACCGACAACGCCAAGACGATCAGTCGCGTTGTGCCTCGCGGGAGGCCGGCTGTCCGCTTCTGCGGGAACTCCGGCGGGTGATTCGCCTGGTCATAAGAGGTCGCGCGGATTGGCGTGCGGCGGGGTGGCAGATGAGGCAGGCACAGGTTCAGTGATCATGGAGTTGCGACGCTCGTGATCATCAAGGAGACCTGTGCCTGCGCTGCCATCATGGCTGACCGAACCGCTATGGAACCAGTTCGCTGCTCTGCTGCCGCCGCGGTCGGAGTTCGATCCGGCCCATCCGCTGGGCTGTCATCGACGCCGTGTCGCCGACCGGATCGTGTTCGACAAGCTGCTGCAGGTCCTGCGCTTCGGCTGCTCCTATGAGGCGCTTGCGGACACGACCTGCTCGGCCACCACGATCCGAAGCCGCCGCGGCGAGTGGATACGACTGGGCCTGTTCGCCCGGTTGAAGCAGATCGCGTTGGAGGCCTACGACCGTATCGTCGGCCTGATCCTCGACCAGATCGCGGTGGACGGCGCGAGCACCAAGGCCCCGGGCGGCGGCGAGGCGGCCGGACGGTCACCTGTCGACCGGGGCAAGCAGGGCATGAAACGCTCCGGGATAACCGACGGCTACGGCATCCCGATAGGCCGCGTCCTGGCCGGTGCCAACCGTCACGACTCCCCGCTCCTGGCCCCGACCCTCGACCTGCTCGACGGGGACCACTCCCGGACGACATCACCGTGCACCTGGATGCCGGTTACGACTCCGCTAGCACCCGCACCGAACTGGACCGGCGAGGACTGCACGGACAGATCGCCCACAAGGGCGAGAAGGCACCGATCCAGGCCAGCCGGCGCTGGCACGTCGAGCGCACCCACGCCTGGCAGAACGCCTTCCGCCGCTTGGCCCGCTGCTACGAACGCCGCACCATGGTGATCAACGCCTTCTTTGACCTCGCCGACACCGTCATCACCGTCCGAAGTCTGATCCGACGGGCGTGGACCACTCACCGCTGGGACGGCCGCCCGCGCCGCCGCCCGTGACTCAACTCTTCTCCTGCGACTCCTCGTTCGTCTGCTGCACGCCGTCCAGATCATCGGCGTAGTGCTCGATCGCCCGCCGATAGTCCTGCACCCGACGGTCGCTGCTGGTGATGGCCAGCGTCTTCAGCAGCAGCCGCACCGCCTCGCGGCCTTCACCCTCGTTGTACAGCGCCATGGCCAGGAAAGCCCGCAGTGCAGGATCGTCCGGGAACTCATCGAGTCCTTGCCGCAGGGTCTGCACGGCCTCCCTGTAGGAGCCCCGGACCCGGTGAGTGCTCCCCAGCCCGAGGAGAGCTCCGTGACGATCCTCCGGAGACAGGCCAACACCGCCCAGGGCCCGCTCATAGAACGGCACAGCCTCGCGCTCCAAGCCGAGAACATCGTGTGCCCAAGCGGTCTGGTAGGCGATCTCGGCATCCTCGGGATACCGCCCGGCCAGCTCCACCAGTTCTTCCCGGGCCTGCCCAGCCTGACCCTGTTCCCGCAACTGAACCGCTCGCGCCAGCGCCGCGGCCCTCTCGTGATCATCGTTCATGTCGCCCTACGGTGGCACACCGTGCCCGATCGGCCAAGCGCCGCCCATGCCTCACCGCCGGACCATTCCGCGCGAGCTCTAAGGGTGATTGCGGCCCAGGTGATCAGCGACTCGGAGTGCTGGATGAGCCGTTCGTAGTCGCGGGCGTGCCGCCGGGCGGGCATGACCCAGGCGTGGGAGCACTCGACGACCCAACGCCGGGGCTGGACGACGAACCCAGGGGTGCTCTTCGGGCGGCTGACGGTCTTGATCGTCAGGTTCAGGTATGTCTTCGCCCAGGTCACGAGGCTGTCCGGCATCGCAGTTCCGTGCCGCGATGGAGGAGGCTCAGGGCGAGGACCTGGCCGCGCGCCAGTAAAGGGGTGGCAGGAAGGCACCCAGGCCGATCACGATGTCAGCGCCTCGCCATAAGCTCCAGATCGCAGTTGACCTTTGAGTATGTGCTCTCTGCGCTCATAGGTATTCGCCCCGATGACCGGCCGGCACGCGCAGGCCAGGATGGTGGTCATGACTGCACCCGACCCGTACCCCACCACCGCCCCCACCGTGGCGTCGACCGACCCGTTCGCGCCGTCCACGGCAGCGGTGCGCGTGTTCGCGGGCCTCGGCCTCCTCTCGCTCGCTTTCGCCTACGGGGCGTTCCTCGTCATCGTCCTCAATCAGGCATACAGCGGAGACGGGGCAAGCGGGCCCTTGGTGGACGCAGCCCAATGGTCGATGGGCTTGTCCGCAGTAGCGGGGCTGTTCGCGCTTTGCCTGCCCAGCACCACGGTGAGCCACGCAGCGCGGCGCAGGGCCGTCAGGCTGCAATACGTGCTGGCGTTCGCCGGCCCCGCGCTGGCCGCCATCGACTTCGCTTAAAAAGGCGTGAGCGGCGCGAGAGCCCGGACGACCTCGGGCCCTCTGTCCGGTAGAACGGCGCGCTACCCAATCGCCGATCCCCTCACCCCGCTGCCATGCAGCGTAGGTGTCCAGTGGATCGTCGTCCTGCAGCAGCTGAGCGGGAATCATGCGGCCGCTACGGCAGAGATCGCTGTTGCCTGGGATGAAATGTGTCACCGTCCAGTCCGGATTCTGAAGTGCCCCTTGGTACGCGCTCACTGCCACTGTCTGGAAGGTCCTCGCTGGTGAGCTAAGCAATTTGCTGAAATAGTGGAACGCCTGATGATGTACCTGGTTCTCCATCACGCCGTCCAGGAGAAGTAGCGTTGGCCTGGCACGTGCGTAGGTCTCCGCCAGCGCGATGATGAGCTCCATTCCGACGACGGGGTGTAGCCAGTCCTGATCGGCTCCATTGCATTCACGCTCTTCCTCTCCCAGGTTGTAGACAGCGCGAACGTCACTCGGCCGGCCGCGGCTGGGGCGGGAGGTGGCGCTGCCGGATCTCCATCCGTTCAGGCAGGCCAAGGAACCGGCCGTCGTCCACGCGGTCCGCCATGGCCTGTACGAGGTCGGTGAGAGCAGCAACGAATGGCGCGGCCGCGTCATCATGAAAGTGACCCGCGCGGCGGGTTGAACAGGTGCCCGACCCCAGTGACGATGCGCACCCGCCAACTCATCCTGCTCAAGCACCACACACGGCGCACCAACTCAAAGACATGCCACTGCCGCCCTCTGCCCACCCTCACCGAGCAACTGCGACTCAGCGCCGCCCAGTACAACTGAACAACTCCAGGTCACGGGCTCCCCCTCTGATCAGAATCGCCGGTCCCCGACAGTGGGGTGCCGAGGCGCACCGAGTTTGGCCAGTGCCTGGTCAGCATGGTTGCGAGAAATGTTGTTCTCGGCGAGGAGTGTGAGCAGTTCAACCGCCTTCCCTCGGTACCCGTCAAGTTCCGCGAGGTACTCGGCGGCCTCTACACGATAAGGGCCAGCCCAGACAGCCGGGTCGCTGGCGATTCTGGCCAGCACCTCGGCAGCCTCCTCTCGGTGCCGGGGCAGCTGAGACAGTGCTTTGGCTGCGAGCGCGTGACCAAGGATGTCGCCCTCGGGGTCATACTCGGTCATGGCGGCGAGGGGCTCGGCGAGACGCTCGTCGCCGAGCGCGGTCAAGTAAAGAGCAGCTCTCGCGCGGTTGCGGATGTCGGAGGTACCGAAGGTACCTCCGGTGGCCTCACGGAAGAGCGTTTCGATGGCGCGTTCTTCGCCGAACGCGGCCAGGAGCCCGGCCGCATCCCTTCGATCGTGGTGGTGGTTCCAGGTGCTGTACGCGTAGGGGGCGAACAGCCGGACGACCTCTTCTCGGCACTCCTTCATTTGGCTCAGGGCCCAGCCCGCATCCAACCGGCGCTGATAGCCGAGGGACTTATCGCCCGCGAGGCGCAGGAGGAGCCCGGCGGCTTCTGGCCGGTGCCCGCGCAACTGGGCCAGAGTCCAAGCTGCCTTCACGCGATTCTTGAAGCTGAGGGTGGTGTCGTCGACGAGCCGGGCGAGGAGCCCGGCACCTTCCTCCCAGTGCCCGTCCACGGCGACCAGGTACTTGGCGGCCACCAGGCGCCAGCCGGCCAGGTCTTGAAGGAGGGCGAGTTTGGCGAGTTGGTGTGCGGTGCGGTCAGCAGGGAGGTTGGTCCGCAGCTTCACCATCGTGGCCAAGAGACGGCAGGCGGCGATTGGGTTGCGCGAGGTGAGGTCGTCCAGTGCCTGGAGGGTTTCCGCCGCGATGTGGTCTGCGGGGGCGAGGAGTCCGTCGAGGAGGAAGCCGAGGTAGGACGACTCCACGTCAGGGAGCGACGCATGGCCGCCAGCAGAGGCATGTTCACGGCGGAACAGGCTCTGTAGCAGTTTGGCGCGGGCCTGTTCGTCGCGGGTGGCGTGGCGGGCTGCGTGGTATTCGAGGAGGGTTTGGTGGAGGAAGTGGAAGTCGCCGGAGCGCTCGGACAGGAGGCCGGTGGGTCGCAGGAGGTCGCCCAGGAAGGCGTTCCAGAGTGGTGTCTTCACTTTCGCCGGGCGCTGGACGTCCAGATGTCGGGCCAGGATTTCGACGACTGGGGCGGTGTTTCCGTTGATCCTCTCGTGGGCCAGGTGGTCGATCAGCCCGGGCAGGTCATCGCGCACCAGTTGCGCGGCCTGCTCGGCGGCCCGTTGGTCCCGGGGGATCTGATGGCGGTCCTTCAGGACGCGGATGACCTCGTCGTGGGTGCTACGGATGCTCTTGTGGGTGTTCTGCTCGTAGAGCAGCTCGACGAAGGACTGATAGGCCCCCGCGCGGCCTTCGGGCAGGTACCGGGAGGGATCGGCCGCATGCAGCTGGCACAGCATGGAGGCCACCAGCGGAGTGCGGGCCAGGTCGGCCAGCCCGGAGTTGCTGAGTCGCGCCGTGAACACTCTGACGTGACGGGCGCTGTTTGGCAGGTCGCGGAAATATCTTCGGGCGTACGTGCGCAGGTCGGCCGGGGTGAAGGGCTGTAGCTCGAAGCGGTCGGCGTCGGGGCCCAGCCGGTCGAGTTCTCCGGCTGGCAGGGGGCGGGTCGCCACGATGAACCGGTACGCCGACCGTTCCTGATCGGCCTCACGAGCCAGTCGTTCCAGAAGGGCGACGCGGGTGGCACGGTCGGGGACCTCATCGAGGCCGTCGACCATGACCAGCCAGGGCACTTGAGGGGACGGCGGCTGGCCGAAGACGTCCGCGGCTGGTGTGTCGCGCAGCCCGTAGGGGCCGAGGTCTTCGGTGACGGCGGTCTCGAGGGCCCGGACCAGGAGAGGGGCGTTGGCCAGGGCCGCGGCGCGGACCAGGACCGGGACCGCCGTATGCACCCCATTGCTGCTCGTGTTGGTCAGCCAATGGCTGGCTCCGTTGGCCAGATGGCGGCGCAACAAGGCGGACTTGCCGCCGCCGGCGGCGGCAAGGAGCACCCGTACGCGGCTGTCCCCCGCGAAGACGGTATCGGCAGGCACCGGAAGGCTGATCGCGGTCGGCGTGCGGGAATCGGAGCTGTCCAAGTCCGGGGTGCCGGGGTGCTGGTCTTCGGCCAGTTGACGGACGTAGACCTCGGCCAGTGGTAGTGGAGTGGGACCCTCGACGAGGCTGGGATAAGGATGGCGTTCGGCGCTACGCGAGGCGGCACGGAGGTAGGACTCGAACCGCGCATCGCGTCCACAGGCGACGCCTGGCAGTTCCGGCGGTAAGACGTAGAAGGTGACCTGGTCAGCGTGACCGACCGCCACCCCTCCGCTGGAGGCGGTGATAGCAGTTTGGGCACTGACGTGCAGGGCCGAGGTGCCGTCGGGCGCGCTCAGCCCTGAGGCGGGCCCGGCTGCGGAGGGTTTCCCAACGTGACATCTCCCATGCGCAGGGCAGCCACGGACCCGTGATCAGCCCGGATATCGATGTTACCTACCACCGCCTGTCCACCACCGGCCGCCGATACCCCATCAGCACGGGAATGCGCATGGAGCAGAGCACGCAGTCCCTCAGCAGCCAATTGCCGCTCACGGTCACCAAGGCTCTCCAGCGCCGCCTCGAAACGCGCCTGCCACACAGCCTGTTGAGCTCGTCTGACGCCGTCCGCCTCGGCATCGTCAGCGGCCGCCAAGACGTTCGCGCTGCGGTCCAGCTCGACGCTCAGCCGTTGCTCGTTCCCGTGGCCGAACCATCGGGCCACGGCTTGCTGGAACCCTTGCCATGTACTGGTACCCGCGGCCTGTACCACCGCCGTACCCCCCGCTGCGGCGAGCGCCACCAACCCCTCAGCCAACATTCACTGCCTCCAGTCCATCGGCTTCCCTATGACCACGACCAGACTGCCATGCCCTTTCCCGACTGCGGCATCTTCACCAAGGACACGTTCAACAAAGGACATTGGTTCCCAGGCGGACTCAGACCGGCATTGAGCAGCGCACGGGGCCCGGGCAACGAGAACCGGTTCTGGCTCAGGTTCTGTGGTGCGGCCACGTTGAGTGAGCGGATCAGCTCGCGGTTGACCGATCCCGATGGCGAGAACGAACCCCGGGTTGGTCCCCCGCCTCGGCTGCAGACCTCTTGCTAAGGAACTGCTTCGCTGCCTCAACCGCTTCTCCGTTGAGTTCCTCGACGGAGACTCCCCAGCTCTCCTCCCAGCCGTCTAGGTTGTGCGCGCAGTGCACAAGGGGTTCTAGCTCTTCGGGGTAGCCGAGGTCATAGGCGATGTCTGCCCAGATGAGGTGAGTGCCAGCGGCGGGATCCAGGGATCCGTCGGCGATCTGACCGGCGATCCAGTAGGCCATCGCCCACTTTGCGGCCCGGGGGTCCGCGGGCGGGTGGAAGAGCAGTCCCAGCTCCTCCAGTACTCGGTCGAAGAGGTCTGGCGCTTCGGGCTCTTCGCTCCGGAGGAGTCCAGCCAGCATGGCCAGGGACGGGCTCTCGACCCCAGCTATCAGCGCGTCCAGACCTGCCTGAATGAGCCGGTCCGACCCGACATGCCTGCCAAGTGCCCTCTCACGCGCGATGTGTCTGAACTGATCGAGGGCGTCGTCGCTGGCGCTGGTCATCAAGGTCTTCTCCGTCGGCATCTGGAAGGGGAAGGCTTGCACATCCGCCGCCGCTGCCATCGAGTTCCTCCCGTCGTCGGTGATCAGGACATGAGGACGCGCTTCCGTAGGAGGGCGAAGCCTGCGCGGCCGAACATCTGGCGCTTGAGCATCTTGATCCGGTTGACGTGCCTTCCACGACGCCTGAGCTCCAGGGCAGAGTCAGGCCGGCGATGACGGCGTCGCGGTCGCGGTCGATGCCTGCGGCAAGGGCGTGGAGGCTGGGCAGGTCGTCCCGCCGGACGGCGTCGAGCCAGTCGGGCAGGCGCTCGCCCTGGCGCTCGGTGAGCATGGTCGAGAAGGAGCGGACGTGGCCGGTGAGGGCGTCGAGTTCTGAGCAGTGCGCCCGGACGGCCTTGGGCTGGATCAGCGTGGCCACCAGCCGGTCCACGAACACCTACTGATACCGGGCGCCCGCACCCGGTGCACGCCGCGTGCCTGGAGACGTCGCCCTCCCGGCTACCGCCGTCAAGGGCGAGCCAACTTCTCGACCAGAGCGGCCAGGTGCGCCATCGAGACGTCCGTGAACAACGGATGTGCCAGTACCGCCCGATCAGCCATGCCCCTCACGATCAGAGCATGTTCCGCCCGCTCCACGCACCGACTCGTAAGTCCGATGTCTGATCTGGTTCTTGAGCCTCCCGTGCGGCGGTCTGTAATCATGGAGGGGCTGCGACGGAGGGAACTGCGCGTATGTCGTCCGGGTATGGCTTTCACCCGTTGGCTCTCGGTGTGAGGTTCGTGTTGGTGTTCTCTCTCCCCCCCCCCCCCAAGCCTCGGCCTGCCAGGCAAGGCATGCAGGTATGGCCTATCCGCCTGAATCCACCCCCTGGCGCCGTGGGGTCAGCTTGCGGGACAGCCGCGGTCCCAAAACTGGGGAATGGGATTACCGCGGTCGTCGGCCTACTCGGATTGCAGCTCACGAACTCGGGCACGGAACACGCGCCAGCGCCTCTCGTTCTCATGCACAAGAATTGCTGATTCCGCCATCAGGTCGGCAGCCCTGTCGAGCAGCTCGGAAGCCGAATAAAGGTAGGCGGGGGCCTTCCGCTCGCCTCGCAGGTCGGCCCGAAGTGCTGTCGGCGAGAAGTCGACCAGGGCCAGCAGGTCCAGGGCCCGGCGCAGCAGTCGCGCGACCAGAGCCTGCATGCCCGCCGACTGCCAGTCATTGGCGATGATCCGGTGCCGCTCTCCCAGCAGGTCGGCAAGGGCCGGATAGGCAGCCAGGTCTCCCGCCATGCCCCACGCCTGCTCCATCGCCCGGGCCAGCCAGTCACCGCCCTGCTGGGTCTCATCGGCGAGCAGGGCGACTTCACTCTTCAGTCTCTGGAGTTCGGCAGGCTCGCCCTCCCCTTCCATGAAGAGGATTCCCGACCCCGCTACGACCCCTGGCGCGTTCAGGTCCTCCGTGCCGGCGAACGCGATCGGCGACGTCTGCTCACCGGCCTCGACCACACTCCACCGGTCCGCCAGTGACTTAAGCGCCCGAGACCGCGCCTGGAGCTCGCCCGCCTGCTGCAAGGGCGCTTGCGCGTAGTACTCCTCATGCTCGCGATGGAACTTCGAGAGGTTGTCGATCACCTGCAGCAGTGACTCCGGAGGGGTCAGCTGCGCCTCGTCATCGGGCATACCAGCAGCCTGCACCTCGTCTCACACCAAGGGCGGCGGGGCACGCCCTCCAAGGCAAACACCAACACTCGTTCGGTGTAAACGAGATCACGTGCCTCGCCCACACTCATGTGAAGGAGGGGAACTGACACAACTCTCCATGGGCAGATGGCGCCGCGATCATCGCCCGCGACGCCATCACCGCCCACCGCTGTCAGCTGTCAGCTGGAGCAGAGTGGGAATGGTCGGCATGAACGTCCGGTCCCAACGCCCATCGGCCACACTCCGTCGGCGCCCCAACCGTCCCGAGCGAGTCCGGCCCGCTGACCTGCCGACCTCATGGATCCGATCGGCGTCGATCCCTCACCACTGGCTCGGAGCGCCTCACCGCAAGTCGCCCTCACATCGACGACCACCTCCTTTGCCCACGCCCGCCTTCGCGCGCGGTGTGATGGCCGAGTCCGCGTGCCGCGGCCGCCAGGGCGGTCTCTGTCCGGTCGAGCGCGACCGTGCTGAGCACCGCGCGGAGGAAGGGCACACACAGGGCAGCGGCCGCAAGCCCGGCCGAGACGGCCACTGCCACCGGCAGGAACCCGGTTCCCCCAGGTCAGCAGACGGTCCCGCAAGCCCGAGCACGACGCCCAGCTGTCGCCGCGAGCGGAGACAGGAACAGCACGCTCTGCCAGGGCACGTCCATGGCGCGTGCCGCGAGCCCCGCCGTGAGGGACCCGGCGGTCACCACCGCTGCGAGGAAGAGCATCCGCTGCCACGGTCCGTCACCAGCACGTGCTGGCCAGGAGGACGTGGTGTTCTGCCCATGGCTCCCGGTGACACGGGCTCGCCGCCCATGGCGACCTCGGCCGACGCCTTGATCAGCGAATCGCGGAGCTGCGCCACAACGGGTGTTCACAGGCGAACAGCGCGTTCGGCGGTCACTTCGTCGGGACCGTACCGAGTCAGGCGACGCGCACCTTTCATGGCTGGGCCCGGTGCCACCGGCGCCCGACACCGGAGCGGTGTCGGTCCGGCGAGGTGACACGGCTTCTCCCGTCCGGTTCCGGTTCACGCGTCGGTCCGAGTCCCGGCTCAGCCGTGCCCGGACTCGGGCACGGTGATCACCGGGCACTCCGCTCGGTGCAGCAGGCCATGAGCCACCGACCCCAGCTTCATGCCGGAGTACCCGCCACGCCCCTGCCTGCCGACGACGACCAGTAACGCGCTGACCGAAGCGAGTGCCAGTTCCTCCACTGGATGGCCGCGCAGGACTTCATGGGTGATCTGCACATCCGGGTATTTGTCCGCCCATCCCGCCACGGTCTCGGACAGCATCCGGCGCCGTTCCTCAAGGCCCGCCGCTTCGTCGCCGAAGGACACGACGGGCCGCCGCCACACCCACACGGCCCGCAGGGCAGCGCCGTGCAGCGCTGCCTCTTCCACAGCGAACTCCACGGCAGCCCTGGAGGATTCGCTGCCGTCAACGCCCACGACGAGATGGGGGTGCCGCTCCCCCGCCTGCTCCGGCTCCCTGACCACAACGACCGGGCAGTCCGCCTGGGCACTGACCGGAACGGCCACCGAGCCCACGCTGAAGAGCTCCTCCGGTCGAGTGAGCCGACGGGAACCGACGACGATCATCTGGGCCCGCGCCGCCTTCTGGCAGAGCACCGCCGATGGCGTGCCGTCGAGCAGTTCCGTCGCCAGAGGCACTTCCGCGTGCAGTGCCCGCACCGTGGCGACCGCCTCAGCAAGCGCGTCTTCGCCCTGAGCCCTGAGCGTCGTGCGACGCCAGGGTGCGTCGATGTGCTGCCCGCCGGGCAGGGGCGGTACCGCCGCCACCAGCCGGAGGGACAACCGCCTGCGGACAGCCTCGTCGACCGCCCAGGCGAGCGCCGGAACGGACTGCTGGCGTGGGTCGATCCCGACAATCACCTCGTTGCGTACAGCGGTGTTCTTCATGGCTCCTCCTGCCGCCTCATGCCGTCGTCGGGGACGCACTGCAACGAGTGGGCTCGGCATCGCCGTAATGCCCTCGGCCATGCCCCGCCCAGTGACGCTTGGACAGGGCACACCGTTCACGCTGTCATCGCGGCCGCACGAGAGCCAGGTCCGGCAAGCCTCCGTCCGCAGGCCGAAGGTCCTGCATGCGTCCTGCCCCGTTCCATTCTTTCCTCGGACGGGCTCGCCCGCCGCCCCACGCGGCCGGCTCGGCGGAGCCCGGCTTCTCGTCGACTGATGGACGGCGGAACAGCCGGAGTGCCGGAGGTCGCGCCGCAGTCCAGGACGAACTCGGTGCCCGTGGAGTAGGCCGTTCGGCGCCGATGCACACGACCATGCGGGCGACCTCGTCCAGCTCCCCGAAACGCAGGAGAGGCTGTCCGGAGAATGTCGGCTGTCATCGCGATACGTACGACACCGGGGTGGCAGGAGCAGACCCGCGTCCGGTCGGCGCCGAGTTCCAGGAAGGTCTACCGCTTGGTAGCGGCACACCCCCGCCGATGTGCCGCTGCCGATAGGCAAAGACACCGTCATCGGCGACGGACAAGCGACCGTCCCCGCACCGGCCTTCGCACTCCGAGCCGACGACCACCTCTTCCTGGTCTCCACACCGCCACTGAGCAGGGGATCCAAGCGTTCCAATGACAGCCGTGGGGTCCCGGGCGTGCGGCCACCGGTTGTCAGGTTCTCAGGAAGGACCGACTGGAATCACCCCGGGCGAGCAGGTGCCCGGTGGCCCAACGCCGCCGGACCCCGTCGTCATGCTCACTCGGCTCCGCCGCCAGATCGGCCCCGCAGGGCCGTCGCGCAGCCGCGGGACGCAGTGCCGCCGCAGCGCACGGCCCCGGGCCTGCACTTCCTCCCCCGAGCCGGCGGCTGCGTAGGCCGATGGGCCACGGGAATGGACCCACCTGCCCTCGCGGGGTGGGGCGGAAGCAGCCAGGCTGGTCATGAGCCCTCCCGGCGACGCACACGCCGGGGGAAGGGAGCTGATCACCATGACGACGCCGGTGGGATTCCACAACCGCCCGGTCCAGGTGCACGCGCACATCGACTCGCCACTGTCCCGATGGCTGTGGCTCGTGAAGTGGCTCCTCGCCATTCCGCACTACGTGGTGCTGTTCTTCCTCTGGATCGCTTTCACCGTGGTGACCGTGATCGCGTTCTTCGCCATCCTGTTCACCGAGCGCTATCCCCGCGCCCTGTTCGACTTCAACCTAGGAGTACTGCGCTGGAGTTGGCGGGTCTCGTACTACTCGTACGACGCCCTGGGCACCGACCGATATCCCCCGTTCAGCCTGGGCGAGGAACCGGACTACCCGGCACGGCTGGACATCGCCTACCCGGAGAGGCTCTCCCGCGGCCTGGTGCTGGTGAAGTGGTGGCTCCTGGCCATCCCGCACTACATGGTCATCGGTTTCTTCCTCGGCGGCGCCCACCTCGGCTGGTGGTCCGGTGGCCTGATCGTCCTGCTGACGGTCATCGCGGCCGTGGTCCTGGCCTTCACCGAGAAGTATCCGAAAGATCTCTTCGACCTGATCATCGGCCTCAACCGGTGGGTCCTGCGAGTCACCGCGTACGCCACTCTGATGACGGACGAGTACCCACCGTTCCGCCTGGACCTGGGCGGCTCGGAGACCACCACTGCGCAGGAGCCGGCGTAGTCGCCGCGCCAGCGGCCGCACTCGGGTTCCTGTCCATTTCCCTCCACGCCCTGGTCACCCGGCGAGGGCGTGGAGGACGGCGACGGTGCCCGCTGTCCGATTCAGATCCTGGGCGACTCGTTCACTTCGCCGGCGATGCGCGCCGCCCACGCCTTGATCCGATCGAAGTCGCGGAAGTCCCCGCCCTTCCCGGAGGAGACGATCTTCCGGGCGATGAATCCCTTCGCTCCCTCTTCGAGACAACCGCCGAACGTGACGTGTTCCTGGACGTCGAGCCGGATCATGGCGCGGCGAACGCCGGGAACAGGTGGGATGTCGCGTTCCGAGGCCGAAGCGTCCAGCGGACCGCTGCTGAAGAACCACAGCGGACGCCGGGACAGTTCGCGGGCGTGCCGCCGGACGAAGCGGCGCGCGTCCTTGTGCCACCGTCCCGCATACAGGCCGCCGCCGACCACCACGGCGTCCTACGACTCCAGATCCGTCACGGACCGGGCGGGCATCGCCTCGACCGTCACTCCCTCTTCGCGCAGGACATCGGCAATGGCCTCCGCGATCTGCGCGGTCGCCCCGCTCGTCGTCCCGTAGGCGACCAGCACCTTGCTCAGCATGACGGTCCGCCTCCTCTCATGGCTTTGGCAGCCATTCCTCACGCAAGCCTGTCGAGCCACTGCGAGGGCCCCTCTGAATACCGTCGCACCGCCCCGGGCCCACCGCGACACGCGCTCCGACTCGCGGAGTGCCTCCGCCCGGGTTGCGCCACGCCGGTTTGCGGCGATGGTGGAGTCAGCGGCCGGGAGCGAGACGCCGCCGGGTCCCGGCCCCGCCACAACTTTCGCATCGCCGCGTGCTGAGACGTCCGTGACCGGACAGGAGCCCGTCTCCACTTCGAGGTCACGGAGAAAGGACGGTCACCGTGGTTGCGAGGACCGGCGTTTTCGGCGCCCTGACCAAGGAGCACCGCGAACAGCTCATGTCGCTCGCCCGTGAGGTGTCGTTCGCGGCAGGCGAGCGCATCTTCAACGAGGGTGGCAAGGCCGACCGCTGCTGGATCATCCACACGGGCACGGTCGCTCTCGACCTTCAAGTGCCTGGCAGGCAGGCAGCGGTCATCGAGACCCTCGGCGCCGGAAGGCTGCTGGGCTGGTCCTGGCTGGTCCCTCCCTATCACTGGCATCTGGGGGCCGAGGCCGGCAGCCCGGTGCGTGCCTACGAGTTCGACGCGGCGGCGGTTCGTGAGATGTGCGCGAAGGACCCGGGGCTGGATCACGAGCTGTGTACGTATGTCTCCGGCGTGCTCGCGCGCCGGCTCAGGTCGGCCCGGGTGCGACTGCTCGACCTGTACGCCCCCTACGGTGCGGGCGAGGTTCCCTGACAAGGCGAGACGAGGTGCTTCGAAGTGCCGCAGACCCCGCACATCGTGAGCGATGTGATGACCCGGACGGTCGTGGCTGTCGGACGCGACGCGCCGTTCAAAGAGATCGTCCGGACCATGGAACAGTGGAAAGTAAGTGCCATGCCCGTCCTTGAGGGCGAAGGCCGCGTGATCGGTGTCGTCTCCGAAGCCGACCTGCTGCCCAAGGAGGAGTTCCGGGACAGCGACCCGAGCCTCTCCGAGCAAGGCCGACGTCTGTCCGACGTCGCCAAGGCCGGAGCAGCCAGGGCGGAGGAGCTCATGAGCACCCCCGCCATCACGGTCCACCCCGACGTCACCCTGGCCCAGGCTGCCCGGATCATGGCCGTCCGGCACGTCAAGCGTCTGCCCGTGGTCGACGACATCGGGATGCTCCAGGGCATCGTCAGCCGTGCCGATCTGCTGAAGGTCTTCCTTCGGCCGGACGAGGACATCGAGGAGGAAGTCCGCCGCACTGTGGTGTCCTACCTCTTCCCGGCCTTCAGCCACGCCATCCACGTGAATGTGCAGGAGGGAGTCGTCACCCTCCGCGGACACATCCGCGACACCTCGCTCATCTCGGTCGCCGTGCGCCTCGTGCGCGCCGTGGAGGGCGTCGTGGACGTCGATCCCCAACTCGTCGGCGAGTCCGCCGCTCCGGCTGGACCAGAGAGCGTGCAGTGAAGGCTGGACCATGCGTGCCTCGCGGCCGGGGTGGAAAGGGGCCCGCGTCGGTAGTCGGCAGTCGGTAGGGGTCACTACGTGGTCGGGCACGTCTCTCACTCACCCCTCGGCCGACGGAACGCGGCTCCCACGTCCCATGGACCGGCCGGCCCGTTCGGGCTCAGGCTTCCGGGCTCCGCTCACTCCCGGTGCAGCACGACCTTGAGGGCACCTGTGGTGGCGCCCTGCGAGAACACCTCGTAGGCGTGCTCCATCCGGTCGAGACGGAAGGTGTGGGTGACCAGCTGGGAGACGGGCAGGCGTCCGAACCTCAGCAGCTCCAGCAGCCACGGTGTGGAGGACGTGTCCACTTGGCCGGTGCTGATCGTCACGTTCTTCCGCCACAGGGATTCGAGGTGCAGCGTGGCCGGTCTGCCGTGCGTCCCGATGTTGGCGATGTGCCCTCCCGCCCGGACGGCCCGGGTACACAGGACGAAGCCATCCGGTTCGCCCGATGCCTCGACGGCGACGTCGGCGCCCGGTCCTTCGGAAAGCTCGGCGATCATCTTCCCCGGCACTTCGGCGGCGTCGGCCCCCCCCTGCGGGCGGCGGCTTCCAACCGGGCGCTGGACAGGTCCACCACGATGATCCGGCGGGGTGAGTAGAGTCGCGCGACGGCGACCGTGGCGAGACCGACGGGACCCGCGCCCACCACGACGACAACGTCTCCAGGGCCGACGTGTCCGTTCCGTACCCCGACCTCGAAGGCGGTGGGGAGGATCTCGGCGAGCAGGAGGGCGTCGTCGAGCGGGATCGCGGGAGGCCGTCGGTGGGTGGAGTGGTCAGCGAAGGGGACCCGTACGAACTCGGCCTGGGTCCCGTTGATCTGGTTTCCCAGGATCCAGCCGCCGCCCCCGCGGCATTGCCCGTACATGGTGTCCCGGCACGGCCGGCAGCGGCCGCAGGACGAGACGGACGACACGATCACCTCGTGGCCGGGGCGCAGGTCGTGGACATCACGGCCGACCTCCATGACCTCGCCCACGGCTTCGTGGCCGAGGACCGTCCCCGGTTCCACCTCGGGGAGGTCTCCTCGCAGGATGTGCAGATCACTGCCGCAGACGGTGGTGGCCTCGACGCGCACGATCGCGTCGGTCGCCTCCTGCATCACAGGGTCCGGGACGGTGTCCCAGGAGATGTGCTCCGGCCGTGATAGACGAGTGCTCGCACGGCACCCACTTCCTCGCTCCCCCACCTCCACGGTCACCCCGGCGGAACACCCCGGCAACACGGACCGCCGCGTCGTCGTGCGCCTCCCGTCAGTCCGGCTCCATGGAGGGGCGGCGGAAGACCGGGGCCTGTCCGGTGCCCCAGGGGCGTACGGCTGCCAGCGCCCGGGTGACCGCGGCATCCAACGGGCCACTGGTGTCGACGGCGACGGCCTCGGGCCACGCGGGTTCCCGGGCGGCCATGGCGGTGGCGATGCCGAGGTCGGCGTCGGACGGGCCGGGGGCGCGCGTACTCAGGCGGCCCGCCGACACGTCGTCCGGGACATGGCAGTGCAGGGCGACCAGGTCGGCGCTGGTGCGTTCGGCCACGCGCCGTGCCTCTTCACGCTGTGCCGTGTCGGACCAGGTGGCGTCCAGAACGACGGACTCGCCGGCGGACAGCAGGGCGGCCGCCCGGTCGAGGAGGGTGGCGTAGGTTCTGGCGGTCCACGCGGGTGTGTACAGCCCTTCGCCGTAGCCGGCCGCCACGGCCTGCTCCACGGGAATACCGGCCAGTTCCTTGCGGACGCGGTCGCTGCTGAGCAGGGTGACCCCCATCCGGTCGGCCAGCGCACCGGAGAGGGTGGACTTCCCGCTGCCCGGCATCCCGCCGACGACGGTCAGGCCGACGGCGGAGGTGCGCAGGTGGCGAAGCGCCGTCGAGACCAGCCTTCGTGACGCCGCCTCCGCGCCGGGCGCGCCCTGACGGGCCTGGATCACGGAGACCTTCGCGCGGACGAACGCGCGGTAGGCGACGTAGTGGTGCCACAGTGACGCGGGCGCCGGATCACCGGAGTACTCGCCGTACCGCGCCAGGAAGTACGCGGCGGCCTCCGGGGCTCCGAGCTGCTCCAGGTCCATGGCGAGGAAGGCGGCGTCGTCCAGCCCGTCGAGGTAGCGCAGCCGGTCGTCGAACTCCAGGCAGTCCAGGACGCGAGGGCCGTCGTCGAGGCAGAAGACGTCCTCGGCGAGCAGGTCTCCGTGGCCGTCGACCACCCGCCCCTGCTCGATACGGGACGCGAACAACCGCTCGCGGCCTGCGAGATAGCGGCGCACGCGTTGTTCGGTCTCCGTCGTCCCCTCGGGCACGAAGCCCTCGCCGGCCAACGCGTGGATCTGCGCGAAGCCTGCCTCCCAGCGCGACGACAGCGCGTCTCGGGTGCCCTGCTCGTCCACGTCCGGACCGCGGGGCGCGTCCGCGTGCCACGCGGCGAGGTGCCGGGCGACGTTCCGCAGGACGTCGTCCAGGACGGCGCCTTCCCGTACCAGGCGGGAGAGACGCCGGTCCGCGGGCATGCGGCGCATCACCACGAGTGGTTCGGGCGCCTCCGTGTCGGGGCCGCTGAACTCGCCCAGACCCAGGTAGACGTCGGGGGCGAAGCGGCGGTTGAGAGCGATTTCGCGTTCGCAGGCGTCCTGGCGCGCCGCCCGCGTGGTGTAGTCCAGGAATCCCAGGTCCACCGGCTTCTTCACCTTGTAGGCGCGGTCCCCGGCGAAGAACACGATCGCGGTGTGGGTCTCGCACACCTCCGCGCGCGGGGGCGGCGGCCCGCGGTGGCCGGGCTCAGTCATGGGGGACGACGGCGACGGGGCAGCTCCCGTGATGGATGGCGGCCTGGGCGACCGGACCCAGGTGGGGCGCCACACCGTGCCGGTGTGCCCGCCGGCCGACGATCAGCAGCGCGGCGCCTTCGGCGGCCCGCACGACGGCCTTGGCGGGACTTGTGAGACGGATGCTGTCGGACACGTCCACCTCCGGATACTTCTCGCGCCAGGGGTGGAGGGCCTTGGTCAGCTCCTTCTGCGCGTCCCGCGTCATCTCTTGGGTCACGTCGTGTTCCAACCCCCAGGGCACGCGCGCGTGGAGCGGCACGCTTCGGCCGTGCACGGCCACCAGCGGAGCCTCCCCGGCCGCGGCGGTGTGGAACGCGAAGTCGAGCAGGCCGTCGGAGGATCCGTTCAGTTTCAGGGCCACGACCACGCGGCCCGCGGGTGCCGGAGGTGCTCCCTCCACGCGGGCTTCGGCGCGGACCAGTACCACCGGCCGCTCCGCCCGGGCCACGACCGGCATGCTGACGTCGCCCAGGAAGTAGCTCTCGACGGGCTCCAGCCCCCGTGAGCCGAGCACGGTCATCTCGGATTCCGACGCCGCCTGGAGCAGGGCGTTCCGGGCGTCGTCGGCCACCAGGTTTCCGACAACGGTCAGGCCCGGGTGGCGGGCTTGCAGTTCGGCCCGCGCGGTGTGCACGAGACGCCTCGCCCAGTAGTTCTGATCGACTTCGGAGTGGGCGTGGGCGGGTTCCGGCGCGAGCAGGGGCCACGCGTGCAGCAGGCGCAGCATGAGCCCGCGCTTCTCGGACTCGTCGGCGGCCCAGCGGGCGGCGGCGAGACTCTCGGGTGAGCCGTCGAGGCCCACGGTGATGACTGGCTGCATGGCGGCGGCCTCCGTCTCGTACGAAGCTGGATACGACGGTGGGTGATGGTGAACGAGTCCGAAGGCGCGCGTGCTCCGGACGTCGCCGACGTGCCGAGCGCGGTGCTTCTCTTCGAGGAGTACCCCAATCCCCTCTCCGGCGCATGTG
Source organism: Streptomyces sp. NPDC031265 (assembly GCF_055570295.1). Classification (NCBI taxonomy): domain Bacteria; kingdom Bacillati; phylum Actinomycetota; class Actinomycetes; order Kitasatosporales; family Streptomycetaceae; genus Streptomyces; species Streptomyces sp. NPDC031265. The sequence goes on from NZ_JBVIHM010000018.1 coordinate 22,941, forward strand.
GAGCCATGGAGGGGGAGCCGGGCGCAGGGCACCCGCCACGAGAGGAGACAGGTGCCGTGGCGATTCCCCTGGTGGTCGGCGTCGATGGGTCCGAACCAAGCCTGGAGGCGGTGGACTGGGCCGCCGACGAGGCGGTCCGGCACAGCGTGTCGCTCCACCTCCTGCATGCGGCGGCCGACGATCGCGAGCCCTCCGACGTGATCAGTGCCGCTGTGGAACGCGCCAGGAAAAGAGCGCCCACGGTGCGGTTGTCGAGCGAGGTGCTGCACGAGGACGCCGCCGCTGCCCTCGTCGACAAGGGACGCAACGCCTTCGCGCTGGTGCTCGGGTCCAGAGGGCTCGGAGACCTCGCCGAAATGCTCCTGGGCGCGGTGAGCCTGGCCGTGGCGGCACGAGCGGACTGCCCGGTCGTCGTGGTGCGCGGTGGCGCGGAGCACCGGGACGGCCGGTTCGGGAACATCGTCGTCGGTGTCGAGGAGGGGGAGGGCAGCGGCACGGCCTTGCGGTTCGCGTTGCGGGAGGCTCACGTGCGGAGCTGCCGGCTGACGGCGGTGCACGCCTGGAATCCGTCGTCCAGAGCTCTCAGCACGCGGCCGGCTCCCTCGTGGTACGCCATGGAGGCCCATCGGCGCCCGCCGTCCCAGGTCCTCGACGACGCGCTGCGCGGCCTTGCGGAGCGGTATGCCGACGCCCGGGTGAGCGCCAGGGTGATCGAGGGCCCGGCCCGCCGAGCGCTGCTGGACGCGGCGTCGGAAGCGGATCTGCTGGTCGTCGGCGCCCGCAGGCGCCAGGGCCACCCGGGCCTGCAGCTGGGCCTGATCAATCACGCACTGCTGCATCACGCGCCGTGCCCCGCCGCGGTCGTACCCCAGATATGACCGACACGTGGTCCGCGGAGACCAACCAGGCCGGAAACCGCTCCGACAGGGACTTTCGGCCCAGTGCCCCGCACCCGCTGGCGGACGACGGTGGGAGCAGGTGGTGGGGGACGGCCGACGAGTGGCTGGGACCGGAGTCATGAGTGCACAAGGTTCGCCGTCCGCATCCGGTCCGCCGCCCGGGCGCGGCGATAACGCGCCCAAGGGCGCGAACCCCCTGAGCCGTACGTCCGACAGGTTCGAAGGCTGGTTCCGCCGCGTCCTGATGGTCGTTCTCGTCCTCGGGCTGCCGGCAGCCTCAGTCGGCGCGGGGCTGACGGCGTACGAGGCGTCGATGCGTACCGTGCGAGCCCAGGCAGCGGAGCGGCACCAGGTCACCGCCCGACTCACGGCGGGCGTCAGGAACGGCGACGACTGGGCGAGGCGACCGGCGCAGGTCCGCTGGACCGACACCAGCGGTGTCGTGCGGACAGGCACGGCCCTCGTGAAGCCGGGAGCTCCGAAGGGCGCCACCGTGCGTGTGTGGGTGACACGGCACGGAACGGTCACCAGTGCGCCGGCGAGCACGTTCCACGCGAGGACCAGCGGCTGGATGGTGGGGGGCATGACGGCGTTCGGCGTCGCCGCCGGGTCCTGCGCGGCCTGGGCGGGCATGCGCCTGGTCCTGGACCGGAGAAGGTGTGCGCAGTGGGACGCCGAGTGGGACCTGGTGGAACCGCGGTGGTCCGCGCGGTTCCGCCGGTGACGAGCAGGAGACCGGATGGAGGCCCAGGAGGTGACACCGATGTCGGACGCGACGACCACCGATCTGTACGAGGTCACGATGGCCATGTCCTACCTGCGGGAGGATGACCGGCCCGGCGACCTTCAGCCTCTTCGTCCGCGACCTGCCCCCTGAGCGCGGCTTCCTGGTGGCGGCGGGGCTTGAGTCGGCACTCGACTACCTGGCCGGCCTTCATGTCGGCCCCGAGGACGTCGACGCCTTCGCTTCCGCGCTGCACAGGCCGCCGGGGGACCTGGAGCCGTTGCTCGGCCTCACCTTCACCGGCCAGGTGCGGGCGGTCCCGGAGGGGCGGATCGTATTCGCGGGTGAGCCGCTGCTGGAGGTGACCGCACCTTTTCCGCAAGCACAGTTGGTCGAGTCGTATGTGCTCAACCTGCTCAGCCATCAGACGGCGATCGCTTCGAAGGCCGCACGCTGCGTGCTCGCGGCGGCCGGTCACCCGGTCGTCGGCTTCTCCCTGCGGCGCACCCACGGTCCGCAGGCGGGGTTCCAAGCCGCGCGTCTGGGTGCGATGGTCGGCTTCGCCGGGACCAGCAACGTGGCGGCGGCCACCGCTGAGGGCATCCCCGCCGTCGGCACGATGGCCCACTCCTTCGTGGAGGCGTTCGCCTCGGAAGAGGACGCGTTCCGCGCCTTCGCCCGGTGCCACCCCGGCCCGGTGACCCTGCTGGTGGACACCTACGCACCGCCACGCGACGACGTGACCACCTGTTCTCCGGCATGCGCAGGGCTGTTGCCCGGCATGCGCGTGGGCAGCGAGGCGCCGACACTGGTCATGAGGACGAGACCGGCCGGGGCGGGTCAGAGCCCACGTGTCCTCCCTGGCCGGCACCGACGCCGGGAGGACACGACCATGACGACTGCCCAGGAGATCATGCACGCCGGTGCCACCTGCGTTCAGGAGAGCGAAACGCTTCAGGACGCGGCGCGCAAGATGAAGGAACTGAACGTGGGAGCCCTGCCGATCTGCGGGCCCGACGACCGGCTCCACGGGATCATCACGGACCGTGACATCGTGGTGAAGTGTCTCGCCAAGGGCAAGGACCCCAGGACCATGACCGCCGGCCAGCTCGAACAGGGCAAGCCGATCACGATCGACGCCAGAGCCGATGCCGACCAGATCCTGCACACCATGGAGCAGCACAGGATCCGCCGACTGCCGGTGACCGACAACCATCGCCTCGTCGGCATGATCAGCGAGGCGGACCTGGCACGTCACCTGCCCGAGCATCAGGTGGGCCACTTCGTCGAAGCGGTCTGCGCGGCACGCTGACCGGCCTGTCATCACGGCGAATCCTCGTCGAACGTTGGTTCAGGAGGTCGTGGTGGTAGGTCTCCGCGAACGAGTGGGCGATCGTCATCGGTTGAGCCGGCGGGATCGGCGCCGCCCTGTCACGTCTGTGCGCTACGGAAGGCGTGGCTGTGACGGTAACCGACGTTCTCGACACCGAAGGAGCGAGACCGGCGGCCGGAATCGGTGGCACCGCTCGGTGCGCGCACCCGAACGTCAGCGCCGAGGACGACGGGCAGACGGGGTGACGGAGACCGAGCGGGATCTGGGGCGAGTTCGCAGTGGGTGATGTGGCAGGGTCGGTTCGAGCGGCACGGACATCAGGCCGGGCTGGTACGCGGTCCTCGTCCTGGTCGACCACCGCGATCCGCAGAGCCCTGGAAGCACCCCATGTGCGCGGGGGGGGGGGGGGGGGGGGGGGGGGGGGGGGGGGGGGGGGGGGGGGGGGGGGGAGGGGGGGAGCGGGGGGGAGGGGGGGGGGTCTCCCCCCCCCCCCCCCCCTCCGCCCCCCCCCCCCCCCCCCCCCCCCCCCCCCCCCCCCCTTCCCCCCCCCCTCCCCCCCCCCCCCCCCCCCCCCCCCCCCCACGACGAGAAAGGCCGAACGCCATGCGCTACGACCGGACCGTGCAGCTCGACACCGATTTCGCCACCGCCGTCGCCCGCATCCGCGACGCCCTCGCGGAGCAGGGGTTCGGCATCCTCACCGAGATCGACGTCACCGGCACCCTCAAGGCCAAGCTCGACCACGATATGGAGGACTACGTCATCCTCGGCGCCTGCAATCCCTCCCTGGCCCACCGCGCCCTGGACACCGACCGCTCGATCGGCCTGCTGCTGCCGTGCAACGTCGTCGTCCGCCGCGACGGCGACCACACCGCAGTACAGGTCCTCGACCCGAACACGATGATCGCGCTCACGGAACTCGACGCGCTGCGCCCGGTCGCCGAAGAGGCCACCCGCCGCCTCGATGCCGCCCTCACCTCACTCACCACACCCGGCACGGGCAACTGACCCGCCAGCTCGCCAACAACACGGAGGTGACCCTGTGTTGTCGGCCTGGGGAAACGGGGGTGGACGGCGTCACCCTGCGCCTTCTCGGCCGGGCGCCGCGCCGGGCACGCGGCCGCCGCCGTACTCGGTTCGGGCCGGGTGCGCGGAGGTTCACGCCCGGGTACGTCGCGTCTCGACGAGGCGATCGCCGGAGAGCAGGGTGCCGGCCTGCTTGACGTGCTGGAGCACAGGTGAGACTTCCATGCTCTGCAAGCCTGCCAGGGAGCCGACGCGGTCTGTCGTGAACTCGAACAGTTCGCCGAGGTCTCGGCAGTGCGCGACGGCATGGATGTTGTGGGGCCCGGACACGGCCGCAGCAAAGGCGATCTCGGGTTCCTGCGCAAGCGTGCGTCCGACGCTCTTCACCGCCGACGGATGCACGCGCAACCACAGGTTCGCCCGAGCGTGACAGCCCAGAGCGGCCGCGGCGATCTCGACGTCGATGTGGACGACCCGACGCTCGAGCAAAGCGTGAAGGCGGCGTGACACCCGCCCTGGAGTGGAGTCCGCCGCTGCAGCGAGGTCGACGAGACTGGCGCGGCCGTCTGCGGCGAGAGAGCCGAGGATCTTCTCGTCCTCCTCGGTGAGGTGCACAGGATCGCGGGTGACGACCGGGGCTTCAGTGAAGGGCGAACCTTCACTGCCCAACATGGCCTCCTGCTCCGGGGACAGGGCGCCTCGCAGAGCAGCCCAGTAGTGGCCGCGTCCTCCCATGAACTGACGGAGCATGGCGAAGGCATTGATGTCGACTACCGCCACTGTGCGCGGAAGCCGTTGACCGAGCAGGTCTTCGCGCTGCTCACGAGTCCGTGACTGGGGCGCGCAGGTGATTTCGCAGCCGGCTGCGCTCACGGCGACCCAGTTGACATCGTCGCGCTTGGCGAGTGCGTCGGCGATCGCTGAGGCGCTGCCGGGGCGGCAGCGCAGTCGCACCAGCCACCTGCTGTGTCCCAGCGCGCCCGGATTCACCATGCCCGCGACGCGGACGACGCCGTCGGCGCGCAGGCGCCGGTAGCGGCGGTTGACCGAGCCCTCCGTGAGGCCGAGCGCGTTCGCCATCGAGGCAAACGAAGCCCGCGGGGCGACCTGCAGTGCGCGAATGATTCGCACATCATCGGGCTGCACCACGCCAGATGCACACACTGACATCCCTTGCATGAGGAGAATCCCACGAAAGGGGTCCGACGATTCGCTCCGGAAACAGCGCGGCGAACAGACTTGCAAAGCACTGCTCAGGAGCCCAGCAGCACGCTGACCACGGCACCCCGGTGCACGAAGTCAGCTCGCCGCGAAAGAACGGAGATGACGCCGTATGTCATCGACTGGCACAGATCAGCACACGCCGACCGCACTCGTCATCGGGGCATCGCGTGGCCTCGGCCACGCGATGGCGACCGACAACCGCCGGACACCGTCAGGTGGGGAGTGTCAGGCGGAAGGTGGTGTGCCCGGGGCGGCTGGTGACGGCGGCGGTCCCGCCGTGGGCGGTGATGACGGCGTGGACGATGGCGAGGCCCAGACCGGTGCTGCCGGTGCTGCGGGAGCGGGCGTGGTCGGCGCGGACGAAGCGGCCGAAGACCTCGGGCTGGAGGTCTTCGGGGATGCCCGGTCCGTTGTCGCTCACGCTCACGCGGGCGCCGGCCGGTCCGGTGGCGAGGGCGATGGTCACCTCGGTGCCGGGCGGGGTGTGGGTGCGGGCGTTGGCAAGGAGGTTTCCGATGGCCTGCTGGAGCCGGTGGGCGTCGCCCGTGACGGTGACCGGATCCTCGGGGAGGTCGAGGAGCCAGCGGTGGCCGGGCCCCGCGGCGCGTGCGTCGTCCACCGCGTTGAGGATCAGCAGGGTCAGGTCGACCGGCTCGTGTTCGAGGGGGCGCCCGGCGTCCAGGCGGGCCAGGAGGAGCAGGTCGTCGACGAGGCGTGTCATGCGCTGCGACTCGCTGCCGATGCGTTCCAGGGCGTGGCGGACGTCCGGGGGGACGGGGCCGTGGTGGCGCAGGGCGAGCTCGGCGTGGCCGCGGATGTTGGCGACAGGGGTGCGCAGCTCGTGGCTGGCGTCGGCGGCGAAGTGGCGCAGCCGCTCCTCGCTGGCCTGGCGGCGGGTGAGGGCGTCCTCGACGTGGCCGAGCATGTGGTTGAGGGCGGTGCCGACCTGGCCGACCTCGGTGCGCGGGTCGGTGTCGGGAAGGGGTCCGGGCATGGCGACCTCGCCGCTGGCCAGCGGCAGTCCGGCCACCTCCACCGCCCGTGCGGTCACCCGCTGGAGGGGGCGCAGGGAGACCCGTACCCACAGGGCTCCGGCGGTGCCGGTGACCACGAGGGCGGCGCCGAACAGCACCGCTTCGACCGCTTCGAGGCGGTGGACGGTCTCTTCCACCGGGTGCAGGGGCAGGCCGGTGACCAGGGTGTCCCGGTCGTCGCCGAGGACAGCGGTGACGCGGTAGACACCCAGAGCGGACAGGCGGATGCTGTGCCCGTTTCCGTCCGCGGGGATGCCGGCCAGGGCGCGGCGGTCCCCCGGAGTGAGGGAGAGGGGGCGGTCGGCGGCGTCGTCGACGACGGCCGCCTGGGTGACGGTGCCGTTCAGGAGGCGAGCGCCGAAGGTCGCTTCGGCCTGGCCCCGGGTGTCGGGGCGGTTGTCGGCGTCGGGCCGGGCCTCGTGTTCCAGGCTGGCGGCGAACCTGCCGCCGGATGCGGACAGCTGTTCGTCGAGACGCCCCATCAAGAAGCCCCGCAGGGCCAGGGCGGTGATGATGCCGACGGCGATGCAGGCGAGGGCGAGCAGGGTGACGAGCCCCGCGGTGAGCTGGCCGCGCAGGGTGCGCGGCGGCGGCCATCTCACGGGGAGTCCGGCTTGAGGACGTAGCCGACGCCGCGCACCGTGTGGATCATCGGGGTGCGTCCGGCGTCGATCTTCTTGCGCAGGTAGCTGATGTAGAGCTCGACGATATGAGCGCGGCCGCCGAAGTCGTACGCCCAGACCCGGTCGAGGATCTGGTCCTTGGACAGCACCCGGCGCGGATTGCGCATGAGGAACCGCAGGAGTTCGAACTCGGTCCGTGACAGGTCGACCGTGCTCCCGCCACGTCTGACCTCCCTGGCCTCCTCGTCCATGGTCAGGTCTCCCACCGTGAGGCGGTGCGCGCCGGGCTCGGCGGTCATCCCGGCCCGCCGCAGGAGTCCGCGCAGCCGGGCCAGGACCTCTTCGAGGCTGTAAGGCTTGGTGACGTAGTCGTCGCCGCCCGCGGTGATGCCCGCGATGCGGTCCTCGACCGCGTCGCGGGCGGTCAGGAACAGCACGCACACACGGGGTGCCTCGCGTCTGAGGGCGCGCAGGACCTGCAGCCCGTCCAGGTCGGGCAGCATCCAGTCCAGGACCACCGCGTCGGGGCGGAAGTCACGGGCCGTGGCGAGCGCGGTCGCGCCCTCGGCGGCGGTCATGACCTGCCAGCCCTCGCCGGTCATGACCCCGGCCAGGACGTCGGTGACGTCCGGTTCGTCGTCGACGACGAGGATCCGTACGGGTCCTCCGTCGGGGCGGTGCAGAGGCGGGGTGGTGTGCTGCTCGTCCATGGTCCCCTCAGCATCCCCCGGGGCGGACCGCCCGGGGGTGAGCCGCGTCTTTGAGTTTCCTCTGAATCCGCGCTGAGGACGGTCGGCGGCGCGTTTTCAGAAGGTACACAGAGGTTGGGTTGTGAGGCTGGCCGCCCATCACCGGAGCCAGTCCCATCCGGAGCAGCCTCATGACCACCTCGTTCACCACCGCCGCGTATGCGAGCCCCGGTCTGCGCCACCGGCGCCGACGCCGCAGCGTCGTCCCCGTCCTCGCGCCGTTGGCGATCTGGACCGGCGCCGCCGGGGTGCTCGCGCTGTGGTGGAGCGACACGGCCGCGGTGGTCGGCCCGGCGGACTGGCTGACCGGCGCGGGCCGCATCACGGGGCTGCTGGCCGGCTACGCCTGCGCGGTCCTGCTCGCGTTGATGGCGCGCGTGCCGCTGCTGGACCATGCCATCGGCACCGACCGCCTCGCCCGCTGGCACGCGCTGGGCGGCCGCTGCACCGTCTCGCTGGCCCTGGCCCACACCCTGCTGATCGTCTGGGGATACTCCGTGGCCGCCCGTACGGACGTGGTCGGCCAGACGGCCACCCTCGTCCTGCACTACCCCGACCTCCTCAAGGGCACGGCCGGCTTCCTGCTGTTCCTGGCGACAGGAGTCCTCTCAGCCCGCGCGGCCCGCCGCCGGATGAGTTACGAAACCTGGCACTACCTGCACTTCGCCACCTACCTGGCCGTCTTCCTCGCCTTCGGCCACCAGCTCTCCAACGGAGCCGACTTCGTCGGCAACCGGACCGCCCAGGCAGCCTGGTACGCACTCTTCATCGGCGTGGCGGCACTGGTCGCCTGGCACCGCTTCGCCTCCCCGGTCCGGCGTGGACTGCGCCACCACGTGCGCGTCACCGCAGTCCGCCCCGAGGCGCCGGGGGTGTTCTCCGTCCACCTCACCGGTGAGCACCTGGACGAGCTGGGGGGTGAGCCGGGGCAGTTCCTTCGCTGGCGCTTCCTGGCCCGCGGACTGTGGTGGACCGCCAACCCCTACTCCCTCTCCGCTCCCGCACACCCCCGCCATCTGCGTATCACGGTCAAGACCACGGGCAGCCACAGTGCGGCGCTCGCCCGCCTCACGCCCGGCACGCGAGTGTGGGCAGAGGGCCCCTACGGAGGCTTCACCGCGAGCCGCCGCACTTCCCCCAAGGTGCTGCTCCTGGCCGGCGGCGTCGGCATCACCCCCCTTCGCACGCTCTTCGAGACCCTGCCGGGGCAGGTGACCCTCGTCTACCGGGCCCACCGTGCCGACGACCTCGCGCTGCGCGGTGAGATCGACGCGATCGCCCCCCGCCGACGGGCCGTCGTGCACTACCTCGTCGACGAACCGGCCCGCCACGCCTCGCCCCTGACCGCCGAAGGCCTGAGCGCCCTGGTGCCGGATCTGGCCGCGCACGACGTGTACGTGTGCGGGCCGCCCGGCATGACCCGGGCCGCGATCGGGGCCCTGCGCCGGGCAGGTGTGCCGACACGGCGCATCCACCACGAGTCGTTCGCGTTCTGAGGAGAACCACCGTGCGCCGAGCCGTCCTCACCACCACCGCGATCAGCGCCCTCGTCGTCGCGCTGCTCGCCCTCAAACCCCACCGGCTGCCCTCCGTCGCCGGGCCAGCGCCCCGTTCCACCCCGGTCCCCTCGTCCCCCCGCACCCCCGCGGACACCGCACCGGGCCGGTCCGCCGCACCGGGCCCCTCCTCTGGCACGGGCACGTTCACGGGCGATCCCGTCGACACCCAGTACGGGACCGTGCAGGTCGCCGCCACCTTCGCCAACGGAAGGATCACCTCGGTCGACGTCCTGCGGGCACCGGACCAGAACGGCCGCGACCGGCAGATCGCCGCCCGCGCGCTGCCCCTGCTCACCCAGGAGGCCATCGGCGCGCAGAGCGCGCGCATCGACGCCGTCTCCGGAGCCAGCTACACCAGCCAGGGTTACATCCAGTCCCTGCAGAGCGCCCTGGACCAGGCCCATGCCTGACACCGCACACGGACTGCGCCACGTCGAGCACGTCATGGGCACCGTCTTCTCCTTCGACATCCGCGACGAGCCGACCACCGCCATCCGCCGCGCCCTCGCAGAAGCCGTGCAACACCTCCACCGGGTGGACGCCGTGTTCTCCACCTACCGGGCCGACAGCCACATCAGCCGCCTCGACCGCGGCGAGATCCGCCTGGACGACTGCCCTCCCGAGGTCCACGAGGTCCTGTCCCTCTGCGCCCGGGCCACCCACGCCACCGACGGCTGGTTCAGCATCGTCCCCGGCGCGGCCCTCGACCCCTCAGGACTCGTCAAGGGCTGGGCCGTCGAAGCCGCCTCCCGACTCCTGTACGACGCGGGCGCGCACCACACCTGCGTCAACGGCGGCGGCGACCTCCAGCTCCGCGGCCAGGCCGGCCCCGGCACCCCCTGGCGCATCGGCATCGCCCACCCGCTGCGCCCCGGCGAACTCGCCACCGCCATCACCGCACACCATGACCTGGCCGTCGCCACCTCCGGCACCGCCGAACGCGGCGCCCACATCCTCGACCCGCACGACGGCACACCCGTGACGGCGTTCGCCTCCCTCACCCTCATCGGCCCGCGCCTGACGCTGACCAACACCTACGCCACCGCCGCCTTCGCCAGGGGCGACGGCGCGCGGGAGTGGCTGGAGACGCTGGAGGGCTACGAAGCGCTCGCCGTCCTGCCCGACGGCCGGGAGTGGCGCACCTCGGGATTCCACCGATATGGACCATGAGAAGAGGCGTGGGCTCCTTCCCACCCGCCGGGACCGGGCACCTCCCTCGCCGGCCTGTGACTCGCCCCCGCGACCGCGCCTCTCCCTCACGGCCGCGGGCCGCCCGTCGAAGGCGCCGCCCGAACCAGGGCGTCCCTCATCCAGCGTCCAGCGTGGAACCAACCCCGAAGGAGCCCTCTGTGGGACTCAATCTGATCAACGGCATACCCGCGCACATCCTGCTCGTACACGTCGTCGTAGTCCTGGTACCCCTCACCGCCCTCGCCCTGATCCTGTGCGCCGCCCTCCCCTCGGTGATGCGCCGGTTCGGTCTCGCACTCCCGGCCCTCGCCCTGGTGTCCCTGCTCAGCGTGCCGCTGACAACCCACGCCGGCGAGTGGCTGGAGCGGCACGTGGACAGCAACGCCCTGGTCCGCAAGCACACCGAACTCGGCGACGGACTGCTTCCCTGGGCTGTCGCACTGTTCCTCATGGCCACGGCGCAGTGGTGGTCCCACCGCCGCACCGCCCACCGCGCCGCCGACGCCGCGGGTTCCACCAGCAGCGCGGTGGCCGCACCGCTGCGCATCGCCGCCGCGGTGCTGTCCCTCGCCATCGGGGTGGGCGCCGGCGTGCAGGTCTACCGGATCGGCGACTCCGGCGCCAAGGCCGCCTGGCACGACGGCTATTCCGCCACCGCCCACCCTGACCACGGCTGACCCGCTCGTTGGCGCGGTGGCTTCAAGAGCACGGCTTTGACCGCTCGTCAGAGATCCCTCCACATGTCGGCCCCCGACAGAGGCGCAGGCCCGGCCCTCGCGGAGACCAGGGTGCCGTCCGGGCTTGGGTCTGTACGCTCACCGACCCGATCGACCAGAGGGAGCCGGTGCCCTTGAGACGGTCGTTCGTTGAGGCTTCCTCTGACACGTCTTAAAGAGACGACGAGGGTAGGATTCGAACCTACGTCCACCCGGGATCAGAGCCGGGCGCTCCTCCGCAGAGCTTCCTCGTGCCAGGTCGATCATGGCTGGGGTTATCGTGCGGCGGCAACCGACTTACCCAGCGGCCTGGGATCGTTGTCACAGCCATTGTCTCGCGGCAGCGTTCTTGTCTTTGCCGGGGAAGACTCCAGCGGACCGGAGGGCGCTGGCCATGAGGGGGTCAGCGACAACGACACCATGTGTCCGGCTGGTCCGTGCGCGGGCTCGACGGAGAGTGAAGAGGCTGCAATGAGTGAACTGACGAAACCCGCGGTCAACGTTCCGGAGGGTGACGCTCCTACCGAGCTGACCATCCGGGACCTGGTCGTCGGGGACGGGGCTGAGGTGAAGCCGGGCATGGTGGTCAGGGTCCACTACGTCGGGGTGACCTTCGAGTCCGGGAAAGAGTTCGATGCCACCTGGGACCGGGGCGAGCCGTTCAAGTTCGCCCTGGGCAGTGGCAGGGTCATCAAGGGCTGGGACCGGGGGGTGAGGGGAATGAAGGTCGGCGGTCGGCGCGAGATCATCGTTCCCCCGCGTCTCGGCTACGGCAATCAGTCGCCCTCGCCGTTGATCCCGGCGGGCTCGACCCTGGTCTTCGTGGTGGACCTGCTCGACTCGTATTCCAGCACGGCCGGGTGGAGCAACACCTAGTGACCCTGGCCGCTCCTCCCCTGCGACGTGCTGCGTCCTCTCCCCGGTCTGGTGCCGCCGTGCTCCTCGCCGCCGCTCCTGCTTCCGCCTGGAAGAGGGCGGGCGTGGAGTCACATGCCCTGGTGGCGCACACCTTGGCCGAGAGCGCCGAGCAGTGGTCCCGCCCGTGCCGGCAGACGCCCCTGACGGGGCACCAGAGCGGTCCTGTACGGGCCATGGTGACGTGCTGGGCTGCCCGAAAGGCATTCCCGCCGACTGGTCAGCACCGCAGCTCCGCCGCTCGTTCGCACTCACCGAGATGGAGCGGTTCGAGGAGAACGGCGCCGAGCAGTGGTTCGGCGCATGGTCCCCGCTCGCGCACTCCGACTGAGCTCGATCATTTTCTTTCGGATCATCTGATCGTTGGTCTGGGCGTGTGGTTGGCTGATGCCCCATAAACGGTGAACACGACGTGGTGGAGGCGAGATTGGCTTTCCGGCCGCCGCCACGGCCTCATCGATGGCCGTGATCCGACAGTGAGTTGGTCGCTCACCTGCGGGCTCAGCAATTCGCTGGCAGTACGCGGCGACTTTGTCAAGGTTGTCGTCGGTGGTCTTCGTCCAGACGAAGGGACGTGGGTTGTAGTTCCAGTCGGCGAGTCAGCTTCGGATGTCTCGTGCGGCTGGGGGGTGAGCCGCGGTCCGTCAGCTGCCCAGCCCCCAGCCGCCGTAGCCGCCTCAGTCCGTGAAGTCCAGCACCAGGTGGTCCTGGACCCGCCGGTACCCCAGCCGCTGGTACAGCGCGTTGCTCGTCGGATTGGCCAGGTCTGTGAAGAGCACCACCTCCGCGGCTCCCCACCCCAGGGCCAGCCGGGTCGCGGCCACGGTGGCGGCGCCCGCGAAGCCGTGGCCGCGCCGCGCGGGCGGGGTGTAGACCGGACCGATACGGGACTGGCCGGCCAGCACCCCGGAGGCGGCGGCCAGTGACGCCGGGCCATCGTCCGTCTCCCACAGCATCAGCTGCCCGGCCGCCGTGCGCCGGAAGGCGGCCGCCGCCGCGCCGAGGCCGGGCGGCAGCGCCACCTCGTCGAGGAACGCGGTCAGCCACGCGGTGACCAGCGTCAGATCCGCCTCGGTCGCCAGACGGGCGTGGCCCGCCACCGGTGCCGGGTCGGCGAGTTCGGCGAGCCGGAACAGCCGCTCCTGACGGTCCACCCGGTAGGGCCCCCAGGCCTTACCGAAGGCCCGGGCGGTGGCGGTCGCGCCGTTCACCCCGACCAGGGCGTCGCCGCGCAGCGCCCCGGCGAGCTCCCGGGCCGCGCCGTCCGGCATCGTGCCCAGCACCAGGGGCATCCCCGGGGTCTGGACGTACGCACCGCCCACCGCCGGGCCGGGTCCGGTCCACCAGCCGAACCGCGCGCCCGGCCAGTGCCCGCCGCGCGCCTGCTCGGCGACGGTGAGCAGCACCGTGTTGCGGGCCGGGTCGGCGGCGAGGAAGGGGTCCGCGGCCGCCTGGAAGGCGTCGATGTCGTCGGTGAGATGCCAGGTCATGCCCGATCGTCGTACGACACCCGGCCCCGGCGCACCCGAATTTCCGCAGCCCCACGGACACGGTCGCTCGGCATGGGAGTGAAGTCACAAGCACCACATGCGTGTCTCGCACGGCCGTGGCGGACGAGCCGCGAAGCTCGCCACCGGCGGCTGCTGACCGGGGGCAACCGCCGCAGCCATCCCAGGAGGCATTCCCCCATGTCCACCGAGGACAACAAGAAGCTGGTCCGCCGCTTCTATCGCGAGATCGACGAGGGCAACATCGATGCCATGGACGAGTTGGTGGCCGAGGACTACATCGACCACAGCCCGCCGCCATTTACCGTCCCACCCGGCCGGGAGGGCGTCAAGCAGGCGTTCCGGCTCTTCTGGGACGCCACGCCCGGCACCCACGACATCGAGGACCAGATCGCCGAGGGCGACAAGGTGGTCACCCGTATGACGGCTCGCGGTGTGCACGAGGGCGATCTCCCGGGCATCCCGGCCACCGGCAACCACCTGGAGATGACGGCGACCGTGATCCATCGCATCGAGGACGGCCGGCTCGTCGAGAAGTGGTCCGACAAGGACAACCTCCACCTCCTGCAACAGCTCGGGGTCATTCCGCCCCTCGGCGCTCAGCCCTCAGCTGACACCCCATGAGCGTCTGCTCCGGCCGGAGCCGGATGCCATACGTGTCCAAGACCCACCGTGGAACTAGGTGGGGGCCGTGGGTGCGGTGAAAGTCACCGACAGCCGGTCGGGGTGACGGCGCTCGGCCCAGCACGACCCCGCGCTCGGACGGCTACCGAGCGGCCCGAACTCGTCGAAGGCGAAGGTGCGGTCGGGCCGCTCGTTGATCGCGTACTCGCTTTGCTCGAGTTTGGCGTCGAAGTCCGAACACGATCTCGTTGAACTTGTGGATCACGCGGCCGGTCGTCACTTACCGGAGGTGCCGCCCGCTCCGCCGAGATCGTCATGGCTCGCGTGCTCGCCCGGCGTCGCCAGCTGGTCGACCGCGTCCGCGCCGACCACCGCGCCGGTGGACCTCTTGCCCCGCCTCAGCCTGCCTTCCAACCCGCTCGCGAAGGACGTGAGCGCGAAGTTCAGCACGACGAAGATCACCGCGACGACGGTGAAACTGGCAATGGTGTTCGCACCGTAGTTCGCGCTCATCGGACGGACCGACGCCAGCAGCTCGGAGAAGCCGAGCAGCGCACCGCCCAGCGCGGTGTCCTTCACGATGACCACCAGCTGACTGACGATCGCCGGCAGCATCGCGGTGACCGACTGCGGCAGCAGCACGTAGCGCATGACCTGGTTCTTGCGCATACCGATCGCCTGGGCCGCGTCGGTCTGGCCCTGGGGGAGGGACACGATTCCTGCTCGTACGATCTCCGCGAGCACGGAGGCGTTGTAGAGGACGAGACCGGTGACCACGGCGTACAGCGGCCGGCTGTCGGAGCTGACATCGGTGTACTCGGAGTACGCCGCGTTCGCGAACAGCATCAGGATCAGCACCGGGATGGCGCGGAAGAACTCCACGACCGTGCCGGCCGCACCCCGCACCCACCAGTGGTCGGAGAGCCGGGCGATGCCGAACAGCGCTCCGAGCGGCAGCGCGATGACCATGGCGAGTGAGGCGGCGATGAGCGTGTTCTTGAGCCCCGGCAGGAGGTACGTCTGCCAGGCGCGGGAGTCCGTGAAGAAGGGCCGCCACTTGACCCATTCGAGCTGGTTCTTGTCAGCGAGGCTCCGCGCCACCCACCAGATGAGGGCGGCGAGGGCCAACAGGAACACCACCGTGAGCAGTACGTTGTGCCGTTTGGCACGCGGCCCCGGTGCGTCGTACAGGGCGGACGAGGAGCTCATCGCTTGACCGACACCTTCTTGCTCACCCAGCCGAGGAACAGCCCGGTCGGGAGGGTGAGGCAGATGAACCCGAACGCGAAGATGGCGGAAATGAGGATGAGCTGAGCCTCGTTCTCGATCATTTCCCGCATCAGCGCCGCAGCCTCGGCGACACCGATCGCGGCGGCCACCGTGGTGTTCTTGGTCAGGGCGATCAGCACGTTCGCCAGCGGGCCCACCACGGAACGGAAGGCCTGCGGAAGGACGATGAGCCGTAGCACCTGGGGGAAGTTCAGGCCGATGGCACGCGCCGCCTCCGTCTGACCGACGGGCACCGTGTTGATGCCCGACCGCAGCGCCTCGCAGACGAACGACGAGGTGTACGCGATCAGCCCGAGCACGGCGAGCCGGAAGTTGATCGTCGTGAAGTTGTCGGCGCCGAGCGTGACGCCGAGCGTCTGGAACAAGCCCAGCGAGGTGAAGACGATGATCACGGTGAGGGGGATGTTCCGGACCACGTTGACGTAGGCGGCACCGAAGCCACGCATCAGGGGCACCGGGCTGACGCGCATGGCAGCCAGCACCGTTCCCCAGATCAGAGCGCCGACGGCGGAGTAGAAGGTGAGCTGCACCGTCACCCAGAAGGCTCCCAGCAGGTTGTAGCCCTCAAGAAAATCGAACACGGTCTCCCGGCCTTCCGCGTGAGTGAAGGGCGAGGCGCGCCGCTTCGAGGGCGGCGCGCCGTCCGTGGGTCACCCGCTTCAGCTGACGATGACGCCGATCTTGGGTGCGGGCCCACTCTGGAAGTTGGCCGGACCGAAGTTCTTCTTGACGGCCGCGGCCCAGGAGCCGTCCTTGACCATCTTCTCCAGGGCGGTGTTGATCTGTGCCTTGAGATCGCTGCCCTTCTGGACGCCGATGCCGTAGTTCTCATTGCTCATCTTGAAGCCGCCGAGCTTGAACTTGCCCTTGAACTCGGGCTGCGCGGCATAACCCGCGAGGATCGAGTTATCGGTGGTCAGGGCGTCAATGACCTTGTTCTCCAGCCCGGTCAGGCACTCCGAGTAGCCGCCGTACTCCTGCAGCTGAGCCTTCGGCGCGATCCTTGTCTTGACGTTCTGCGCCGAGGTCGAGCCGGTGACAGAGCAGAGCTTCTTGTTGTTCAGGTCCTCGGGCTTCTTGATGGAGTCGTCGTCCGCCCGGATCAGGACGTCCTGGTGCGCAAGGAGGTAGGGGCCGGCGAAATCGACCTTCTCCGCGCGCTTGGGGGTGATCGAGTACGAGGCGGCGATGAAGTCGACATCGCCGCGCTGGAGCAGCGTCTCGCGGTCGGCGCTCTTGGCTTCCTTCCACACGATGTCGCCCGGATCATGGCCGAGCTCCTTGGCGACGTACGTGGCCACGTCGACGTCGAAGCCCGTGTACTTGCCGTCAGGGGTCTTCAGGCCGATGCCCGGCTGGTCGAACTTGATCCCGATGGTGACCTTCTTGTCGCCCGAGCTCGTGTCGCCGCCGTCGTCTGAGCTGCAGCCGGCGGCGGTCAGGGACAGCATGAGCGCAGCGGCGGCCGCGACAGTGACCTTCTGAAGCTTCATGGTGATCATTCCTAGTGCTCAAGGGCCCCGGATCAGTGGTGAAGGATCTTCGAAAGGAAATCCTTGGCCCGCTCGCTGCTCGGGTTGCTGAAGAACTGAGCGGGCGTCGCCTCCTCCACGATGCGGCCATCCGCCATGAACACCACGCGGTTGGCGGCCGAACGGGCGAATCCCATCTCGTGAGTGACGACGACCATGGTCATTCCGTCATGGGCGAGCTGCTGCATCACTTCCAGCACCTCGTTGATCATCTCGGGATCGAGCGCAGAGGTCGGCTCGTCGAAAAGCATGATCTTCGGGTCCATGGCCAGCGCTCTGGCGATCGCGACGCGCTGCTGCTGGCCACCGGAGAGCTGCGCGGGGTACTTCTCCGCCTGGGAGGCGACACCCACCCGGTCGAGTAGTTGGCGCGCCCTCTCCTCGGCGGCCTTCTTGTCCTTCTTGCGTACCTTGACCTGGCCGAGCGTTACATTGTGCAGCACGGTTTTGTGCGCGAAGAGGTTGAAGGACTGGAAGACCATGCCCACATCGGCCCGCAGCGCGGCCAGCTCGCGGCCTTCGGCGGGCAGGGGCTTTCCATCGATGACGATCTCACCGGAATCGATGGTCTCCAGGCGGTTGATGGCGCGGCACAGCGTGGACTTCCCGCCCCCGGACGGCCCGATAACGACGACAACCTCACCCCGGGCAATGGTCAGGTCGATGCCCTGGAGGACGTGCAGCTCGCCGAAGTGTTTGTTGACGTTGCTCAGCACGACCAGATCGCCCGTGGCCGGGGTGGGACTTTCCTTGGTCACGGCTACTCCGCTCATTGGCTTCATGGTCCGTCTGCCAAAAGGAAGCCGCACGCCGAGAGCGGGGGTTTACGACTATTCGGGACTGCCGGTTGCTGACCTTGACAGCACCGCCCGAGGCTGGCCCGGCCCAAAGGCCGGAGATTCCTGCCACGGTCGCCTGGCCGTCTCGGTGTGTTCCTGCTTCATCACGCGGCGCCGGGGCTTTCGGTCTTGCCTGCGCTCCACGAGGTGTTTTCCCTGTCCGCCCGTCCGGCGGCCAGGGTGTTGAGTGCAGCGTTGAGGCCTCCAACCGCGTTCGACCTGGTCGGTCTCCGGGGACGCGGCGTTGTCGACCGGGCTATGGGGCGATGAGGGCTCGCTGCCCGCGCGAACACACAAGCACGCTGATTTACCGCTGGTTCCCGGCCTGCGACTTGCGATGAGGGTCGGTGGGCACGTGCGCACGTACCCCGTGCAGGCCGAACAGGATGAGAAGCTCGACCCCGCCGCCGTCGGCCCTGCCCAGCCAGTGCGGCAAGGACGTGTCGAACTCGGCTGCCTCACCGGGCGGCAACGTCAAGTCGCGCTCGCCGAGCACGAGCCGCAGGCGACCGTTGAGTACGTACCAGCCATTCGAAACCCTCGTGGGTCTGCAGGGTCGGTTCGGGGTCTCGGCTGAGCGGGAATGATCATCTTGAACGCGTGCACGCCGCCCGGCCGCCGGGACAGAGGCACCACCAAGATCACGGGGCGCCGAGAACTCCATGATCTTGGAAGGGCACGTCATTGGTCTGCGGCGTCCTCGGTCTCCCAGCGCAGCAGGTCGCCCGGCTGGCACTTGAGTACCTCGCAGAGCGCGGCGAGCGTGGCGAAGCGCACCGCCTTGGCTCTGCCGTTCTTGAGTACCGCCAGGTTGGCGGGAGTGATCCCTACGCGGTCCGCGAGCTCGCCGACGGACATCTTGCGTTTGGCCAGCATCACGTCGATGTCGACGGTGATCGGCATCAAGGTCCTGCTCGGTCTGCGCCGCCGGATCCCGTCGCGAACTTCATCGAGTGCCGGCACCCGGGACGGTCGGCGCCTGACGGGGGTCCGGCTCGTCCCGCAGCAACGGCACCGGGGCGCGCAGGGCGAAGGCGCCGGGGAGGTCGAGCCGGCCGCCCCGCTGCTCGGTGAGCGTGACCCCCTGCACCGCGAGGCTCGCGTCGATCCCGCACTCCCCCGACCGGACGCCGGTGAGGTGGGCATCGCGGATGACGCAGACGAGACCGGAGATCCAGAAGACCACGGTCAGCTCCACCTCCAGCGTGCCGATCTTCACGCTGTCCACGAAGACATCGACGTAGGGCCGGTGCACCGAGGTGACCCGGTGGGTCGCCAGCGCGACGACCTCCTCGCTGCCCGGGGCGTCTCGGGTGCGGCGCGCGGCATCACACAGGGCGGCGTACCTCCGCCAGCCGTCCGCCACCAGGTCGAGCATGTCGAGGCTGAGGAAGTCGTCGATGACGGTGGCCAGCTCGTGTTCGACGGCCCGGTCGGCGGCGGGAGTCCTGCCACGCACGGGGCCGAGCAGCGGACCAGCCGTTCCATGGGCGCGCAGCGGGGTGTCGAGATCCCCGCCCGCGCCGAGCAGGAACGAGCGGACGGTCAAGGGGGGCGGGGCCGTCGTCGCGGTCGTGAAGGTCGTCATCGGTCCACCTCGTCGATGGTCGAAGAGCCGGGGTCCGCGTGGGGGTCGAGCCGGATCGTGCGGGTGGGGGGTTCGCCGGACGGGCTCTGTTCGGTCAGGTCGGCGGTTGCGGTGGCCGGGCGGAGGGTGGCGCGGACGTGGCCGCGGACCCAGCGCGGGCCGCGGTGCAGCCGACCGAAGTAGACGGCTGCCGCGATGGCCAGGATCAGTGCGCCGCCGAGGGAGGCAGGGCCGACGACCCAGGCGACGGCGCTGGTGTTGTCGGTGCCGCCGGTGCCCGTACCACCGGTGTCGGTGCCGCCGGTGCCCGTACCGCCGGACTCCGTACCGCCAGTCTCCGTACCACCGGTTTCGGTTCCACCGGTCTCCGTTCCACCGGTCTCCGTACCACCGGTCTCCGTACCACCCTCGTCCGTGACTGTGAACGGGGCCTCGGCGTACTGCTCGGGATAGGCCGTGCAGACGGCCCGCACCGTGTGCGCGCCCGGCTGTGCGTCGGCTGGGACCGTGATCTCGGCGGTGAAGGTGTCGGAGTCCGCGGCTGGGACGGTAGCGAACGGCGGCTCTCCGCCGTCCCATTGGAAGTCGACGTCCGGGCAGCTGAACCCGGTGCCGTCCGCCTGTACGGTCGCGTTTTTCGCGCCCCGCGCCGGGTCGAGGGTGAGTACCGGGTTCGCGGGGCTCTCGACGACGAGGTCGGCGTCCGCGTAGATGTCCCGTTCGCCGGTGCACTCAGCCCGGAAGGTGTACGTCTTCGGGATCGCCTCGCTCGGGACGACCTCCGTGTACGAGAAGTCGCCGTTGTCCGCCACGGCGATCCTGGATTTGATGAGGGTGCCGTCGTCGACCACGTAGAGGTCGACGCTCTTGGCGGAACACTGCGTGAACCCTTTGCCCTGGACGTCGATCCGGGTCTCGACCGGCCCGTGGTCGGGGTCGAGCGTCAGCGTCCGGGTCTCGGCGGGCGTGGTGCCGTCACCGCTGGTCACGGTGAAAGGAGCCTGGGCGTGGTAGGCGTTTCCGGAGTCGACGTCCGGGTCGCAGGCCGCCTCGATCGTGTGATCCGGCCCCACGGTGGCGTCCTGCGGAACCACGATGGTGCCGGAGATCTGGGGGACGTTCACCGTCGCGGGTGTCGCGTGTTGGCCGTCGAAAGTGAGCGTCGCCCTGCCACAGACCTCGAAGCCGGTGCCGGTGACCGACACACTTGTTCCGGGATCGCCCTCATGGGTGGACAGGGAGAGCTCCTCCACCTTCAGCTGCGTGCCGACCACCGCCAGGGGCGTAAAAGCGAGGGGTCCCACGCTGATCGCGGCGCTCAGAAGTACCGCCATCAACAATCGACGCACCAGCCGCACGGCGGAGAACATGAGGGAGAGGGGGATTGGGGGGGAATACCTCCCATTGTCCTCCCCCGCCGATCAGAGCACCAGCCCGCGCGGGTCCGGCACCACCGAGAGGACCGCCGGGACAAGGACGACCGCCGCGACCACCACCGGTTCGATCCAGGCCGCCGCCTCGGCGTGCCCGTCCCGCAGTACCGGGCGCGCCTTGCATCGGCTGGGCGTCGTTCCGACTCCTCCGGATGCCCGTCCTCAACCAGGTGTGAGTCTCTGCCCGAGCGAGATCAGCACGCCGAACTGTCGTATCCGGGCGGGAGCTCTCCACGAAGAAGGCTGGTGAAGGCGCGACCACACGCCAGCAGGGAGTCGGTAGGTTGGTCCCGGAAGTAACTCTCGTGATCGCCACCTGTCCCGAAGGAGTTCACGAGGTCCTTCGGGATGGCCGGGGCCCATGCGAGCAGTCGCTGAAGGGCACGCTCCGAGAGGTCAAGCGCGAGCGCGGCGCGATCGGGGTCCGTTCCAAGGTGCGGATCAGAAGTGGGCGTCGTCGAAGAGGGGATCGAGGGGATCACCCTCGTATTCGACCTCGTATCCGACGATGAGACAGGCCTCGGCCACTGGTCCCTGGGAGAGCTGACGGCATGCGTCCGCAGCGTCACGGAATAGCGGCCCAGGCTTTGAATGCGGCCGCCCCTGATCGGGAGTTACCCCACACATGCTCGATGGATCTCCACAGCCATCCCTGACCTGACCGGGCGTCACAGGGGCGGCCGCCCGATGGACAGCCCAGTCACGGGACTGCGCCGCTGCACGCTCGGCCGCGAAGTGGTCGCCGTCCGCGGCGGCGAACCGTACTACCTGGTCGCCGAATTGGAATGGGACCCGATGGAGGAACTACGCGCGGCCTTCGACTCTCCCGAGGGGCGTGCCACCGCAGCCGATGCGGCGCACCTCCAAGAACTCACCCCGATCCGCAGCGTGATCCACAGAGCCGACGAGAACCTGCTGCAGGCGCACCTCCGCGCGGTCTCCACCAGCGCGATGACGGTCCCGAGCAGTTACTCAGCGCTACACGCCACCTGACGGTAGACCAGACGAGAGCAAGGCCGAAATGGCGGCGTTGATGCTGCGGTACACCCCCCTTGTTGCCCTTCGCCGCGTACATCCACAGGCGGCGGACCGACGTGTCGCCGTTCACCGTGGCGCGGTCGCCGCCTACGAACAAGCCGAGGCCGCAGGCGACGCGAGGGTGAGTGCCCAGACCCACACCTGTCTGGGCCGACTCACGCTGACACTCGGAGAACTGGCTGCAGCTGAGGAAGCGTTGCGCACCGCCATTGCCTCGGAGCACCGGATGGCCTGCACCTGGGTTCGCGGGAGTCATGCCATGCCCAGCCAGCCTTCCAGCACGGCCTCGCGCTCACGGGATCGCAGGACTTCACCGGGCTGGGCGTCGTTCCACCAGTTCGTCAGGGCGGCAGGCGAGGACTCGCCGCGCGTGAAACGGGCGAGCAGCCCCAAAGACAGATCGACTTCTCGCTGGGTATAGGCGGTCGCGGCGCCGGAGAATACCGGGGACTCGATACGGTCCCCCTGCGTCGTGGTGATGGCGACTGTCATCTCGGCCGGGCTGCCGGGTACCCACGCGTCGAGGGCTGCGGCGGCTACGGACAGTCCGCGGGTCGCCCACCGCACGAGCGTGGAGCGGACCGGGGCTTCCGTCACTTGGAGATCCATCACAGCCGACCAGCGCCACGCCTGCGGAGCGGGGCCGGTGATCCGCACGCCCACTGGGGAGAGCAGCACACCCGGTTCCCCTGTTGCGGGAGGCGTGCCCAGGTACACCCTTTCCCCGCTGACCCAGAAGAGGCCCACGGTGCTACCCGTTCGGTCGGCTGCACGGGTAGGCGGCGACGGTTCCACATTCAACTCCATCTCTTGGGGCACTGCGCGGCGATCATGCCGAAGCAACCGACCCTAGACGCACCGCGACTGGGACCCACCGTAATCGCGCCACCAGGGCTTTTGCCGGGCGCAGCGCCCGACGCGGGGCTCGGTGCGGGCGGTCGGACAGCTTGACCACCAGGTGATATGGGCCGGTAAGAGCCCGGCCGGCACCGGCTCACCGTACCGATACGACCTCACCTTCCCAAAGACCGAAAGCGTCCCCGCGAACGAGACCTTCTCGATCACACCGGGGCAACTTGCCACCCTCCATTGCGCGTTGCACACCGACGCCTCGTGTATTTGGACCGCCCGGTCCAGCCTCGCCACCTCGCGCACCCGCCCGACCAGCCGCGCAGTGCCTGCCGCTCCATCCCCCGGCCGCTTGGACGATGGCGCGCCTCAAGGACACCACCGGCGTACGACAGCGTCCAGGCTCCGGACCGGTCACGCTCGCGGCCTCGCGACCGCTTCGCGGAGCACCGTCTGCCCGGCAGGTGGTGTTCCGGCCGCGGTGGCGCGCCTCCGGCCGGGGGCCGCGCAGGCGCTCTGGCGTCATGCCTGTCCACGGCTCTACCGTGGCACCGGGGACGCACCCCCACCACAGTTCGTAACATTTGTCATGAACGCGCCATTCCCTGCCCTGTCATTCACCGCACACCGTGACCTTGATGACTCCAGGCAAGAGGTGAGCCATGTTCGTGCACCGCAGACGCCTGCAACGACCACGTCGACTGCGTCGGCTCAGTATCGTCACCCTGCTCCTCGGCGTCGTCGCAGCCGTCGCAGCCGGGCCCGCCCGGGCGACGCCGGATGCCGCGCCTTGGGGGCCGCCCCTGGTCCGGCCGGTCGACCCTCAGCACTGGCGCAACCCCGACGACATGACCTGGGCGGAATACCGCTCCGTCCCGGGCACGGACTGGGCGAACCCCAACCGCCAGCCCACCCGGCGCAAGTTCAAAGGCGCTCTCGTCCTGCTGGACTACTCCGACGAGGAGTTCTCCGTCACCAAGGCCGTCGGCGCCGCCAAGTTCGGCAATCCACTGCCCAGCGCGTCCGGCATCCCCCGCGCCCAGCTCCCCAAGTTCTACGAGGACTTCCTCAACAAGCCCGGCACACTCAACCACGGCCACACCATCAACGAGTACTGGATGGAGGATTCCGGCGGCCGCTTCGGCGTCGGCCTGACCGCCTTCGGCGCCTACCGCATGCCGGGCAAGTCCTACCAGTACGGCATCGAGCCCGGCATGAACCCCGGAGCCTGCCCCGTGGGCGAAACCTGCGGCAAGGACATCCGCGCCGACGGCAAACGAGCCTGGGTCGCCGACGTGGGCGCCGGCAAAGCCGGCGAGTTCGACTTCGTCTTCTACCTCACCGCCGGAGTGGACGAGTCCTCCGCCTGGCAGGAGTTCGGGCCGATGAAGTTCGCCTCCGCCCAGGACGTGCCGGCCGCCTGGGGACCCCCGTCACCCATCGCCTCCGGACAGAACGCGGCACGGACCCGCTATGTGCCATGGACGTCCTGGCAGGCGGCCGCCCGTATCTGGCCCAACGCCGCAAACGGCTCCTCCACCCAGGCCGAGAGCTCCGGCATGGCCACCTTCGCCCATGAACTCAGCCACATCCTGGGCATCGGCGACAACTACAACAACCCCTACGGGACACCGCTCAGCCGCTCCTACACCGGCATCTGGGGCATGCTCTCGCGCGGCTCGTTCAACGGCCCCGGCGGCCCGCACACCCGCTGGCAGGTACCCGCCACCGCGGGCGGCTCCATGGGCGCCCAGCACGTCCTGCGCGACAAGCTCAAACTCGGCATGGTCGACGAGAGGAACATCCTGCGCCTGGACCGCGACGCCCTCAAGGACTCCGGCCCCGTCGTCGCCCGCGTCACCGCCCGCTCCGCCCCGCCCGGAGAGAAAGGGCTCACCGGCGTCAACATCACCATGGCCCGCGACCTGTCGCCGGCCTGCGACCGGGCCACCGACCCGCTGTGCGACGGCGGCGGCTACGACAACTACACCGTCGAGGTCGTCGACCGCATGGGCATGGACTCCTTCACACCGGACAGCGGCGTCCTCCTCAGCAAGACCAAGAACGCCGACCTCGCGCCGTTCGCCTGGGTGGTCGACGCCCACCCCGAAGACATCGGCCTGGTGGACTTCACCCGCCCCGACGGCACTCCGCAGAAGATCACGACGGGCGACTACCGGCAGCTCAGCGACGCGCTATTCCACGCGGGGGCGGACTCCGGCAGCTCATACGAGTACGTCGACGCGGCCAACCGGCTGCACTTCTACATCCTCAACGTGCGACGCGACGCCACCGGCGTACTCTCCTACGACATCGGCATCAAGTCCATGGACGGAGTCGGCCCGCAGGCCCGCGCAGTCGCCCTCGGCAAGGGCTCCGTCACCAGCGCGCCCGCCACGGGCCGGGCCGTGTGCACCTTCAGCCTCGCCAACACCGGGCAGCCCGACCCGCGCAACCAGCCGCACCTGTCCTCCGACATCTACCGCCTGACCGCCACCACCTCGCAACGCGGCTGGTCGGCCTGGCTCCCCAACCGCCTCGCCGCCGCGGCCGCCGGCACCTCCGTCCCCATCGACGTCGCCGTCACCGCGAAGCCGGGCGCCGAACGCACGGGCGCCGTCATCCTCACCGCCCGCTCGGAGAGCGACCCGGCCAAGACAGCCCAGGCCACCTGCTCGCTGCCGAAACCGGGCAGGTGACCTCTCCCGCACAGGGCACGGGGCGACCGGGCCGCATCCGGCCCGGCTGCCCCACGCCCTGGCAACAGCGGCGGCCCGAGGGAAGTCAGCCGCTGACTGCCCGCCAGGACCGGCTTCCCGGTGTTCAAGGGTGACGTCGTAACCGAGGGCGTCGAGCTGAGCGGCCAGGCGGCGCGGGTGGCGTTCCTCACCGAGGCGGCGGGGGGAAACGGCCGGCACATCGGCCAGACGGGACGCCGTGCGAAGTGGAGCACTCATCCTGCGCGGTCAGGCTGAACTGGCTGCCGGCCGGAGACAGTCAGCCCGAGCGCGGATAGCCCGGGATCACAGAGGCCTCGCCCACAGGCCTGGTCGACGCCGAGTTGTTCGACGGCGAGAAGAAACCCGGGCGGCAAAGAATCGGCGGTCATATGTCGGAGGTACGGGTGGGCCAAGACCGGATCAACATGCCCCAAGTACGTCGGCAGCGGCGGGAACTGAGCCTGGACATCGACGTCGGCGCGGTACGCCTCGGTACGGTCACGTGTGGTGCTGAAGTACAGAAGCCGGTCCCATGCGCCGGTAGCTCGTACGGGCGAAGCTGAGAGCGTCGACCAGACCAAAGGCACCGTCAGACGTGGACGGTGCCGCGCCTCTATGCGACGGGATGGCCCAGGACGAAATCGCGCACGAGTGCTGCCACGCGTCGGCGATCCTCGAAGGTGACGCCGTGCCGAGTGTGCGGCAGGATCTCCAGGCGCGCCCCCGGGATCCGGGCCGCCGTGAACTCCGCGACCGTGGGCCGGATGACCGGGTCGTCCGCCCCGTGCAGAACGAGCGTGGGAGCAGTGATCTCCGCCAGGCGGGCGGTGCAGTCATGGCCGTGCGCCGCTGCCGCGCGGCGCGCGTCGGCGTCAGCGGGGCGGCTGCGCAGGGCGCGCCTGAGGTCGGCCACAAGTTCCGGCTCGGCTGCCTGGCCCTCGGGGGTGAGCACCAGGTCCAGTATGAATTGCGTGTGCTCGCCGGGTTGGAGGGCGGCGATGCGGTCGGTGAGGCTCTCGGTCATGGCCAGGCTCGGGGTCGTCCCGGCCAGGATGAGCGAGGCGATGCGTCCCGGGTGGCGGAGTGCCAGCTGCATGGCGATCATTCCGCCGAACGAGGCACCCAGGACGTGTACGCGCTCGTGGCCCAGTGCCTGAACGAGGTTGGCGCAGTCGTCGGCCAGCCGGGCCATGTCGTACGGCTCGGGCCCGTTGCGGGTGTCGCCGGTGTCGCGCTGGTCGTAGCTGATCGCGCGGATACCGTCGCCCAACCATGGCCGGAAGGTGTCGAACTGGCCGCGGTGCCCCTCACCCCCGTGCAGCAGAACCAGCGGTTCGCCCTCGCCGGACGTGAGGTAAGCGGTCCCGACTCCATCGACCGTCGTTCGCTGGAACACCCTGGAACTCACGTACGCATCCTCCCAACATCCGCTGACAACCCTGTCCAGGGCCCCTTCCCCACCGCAGCCCCAGCCCTAGACCCGTCTTATGGCCTCCGATTCCCGCGCCACGCCCTTGGGGTGGACCATCCGCCTGCTGGGTCATTCTTCACTCGGTCTCCGGTATCTACCACCCCCTGGACTACAACCTGACAGAAGTTGAGACGGGGACTGCCAAGGGAGACGAACCGGATGGCGAACCTGGTCCGCGTACACCGCGCGTCCGGCCGAGCCTGGCCTGTGACCGCGCTGGGCCCGCAGGTCCCGATCTCCCCTGCCTGTACGCCGCGTGAGACATGCGGGCGCTCAACGGTCTTGCCCACGGCATAGAGCGGTGCCGATTGGTGTATCGAACGCGCTATCGCTTGCTATGAACACTCGGCCAACCTGTCCGCCGTCTCCCTCACCCTCGCCGCCACACTCATCTGCGGGAAGAACCTCGCCACGTGTCGCTCTTGCGCAGGAAGGTCTCAAGCTGTTCGGCGAAGCCCGGTGCTGCGGCGACGAAGTGACCGGCGCCCGGATGCACGCTGCGCTTGCCACCGAGGGCATCCGCGAGTGCGTCACAGATCCTCTCGAGCGGATCTGCGTGGTCTCCGGACGCGACGAGCACCGGGACGCCGGCGTCCCGGATCGCGTCGAGCTGTGGGCGCGCCTCGCTGGTCGGCCTACCACCGTGCGCCCGCCGAACGCCGGCGACCACCTCCTTGGGGAGCGGACCGTCGCCGATGGGCGCGCCCGCGAGACGGAGGAACTCGCGCAGCTCGGCCGGGTCCATGTCCATCCCGTGGGTGAGGACCGCATCGCCGATGCGCTCGAGCCGCGCCACCTCGGGATCGTCAGGAACAAGGTAGTTGAGCGGCGGCTCGATCAACGTGAGCGAGCGCACGCTGCCCGGCGCGGCAGCGGCCGCAATCAACGTCCCGAGGACGCCGTAGGAGTGGGCGACCACATGCGGGCGGCCGACGAGCAGCGGCGCCAGGTCCAGGGCATCCACCTCGAAGTCCTGACGCTCCCGCGGTGGTGGACTCGGCGGATAGCCACGGCGATGGACGTATGCCAGCGTCCACCGGTCGGCCAGCGGAGCGATAGCGCCCCACGTCGTCCGCGGGCCGGCACCGCCATGTACCAGCAGGACCTCCGGCCCACAGCCCGCGCGCACCACCACGATCTCGCCCACGAAGGCGAGCATAACGGCGCCCGGTCAGACACCGCGCTCAAGCGTGTTGCAGAAGGCTTGGTGCGGGGCATTTCGCCGGTACGGGTGGGGTGTTGCGGCCCGGAACGACGAGTTCACCAGCGGAGGACGTCCGAGCGCTGGAAAGACACCACGAACCAGAACGCAAAAGGAAGGAGGATCAGGATGAAGCAGCCCACTGCCTTGCCCCAGGGGGGTCCGTCCTCGTGCTTCGGGTGGCATGTTGCGTCAGAGTAGCGTCACGACCGGCGGCGAGATCGCACGGCTCGTCGACGACGAGGCAGTGCCAGCACCCCCCCGGGGGACCACAATCGCGGTGCCGGGACCTGGCTCAACGAGCGCTCGGATCCGCTCCGTGTGGCGGCACGCAGATGCGGTCGGGCCCGGCGGTACTCAGGCCGACCAACTCGTCGGCATCGGGATGCGGCCAGCAAGCCGACGGTCGGGTCGAGCGCCTCGGGCGACACCGGGCCGAGGGCTCGCCGTACCGGACGACGGGCTCCTCGTCCCGTCAGTCACTGCTCGTCACTGCGCCCCCGCCGCCACCAGCGTCGCGGTAATGGGTTCGAGGTCGGCGACCAGCTCGTCGAGCTCGGCGGGAGACTGGAGCAGTACGGGCCGCTGGATCAGCACCTGGGCGCGGCGGTCGGACGTCGACTCTCCCTCACTCCGGAGCGACATCGCACGGCACCCGACGGTTCACCGAGCAGCGGCGGCTGCGCGCCTGCTTGTGCGCACCGATCGGCGCGGGGCCGAGGGCGGTAGGTGCCATGGAACCGACACATGCGCGCCGCCATGGAGGGCCGATCCCAGAGCCACCAAGGCGAACCACGACATGTGAGGGCGCCTGGCGGCGCCCTCCCGGCCGGTGATCAGTCTTCGGCGCCCTCTCCCCGTCACATGCGGGTGCCGATGACGGTGGCGGTGAAGCCGGCCAGCTGCTCCCGCATCTCCTCGCGGGACATGCGCCTGTCCCCGGCCAGGTATTCGACGAGGTCGGCCCGGGTAGCGGCGAGCAGGGCGTGGGCCGTGAAATCACTGTCGGCCGGGCCCGGAATCCGCTCCAGCAAGTCCCGGAGCAGAGCGTGCCATCGCTCGTAGTGCTCCGTCCGGTAGGGGCTGTCCGCGCCGCTTCCTTCCAGAGCCAGCGCGAGGTGGCGGTTGTCGAGTTTGAAGCACAAGAGGGCATCCAGCAGGGCCGGTACGCGCTCCGGCGGCGCGGTGGCGGGCCCCAGCGGGGGCGGTCCCTGTTCGACGGCCTCTCTGATCGGTTCCAGCCGCGCCTCATACAGGGCGTGGATCAGCCCGGTCCGGTCACCGAAGGCGCGGAAGAGTGATGCCTTGCCGACGCCGGCTGTTGCCGCGATGTCGGCCATGGTGACCTCGTCGGGGCTCTCGCAGCGCGCGAACAGCGAGTCGGCGGCGGCGAAGAGGGCTGCCCGGTTGCGGACCGCGTCCTTGCGTGGTTTGCGCTCGGTCATGTGGCGCCCCTCCCTTTACAAAACGGACTGGCGGTCCGTATCGTTTTCGAAGCGGACCCCTGGTCCGTATCGTACGAGATGGAGAAGCCCATGCCCACCAACGCCGCACCGGCAGACCTCTACAGCCACAGCCTGCGCCTGCTGCTCGACAAGAACATTCCCGCCTGGATCGACCTCTGGGCCGAGCACGGCACCATGGAGTTCCCCTTCGCTCCCCCGGGCTGGCCCGAGCGCCTGGCGGGCAAGGAGGCCATCGCCGCCTACATGCACCCGTATCCGGACCACGTCGACCTGCACGACTTCCCCGAGGTGCAGATCCACCAGACCACCGACCCCGAGGTCATCGTGGTGGAGATGCGCAGCGTGGGCCGCCTGGTCGAGACCGATGCCCCCTTCGGCATGACCTACATCGCCGTCGTGACCGTCCAGGACGGGCGCTTCACCTCCTATCGCGACTACTGGAACCCTCTCGCCGCCCTCGCGCCCGGCACCAACTTCGCCAAGAGCAGCGCCCGATGACCCCCACCGGTACCACCTTGGTCATCGGCGCCACCGGCACCACCGGCAGTATGACGGCCGCGCAGCTGGTCGCCGCCGGCCATCAGGTCAAAGCCGCCAGCCGTGGCGCCACCCCGCTCCCGGGCACAGCACCGGTCCGCTTCGACTGGTACGACCCGGCCACCTTCGGCGACACGCTCGCCGGGGCCGACCGCATCTACCTGGTCCCGCCCCTGGGCGACCCGGACCCACTGGAGGTCATGCTGCCCTTCCTCCAACAAGCCCGTGCCGCGGGTGCACGCCGCGCGGTCCTCCTCAGCTCCTCAGCCATCCCCGAAGGCGGCCCAGCAGTGGGAGCAGTGCACCAGGCCCTGCCCAGCCTCTTCGACCAGTGGGCGGTGTTGCGTCCCTCCTGGTTCATGCAGAACTTCACCGGCGCCCACGCACACGCCCGCAGCATCCGGGAGGACAGCACCATCTGGACAGCGACGGGGACGGGCCGCGTCGGATTCGTCGACGCCGAGGACATAGCCGCCGTCGCCGTCCACGCCCTGACCGACGACCGCGCACCGCAGTCCGAACTGGTCCTGACCGGACCGGAGACACTCAGCTACGACGACATCGCGACGATCGTCACGGAGGCCGCCGGCCGCCCCGTGACCCACCGCCGACTGTCCTTCGAGCACATGCGTGATCATCTCGCGACGCTGATGCCGCCGGAGTTCGCCACGATGCTGGCCGCCATGGACCGCGCCATCTCCGAGGGAGCCGAGGACCGCACCACCGACACCGTCCAACGCCTCACCGGCCGACCGCCGCACAGCTTCCGGACGGTCGCCGAACGGGAGCTGACACAAGGCGGATGAGGCGCCCCCACACCGGATGCGGGTACGCGGCCAAGCCAATCCAGCGGCGGGCGCACCGAGCCCGGCGACGGCAGAGCAGCGCCCCCTGACTGCGCTGACGCCAGCGGCAGCCGAATGCCCCACGGCTGGCTGAAGTGCGGGCCAGGAGCCCGCTGTCACAGGTCCCAGGCGTCGCGGAAGGCTGTGAGACAGGCGACCGAGGGGGCTGACTCGCCTTCCGCTTCACGCCGCGCTTCCGCGATCTGGACGACCAGCCGTTCTGGCGGGCCGACCTGCCCGAGGAGGACGGCCCCACGGACGGGTACGGCCCGCCGGAGGCCGTCGCCTGCAACAAGGTGAACCTCAAGCGGATCGCCACGCATTGGCCGGACATGCTCCGGGTCGCCGGATCGCCCATCACCAACCAGGTCCGGGCCTACGGCCTGCTGCGGATGTTCGGCCGCGAGGGCCACCGCACTCCGCCCGGCGCGGCGTTCGCCGAGTACGGGCGGGATCGACAAGACCATGCACCTCCTCGACCCGGTCGACCCGGTCGACGACACCTACCGCCGTCTGATGAACCGGCAGCTCACCGTCCAGGAGTCCCGCCACCGGCTCGCCCGCGCGATCTGCCACGGCGATTGGGGCCAGACCCGCCAGGCGTACCGGGAGGGCCAGGAGGACCAGCTCGCCGCCCTCGGCCTGGTCCTCAACGCCGTCGTCCTGTGGAACACCCGCTACCTGGATGCCGCCGTCGCCCAGCTCCGCGCCGAGGGCCACGACATCAAGGACGAGGACGTGGCCCGCCTCTCCCGACGCTCCGGGCCGGGGCGAGGAACGCCGAGCTGGGCTCTGCACTGGCTCAACGACCTCGCGGAACCCTAAATGGCACCCTCCTGAACGGGGTCCCGGGATTCCGGGTGATCTGGATCATCGGCCGGGGCGGCGGCACGCAGCGCCGCCTCAACCTGGCGGTTGCTGGTCATGGTCGATGTGACGGCGGTCATGGTGAGGAGGAGGCCGGCGGCGGTGTAGAGCGGGGTGCGTACGTCGTAGGTGGTGGCCAGCCAGCCGCCGAGGAAGGCGCCGAACGGGGCGGCGCACATGGCGAGCATGCGGGAGGTGGAGGCGACCCGGCCCATCAGGTGGGCGGGGACGATCGCCTGTCGGAGGGAGGGGCCGAGCACCATCGTGGCGCCCATGCCCGCTCCGCAGACGGCGAGCCCGAGGCCGGCGACGTACGGGTTCGGGGCGGCGGCAAGGCCCAGGATGGCGAGTCCCTCGACTGCGGCCGTGCAGGTAAGCGCGGTGCCGGTGCCGAGTCGTCGGCCGAGGAAGGAGGCGATGCCCGCGCCGAGTAGGCCGCCGGTGGCCTCCGCCGTGAGGAGCAGGCCGAAGCCGAAGGTGTCGATGCCGAGACGGTCGTGCGCGAAGAGGGCGAGTACGGTCTCCACGGCGAGGAAGGCGATGTTCCCGACCGCCGGACGCAGCGCGAGCCCGAGCAGCAACTGATCCCGGAATACGTACGAGGCGCCGGCCCGCGCCTGCCGCAGCAGCGACTCACGGGCCTGCGGTACGGGCCGGGGTGCGGCAGGCAGCGACCGTACGAGCAGCGCGGAGAGCGCGAACGACACCGCGTCGGCGAGCAGCGGAACCGCCCGCCCGAGCGCGAGCAGCGCACTGCCCGCAGGCGGACCCGCGAAGCCGGACGCGGCGGTCTGGGCGCCGCGCAGGCGGGAGTTGGCGCGCTCCAGGAATGCGGGGTCGCGGCCGAGCAGATCCGGCAGATAGGCCGTGGCTGCCGTGTCGAAGAAGAGTCCGCCGAGGCCGAGCAGGAAGGCGACGGCCGCCAGCAGTGGAATACTCAGCACGTCGAGCGCGGCCGCTGCCGCCGGTATCGCGAGCAGCACCGCACGCGCCGCGTCCGCGACCCACATCGTGCGCCGACGGTCCCAGCGGTCCACCAGCGCACCGCCGAGCACCCCGAAGAGCAGCCACGGCAGCGTTCCGGCGGCCGTGACCACGGCGAGCGCCATCGGATCCCGCGTCAACGTCAACGCGAGCAGCGGCAGCGCGGCATGCGACACCCCGTCACCGAGCGAGGACACCGTCTGCGCGGTCCACAGCCGCCCGAACCCGGTCGGCAACTTCCGAACGTCTGAGGTCACTTGGCGTCCCCTTCGGCCTGCTCGCGCGGCGTCGGGTGGAACAGCGCGAAGACGAGTGACGCGTCCGGCAGCGACGGATCGGACAGCTCCCGGTACTCGTCCGCCAGTGCCTGCAGCCGCGCCCCCAGCTCCGCGAACTGCTCGTCGGTGAGCCGCAGATGCGCCATCCGTACGTGCCGCTCGCCATCCACCGGCGCTGCCTCCAGGTCCGCCACCGCATGCCGCATCAGCACATCCGGCCCTCCCTCGCCCGGATCCGGCAGCACGATCGCCCGCGCGGCCATTGCGTAGTACCGCTCGGTGACCCCCCGGACCTTCCGCGTTCGTACCACCTTCACCAGGCCGGCCCGTTCGAGCAGCCGTACGTGGTAGCTGGAACTCCCCTTCGCAAGGCCCACTCGCTCGGCGATCTGCGTGATCGTCGCGGGCTCGAAGCGGAGCACGGCCATGATCCGGTGACGCGTGAGATTGGAAACGGCGCGTAGCTGCTCGTCAGTGGTGACGTGGAACGTCTCGGGAAGATCATCGGTAGGCATGGCCCCAATGGTCAACACTTCTTGACCATTAGGCAAGGGGTTTTGCTCGGGCTTCCGGAATCGGCTGTCCAGCACGCGAGGCCTTCGCTCCTGCACTCTCCCCGCAGCCACATCTCCGCACGCAGACTCGCCCGCATGCTGCTCACCAGACCCGACAACCTCAAGGCCGAGCATCACGAGCTCCCGGCCAGGCTCACCGCCGCCTGCCCGGAGATATCCCAACTTGCCAGCCTCACCCGGGCTTTCGCCCAGCTCCTGAAGCCTCACCCAGCAAATGCCGACGCGCTCGAACTCTGGATCACCAAGGTCCGCGCAGCCGATCTGCCCCACCTGCACGCCTTCACCCGAGGCCTGGAACGAGACCCCGACGCCGTAAACGCCGCGTCCACACTCCCGTACAGCAACGGCCCCACCGAGGGCGTCAACACCACCGCATCCTCCTTGGACAGCAGCACGCTCCGTCACCACCGAATGTGGGACAGGGCCGTTGACCGTACAGACCCGCCAAGCCCAGATGTAGGTGGGGTAGAGATCATCGAGGGCAGCGGTGAAGCTGGAGATTGCCTGGTCATAGCGGCCGGCGTGACGGTGTGCCTCTCCGCAGGAGGTGAGGGCCCAGAACGTCATTGGGGTCGAGGCCGAGCCGGAACGGCAGACGGTGGAGTCGACCGAGACCGTCCAGTCGATGTCGTTCAACGCCACGAGCTCGTCGGACGGATCGCACCAGGGCGAGCAGGTTCGGCACTTCCATACGGTGGCTTCAAGCGTGCGGCGGTGGCCGGTCCATCGCCGGTCACGGACCGGATCGGCTGGCGCCAGCGGCTCGATCCGGTCCCACATCACAGCAGTGATTACAGATCGGACAGACAAATCCGATCAGAGGCGTAGCCGCCTCACGGCGACGATGGTCGCGCTGGAGCTTTCGTCTGGTTCATCTCGCCGATCATCTGCCACAGCCGCAGCGCCCGCCCTCGGTGCTGGTGCGCCAGGTGGTGGACGCCCGCGGCGGCGTCCAGGTCGCCGATCAGTTGCCAGCACGTGGCCTCGTCCTGGCGGTCACCGTGCCGCTGGAACAGACCCGCCGCGCGCTCCAACGCCGGACTCGCCCGGTCCCGGTCGTGTTGACCGGCGTACACGCGGCCGACTTCCAGCAGCGTGTACGCGGCGCACCGCTCGTCGGCCAGTTCCTCGAAGGTGGCCAACGCCTGCCACAGGCAGCGCAGCGCCTCGTCCGGATTACCGCGCCGATCGTGCAGCCGACTGAACCGCCGCAGCACGACGGCCACGCGATGCCCGTCGCCCAGCGCCCTGGCCTGACTCAAGGCCGCGTCGAACCAGAACCCCGCCTCGTCGAGTTCCCCCTGCATGAGCTTCATCACGGCCATGGAGCAGGACAGCTGCGCTTCGATGTGCCGGTCGCCCTCACCGGCCGCGATGGCCAGCGCGCGCTCGACACGTTCGAGGGCTTCGTCGTCACGGCCCTGTACTCGGCTGACCGTACTCAGCATGGCCATCGAAAGCGCCTGGCCGCGTTTGTCCCCACCGTCCTGACACAGCCCGAGGGAGGACTCCAGGGCGCGGGTAGCCCGATCGAACTCGTCTTGGTAGATATGCAGCTGGCCAAGACCGCGTAGCAGCACCGATGCGCCGCGCACGTTGCCGGCGGCCTCGGCCGCGTCCAACGCGAGCCGGTGCCCGTGCTGCCAGTCCTGATAGAGACACCGGTGGTCGTAGTAGGTCGCCGCGCCCGCCGCCAGCTCCCAGGCCAACTCGTCCAGGCCCCAGTCCACGGCTAGTTTCACCGCGCCGAGCAGGTTGTCGCGCTCTGTGTCGAACCACCCGACCGGGTCGGCCATCAACCGGTCCACGACCGCATCGGGCAGCGACCGGCGCGGTGCCAGACCGGGAGCGGCGGCCAGCAGCCCGCCCGGCAGCCGATCAGTGCCGCGCCCGATCAGCTCAAGCCAAACAGACAGCACCCGGGTGACCGCGTCCCGCTTGTCCGCCGTCGGCAGCGGGGCGGCGATCTCCACGGCACAGGTCCTGATCAGGTCGTGCAGCCGGTAGCGCGCCTCGCCGAGGGCATCGGTGGCGGTCAGCCGAACCAGGCTGGCGTCGACGAGGGTGTCCAGCACTTCCTCGCCGTCCGAGCGGTCCAGCAGCGGGCCGACCACCCAGCCGGGCAGGGTGTAGGCGCCGAGCAGACCCAGCAGACTCAGCGCGCGCACCGCGTCAGCCGGCAGCAGCCGTAGGCTCAGCTCGACACTGGCTCGCACGCTGAGGTCCCCGATCCTCAGCTCGGCCAGCCGCCGTGACTCATCCTCGATGCGTTCCCGCAGCACCCGCAGCGACCAAGCCGGGCGGCCCGTGAGCTTGCCGCGGGGGAGCCGGAGCGCCCGCAGCAACGTGCCCTAGCCGCCGAGTAGCGGGTTGGCCTCCCCCTCTTCCCGCTTGGCCCGCTGGCGCTCCCCCA
>NZ_JBVIHM010000018.1:59001-169584 GCF_055570295.1 Streptomyces sp. NPDC031265
CCGTGACTCCTCCCCGCTGTTTCCCCACAACACCCCCACCAACCAACCTGGCCGTCCTGTCCCCTTCCCCCTGCCACCCCGCCCCGCCACCGCCAAGTTGCCGCAGCAGTCGAGGATCGCGTCGGCCTCCCCCGGTTCCCGCTCGACCCGCTGCCGCCCCACAATTCCGGTGAACATCTCCCGCGCCTCTGCCGGGCTCAGCACGTCCAGGTCGATGTGCCGAGCGCCGGGAAGTTGCGTCAGCAGAGCGCGGCTGGTGATCAACACGGCACAACCGTCGGCCGCGGGCAGCAAGGGCAGCACCTGATCGGCGTGACCGGCGTCGTCCAACACCACCAGCATGCGACGGTCGACCAGCAACGACCGGTAGAGCGCGGCCCGCTCGGACAGGCCGTTCGGAATCGCGCTGCCGGTGATCGAGAGGGCGCGCAGCGCCTCGGCCAGCATCAGCCCCGGGTCCCGCGGCTCGTCCGATGTCGCCGCGAGGTTGAGGTAGAGCTGGCCGTCGGGGAAGGCGGCGCTCGCCAGCCGCGCAGCGTGCGTCACCAGGCAGGACTTTCCGACACCCGGACCGCCCACGATGACTGCCACCGGGGCCCGGTTCGGCGCCGACCCGTCGAGCAGTCCGGCGATCTCGGCCAGCGCCTCGGCCCGGCCCACGAAGTCAGAGACATCGAGGGGCAGTTGACGCACTGGCATCGCCGTGACCGGCCGGGCGGCCGCCGCGTCAGGGCTCGCCGGTGGTGTGCCTGAAGGCCTGCTCGCTGGGACCGGAGCCGCCAGGGTGGGATCCGCGGTGAGGATGCGCTGGTGCAGTGCCTGGAGCGGCGGGGTGGGATCGACCCCGAGTTCGTCAGCCAGTGTCCGGCGCAGCCGCTCGTACACCTGCAGCGCCTCGCCCTGCCGCCGACACCGGTAGAGAGCGACTATCAGGTGTTCGGCGACATCCTCGGCGTAGGGGTGCTCGCAAAGCAGAGCCGTCAGCTCCTCGATGACCTCTCGATGACGCCCCAGGTCGAGTTCGATGGCCAGGCACTGTTTGTGCGTGGCCGCGCGCTTCTCGTTGAGCCGTGCCGCATCGACCTCCAGGACCTGGCTGGAGATGTCGGCCAGGGCGTTCCCGCGCCAGCAGGCCAGCGCGCGCCGCAGCGCGACAGCTGTCTCGAACGGGGCCGTGTGCCGATCGGCGAGGTACCGCTCGTGGTCAAACTCCAGCAGGTCGAGCTGGTGCCGGGCCAGGTGGATCTCGTAGCCGCCGCGCCGGGTGCTGATCAGGGAGCCGGGTGCTCCGCATGCAACGAGGTTGCGGCGCAGCCCGGAGACGGCGTCCTGGACCTGACGGACCGCAGTGGCGGGCGCGTTCCCGTCCCACATCACGGCGACGAGCCGTTCCATGGCGACGATGTTGTTGGCATCGATCAGAAGTGCTGCCAGCATCTTGGCCTGCCTCGGCCCGTTCAACCGGACCGCGTGTCCGGTGATCTGGGCGTGTAACGGCCCCAGCACGCCGAATCTCATGCATCCCCCGGCACGTGAAGATTGACGCCGACCCCCGGCTGACCTCGCACTAGGACGAATCTAGGACGACCGAGGGACCCGCGTCCATAGCGTCACCGTAGCGGGGCTCACCGAACGGCGAGATGTTCCCGCAGGAACCCGAAGGAGAAGTGTCTTGAACTTGCGTAGACAGTTTGTCGCTGGCGCCTTTGCTGGAGCCGTAGTACTCGCAGGCGTCGCGGCAGCCACTCCGGCAGGTGCGATCGCCAACGTGGGCTGCAACAACAACACCCTGCATGAGTACAGCCACACCCACGACTACTGCTATGCCGGCGCCGGTGACGGCTGGGCAAACATCTCAGAGGTGTGGAAGACGAGCTCGGGGAACAGCGGGAGCGTGACCGACATCAGCGTGCACGGGGTCAACTACAACATCCCCTTGAGCGCGGGGATGACCGTCAACTACGAACAGCGCTACGGGTCCTGGGGGAACGTGTACGGGGTTCACATCAAGTACATCCCGTAGCGGATCGCTGCCGGCGGGGAGCCTCCGGCGACCGCCGGCAGCGATGTCCACGACGTGCTGTCCTTCGGGACCTGCGGAGACGAGTCAAGATGAGAAACACGGGTAGAGCAGTTGTCGGGCTGGTAGCACTGCTGCTGACTGCCGGGTGCTCGAGCCAGGCGCCCCAACCCCCGGCGCCGGCACTGGGGCCGATCCCGGAGATAACCTCGGTCGACGCCATCAGTTTGCCGATCGATGCCTACATACCCACCTCGACTCAGATCCTGGCGTTACAGAAGGCTACTGACGTTGTCTCGGCGCGTTGTATGCACAGTTACGGGCTGTCATATCACCCCCCGGTCATGGAGGGGTTCGCCGACTTCGCCCGGCAGAACAAGGAACGCACAGCCCTGTACGGTTTCTTCGACCTTTCCACGGCCCGCAACAAGGGATACGACACGCAGCTCGACAGTCCTGACGGTACGTCCAACGAAGTGCCCTACACCATGACGGAGATGGGTGTGCTCCGCGGACAGAGCGCCTCCGGAACCACCGTGGCCACGTTCAAGGACAAGAAGGTCCCTCCCGGCGGATGCCGCCAGCAAGGCATCGACGCTATCGGAGGCCCACCTCCGATACCTGCTGCCGAAGCGCTTCCGGCGGGAGGCCCCAAGGTCCCCTCGGACAATCCACACATGAAGGCGGTCAATGCACGCTGGGCGGCCTGCATGACGGGCAAAGGGTTCATATACCCCAACCCTTGGGCGGCATACAGCAGCTCCAAGTGGAGAACACCCACAGCTGGGGCACCCGCTCGACAGACCCTTCACACCTCAGAGGAAATCGCAACTGCCACAGCTGATGTGGAGTGCAAGCTGTCTACCAACCTGGTCGGCGTCGCCGTAGCTGTTGAGATCTCCTACGACCGTCAGTACATTGAGGCCCATACGGGGCAACTTGCCAAGTTCGAACGGCGACTTGGCGACCAACTGCGCGCGGCTGCGCGACTGACAGGCTCCGGCTCAGCTTGACTTCTATGGGCTGAGTAGCTGTTGTCGTTCCGATCTTGAGGGGTCTGCGTCGAACGGGAGTCTCGATCGGGTGGCTGCCGTCGGCTGTGGGCATGAAGGCAGGGCCTCTTGGTAGCTCGGGGTTGCGAAGCCGGCCGAGATCCAGGAGCCCCTGTTGCTGCAGTTGTACGTGTTCGCGCCGGTGGAGTTCAACTCGGTTGCGCTGTCGCGTGATCGTGTCGCTCACCGGTTCGGGAATACGGCCGATCACCCAGAACGTGTTCGGCGGTATCCCTCGGACATGACGGACGCGGAGTGGGCCGTGGTCCGGCCACTGCTGCCGGTGCCGGGCTGGATGCGTGGCCGGGGCAGCCAGCCGGAGGCGTACTGCCACCGGGCGATACTGGACGCGTTCCGTACCTGGTGGACAACGGCATCAAGTGGCGGGCCATGCCCGGGGACTCCCCGCCGTGGGACCGGGTTTATGCGTTCCTCCTTCGCCGGCGCGATCAGGTGCTGGTCAGAGAGTTCCACGACCGGCTGCGCGCGAGGATCCGCGAGAGGCTGGAGCGGGATGCGGAGCCGTCGGCCGGGTTGATCGACTCGCAGGCAGTCAAGACGGACGCCGTCGTCGGCTCCGACAGCCGCGGCTTCGACGGCGGCAACCTGATCAACGGCCATCTCCTGGCAGCTCAACGCCCCTTGATGGACCCGAGACGGTTAGCGAGCGCCTGCAGAATGCGCTGGTAATCCACCGACAGCCCCGACCAGGCCAGCCCCTCACGCCACACCGGCACCTGCGACTTCGACTTCACCGCGGTCGGCGCCAACGATGTCTCCTCGGCCTGTCCCATGGCCAGTGCTGTCCCGTTGGCCTGGGCGTGGCCTTGCCTGGACTCGTCCGCGGGGGCCAGCACCTCGCCGACCCGCGAGCGGGCGATGGCCCACTCCCGCCATTCCCGCCCGGCCACGGCCAACTCTGCCTGGCTGCGGTCGGCCTCTTCCCTCAGCCCATCCACGCGACGGCGGACGGCGACCTCGCGCTGTTCCAGCAGCCCCACGACCGACGGCATCCACGACCTCCACCGGAGCAACGACACGACACCACTCCCACGCCAACGCCCGCCCGATGCCCCACCAGCGAAAACGCAGCCCTCAAGTCCGGATAGACAACATCTTCCAGAAATCGCCTTCGACGGCGCGAATCGTTCCTGCGGTGAATGTCCTCGGCCGTGTGGGTGAGCGCAGCCCGCTATGTCTGCGGCAAATACGAGGAGGCCGATAGAACGTGGGGATCGTTCCGTCGTACTGAAGGGTGTTCGTGATGAGCCGGGGCTTGATTGTCGTGGATGTGCAGAACGACTTCTGCGAAGGAGGCAGCGTTCCCGTCGCGGGAGGCGCCCAGATCGCCACCGCGATCGCCGAGCTGGTGGAGCAGAGCGCGGACGGTGACTACCATTACGTCGTGGCCACCCGGGACCACCACATCGACCCGGGCAGCCACTTCTCACAGAACCCGGACTTCAAGGACAGCTTCCCCGTCCACTGCGTTGCCGGAGACGAAGGCAGCGAGTTCCACCCGAACTTCGCCCCCACCGTCGCTGGCGGCAAGGTGCACGCCGTCTTCTTCAAAGGCGCCCACAGTGCCTCCAAGAGCGGCTTCGAAGGCGCGGACGCCGAAGGGACTTCCCTCGCCGACTGGCTGCGCGCCCGCGGGGTGAGGGAGGTCGACGTGGTGGGCATCGCGACCGACCACTGCGTCCGCGCCACCGCACTGGACGCCGCCGCCGCGGGATTCAGCACCCGGGTGCGCCTGGACTACTCGGTCGGCGTCGCCCCCGACACCATCGCCTCCACCCTGGAGGACTTCCGCCAGGCAGGCATCGAGACGTCCGGCCAGGCTTCGGTGGCGAGTTAGTACTCCAGCCGTACTTCGGTATTTGGGCTGGCCCGTGGCCTGTTGGCGGGGAGTATGGCTGGGTGTCACCGGCGGCCGACGGCCTTCGCCATCTGGTTCCGGCGAACAGGTATCCGCGCCGCATGGCGCGTGCCTCCGTGGCATCGCCGCCACCGTGACCAGTTCACGGCGTGATCACGGTGTTTTCTGGGCGGAGGGACAACTGCCAGGAGACGGCGGATCTCGGCTGGTGTGAGGGCCATGAGGTCGGGAGCGTCGTCCTCGCGGCCTCTTTTTCGCGTTCCAGGGCGGCCATGGCGGCGAGGAAGGCGTGGGCGAGCATGGCGAGGGTGATGCGCCGGTACCAGCTGGTGTAGCGGCAGACCTCGTACTGGTCGAGGCCGCATTCGTTCTTGGCGAGCTTCATGACCACGGGACACCCTCTCCTGGACCTTCAAGATCCAAGTGCCTCGGGTGTCCAAGGTCCAGAGTCAGGGCCCCGCCCCCGTTGCCCCACGTGTTCGCCCGTCTGCCCCGCACCGCACGACAGCGACCCCGAGCTGGGGCAGCGTCGTGAGGAGTGCACGGAAGTCCCCCCGGAAGAGGCTCGCATGGACGAGGTCGCACAGTACGAGCGCTACGCCGGCGGCAGTCCGGAGGCCGAGCGGCTGGTCTTCGAGCGGCTGGCGCGTGAGCTGCTGCAGGTTCAGCTCAAGGTGAGGAAGCGCAGCGGCGCCGCCACTGTCGACCGGACCTTCCACGCCAAGGCGGTCCTCGGCGTGGAGAACGCCCAGCTCAGGTTCCGCGAGGACCTTCCCGAGCTCCTGCGGGCGGGTTTCGCCAGGCCCGGAGCCGAGTACCCGGTCACGGTCCGACTGTCCAACGCGAGCGGGGTCCGTCAGCCCGACTTCGCGCCCGATCTGCGCGGGGCGGCGCTACGCGTCGAGGTGAGCCCCGGTGAGACCCACGATCTGCTGATGACGAGCTTCCCGGTCTCCCACGCCCGCGACGCGGGTGAGTTCGTCGCCTTCGCCAAGGCCATGGCAGGTGCCGACTCGCGGCTGCGCAAGGGGTACGCCCTGTTCCTCAAGCTGCCCCTGGCGGTCGGCTGGCCCGCGGCAGCCCGTATGCGGCGCAACGTCGTCGCGGGAACCAGGCGCACGGTACGCAGCCTGGCGCTGGAGACGTATTGGAGCCGCGGCGCGATCCTGTGGGGCGATCGCGGACCGGTGCGCTATCAGCTGCGGCCCGCCGCGGACGCCCCGGCGGCCCCGGCGGCGTCGCGCACCGATCCCGACTACCTGCGGCGCGAACTCTCCCAGCGGCTGCGTCAGGCGGACGTCGTCTTCGAGCTGTGCGTGCAGCGCTACGTGGACGCCCGGAGCACCCCCGTCGAGAACGGCGCGGCCGAGTGGAAGGAGGACGTCGCGCCCGTCCTGCCGGTGGCCATCCTGACCATCCCGCGCCAGGACATCCACACCGCCGAAGCCCGCGCCTGCGCTTCGCGGGTCGACCTGTTGGCGTTCAACCCGTGGCACACCGCGGAGGGCTTCCGGCCACTGGGCAACCTCAACCGTGCCCGCAAGACCGCCTACGAGGCCAGCAGCGCCCACCGCCTGGGCCGGCGCTTCCTGACCGTTGAGCCACGGCGCAACGCCCTGCTCGGGGCACCGCTGCGCGCCGTCTTCCGCACCGTCAACCGCTTCGTCCCGTGGCACCGGCTGCCCACCCCGCTCGGCCTGCTCAACCTCATGGCCTTCCGGCAGACGCTGCGCCGACGCAACCTCATCGACACCGAGGCCCACGAGGCTCCACCCGAAGCCTGCCCGCTGGAAGCCCCGCCCGCGGAGGAGCTGCTGGTCAGACGCAGTTACGACGGCTCGTACAACGATCTGTCGGTGCCGCGGATGGGCGCTGTCGGGGCGACGTTCGGCCGCACCATGCCGCCCGTCTACCGCCCGGACCAGTTCGACACGCCCAATCCGGTCACCGTGAGCCGGGAACTGCTCCGGCGTGAGGTGTTCATCCCCGCGACCTCGCTGAACATCATCGCCGCTGCGTGGATCCAGTTCCAGGTGCACGACTGGGTCAAGCACAAGAGGCTTCCGGTCGCCACCCGGAGCGTCGAGGTGCCACTGCCACCCGGCGACACCTGGCAGAACACCCCGGGCGGGCCGCGGGAGAGGGTGATGCGCTTCGGCGAGGACGAGGCGGTACGTCCGGCCGGCGGCGGGCGGCCGATCGTGTTCGCCAGCGACGTGTCGCACTGGTGGGACGGTTCGGAGGTCTACGGCAGCGACGAGTCCGTGGCGATGTCGCTGCGTGAGCCCGACGGCGGCGCCCGGCTCCGGCTGGAGGAGGGACACCTGCCCAACGGCTCCAACGGCATGCCGCTCAGCGGATTCACCGACAACTGGTGGCTCGGCCTCAGCTCCATGCACACCCTGTTCGCCCGTGAGCACAACGCGGTGTGCGAAGCCCTGCGGCGCGAATACCCGCGGATGGACGAGGAACGGGTCTACCACACAGCGCGGCTGATCATCTCCGCGCTCATCGCGAAGATCCACACGGTCGAGTGGACCCCCGCGATCCTCGCCACCAAGACACTCGACATCGGCATGAAGACCAACTGGCAGGGACCGCCGAAGAACTGGCTCGACCAGCTGGGCGTCTGGCTGCTGGAGGCAAA
Source organism: Streptomyces sp. NPDC031265 (assembly GCF_055570295.1). Taxonomy (NCBI): domain Bacteria; kingdom Bacillati; phylum Actinomycetota; class Actinomycetes; order Kitasatosporales; family Streptomycetaceae; genus Streptomyces; species Streptomyces sp. NPDC031265. Next base: position 66,600 of record NZ_JBVIHM010000018.1, read on the forward strand.
CGGGCGGCAGGGCATCCCCAAGACCCTGCCCGACCACCACGGTGCCCCGTACTCCCTCACGGAGGAGTTCGTCACCGTCTACCGGATGCACCCGCTGATCCCCGACGACTACGAGCTCGTCGACCACCAGTTCGGCCGCCGGCTCGACACCCTGGACTTCACCGCCCTCCAGGGCGCCGCGGCGGAGCCGCTCATCCGCAAGACCGGGCTGGTGAACACCCTGTACTCGCTGGGCATCGCCCACCCGGGGGCGATCACCCTGCACAACTTCCCCCGCGCCCTGCAGGCGTTCCAGCGGGACGGGGAGGTGATCGACCTCTCGGTGATCGACCTGGTGCGCACCCGGCGCCGCGGCGTCCCGCGCTACAACGACTTCCGCGCCGGCCTGCACAAGCCGCGGATCCAGCGGTTCGAGGACCTCTCCTGCGATCCGGAGACGGTCGCACGGCTGCGTGACGTCTACCGCTCGGTGGACGACATCGACACCGTGGTAGGACTCTTCGCCGAGAATCCGCCCACAGGCTTCGGCTTCAGCGACACGGCCTTCCGCGTGTTCATCCTGATGGCCACCAGACGGTTGCAGAGCGACCGCTTCCTCACGGTCGACTTCCGGCCGGAGCTCTACACGCCTCTCGGCATGGACTGGATCGCACGCAACGGCATGACGAGCGTCATCCTGCGGCACTGCCCCGAGCTGGCGGGCGTCCTCCCCCGTGGGGCCAGCGCCTTCGCGCCCTGGCGCCCGGTCCAGCCGGTCCGGAACGACAGCGGCCGCGGCTGAGCGGGAGAGGACCATGACCGCATCACAGAACGCGGGTCACCCCGGCCTGGAGGACCTGCTGTCCCGTCCCCTGTGGCAGACGCTCTTCGAGCGGCGCACCCACCGGGTCAGCAGGGGCGCGTCCGTGTCGGCCGGATCGATGAGCTACGACTCCCCGCACCGGCCGGAGCCGCTGGGCGAGCTCGAGGAGGCGGTGCTCATCGCCCTCACCGGCTCCTCGGGACTCACCATGCCCGACCGGCCGTTCGAGGACCCCCGCGACCACCAACCGATCATGGCCAAGCCGAACCTGAACATGACGGGCCGGACCGCGGGCAGCCCCGACAACGCGCAGGCCACCCACTTCTTCATGATCAACGACACGGGCACCTACTACCTGAGGAAGCTGCCGCCCTCCCCGGACCATGCCTTCGACCCCGACACGCTGATCGAACGCGCACGCCGCTCGAAGGTGCGAGTACTGGACCGCCGCCTGGACGTCGCCGAGGGAATGCGCGACTTCCCGGCGTACCTCGACTCCAACCGGTTCCTGTCCAACCTCCCGGGCACCACGCTCTTCCTGCCGGTGGTCGACCTCTCCCACCAGTACATCAACGCGCTGATGTACCTGCTCACCCAGCCCGAGGGGGCCCGGCCCACACTCGTCGACGACCGCAACTTCTACCGCCCGGCCGGAGTACGGAAGTGGGTACGCAGCGGCTTCCTCAACCCCGACGTCAAGCTGCCGCTCGGTTCCCTGGGGCCGATGCGCACCCAGATCGAAGCCGACCTGCTGCTGCAGAACATGATGCTGACCGCGGACGCCATGGGACTCGGCGCCTGGATCCACGCGTCGATCAGCCCCCAGATCATGCTGGGCGACCCGAAGTTCTCGCGCGCCTACGGCCGCATGCTGGGCTTCGACTTCGCCACGCCCAGGTTCCGCCCCGCCGACATCCTGCGCTGGCAGGTGCCACTGCCGAAGTACGCCGGACTGCGCTCCCATCCGGTGGGGCTGCGGGCCGGCGGCGAACACCTCATCAAGAGCGCCTGCCCGCCCAACTACCCGTCGATGCACGAAGCCGTGGACTCCGTCGTCCGCTCCAAGTTCGGGGAGCGGGGCATCTACACCGACAAGGACCTCTTCGCCCGCATCTACAAGGACGACTACGCGCAGCGCTACCTCACCGAGGCCAGTGAGTACGACCGCCAGGTGATCGAGTGCGCGCGGGACGTCTGCGTGTACATCCACGAGACCCACGGGCGGTTCCCGGCACACACCGACGCCATCCACGTGCCCGGCATCTGGCTGCAGGCCCACCACGTCGAGTCCGAGTACTACGAGCGCTTCTTCCAGAACGGCCTGACCGACGCCCACGATCGGCACGCCGCGCGCTGGGACGGATGAGGCGATGAGGGAGATCCGGTGAAAGTCTACGAAGCCATCGTCAAGGGGCTGGAAGGCATCGGCGTACGGGCGGCCTTCGGCGGTGCCGGGGAGAACGCGGCGGGTCTGATGCTGGCACTGAAGCATTCGCAGCAGATCCGGCCGATCATCACCCGGCACGAGCAGGCCGCGTCCTTCATGGCCTGCGGATACGCCATGTACACCAACCGGCTGGGCTTCTGCTTCGCGACCGCCGGGCCGGGCGCGTTCAACCTGTTCTCGGGGCTGGCCGTGGCCATGTCCGACTCCTATCCGGTCCTCGCAGTCTCGGGGTACGCGAGCATGAAGTGGCGCGGATGGGGCTCGCTCAACGAGACATCGGGGCTGAACCGCACTCCCGATTCCCAGGCCATGTTCGCGGCCACGACCAAGAAGTCCTTCCTGCTCACCGACATCGCCGACACCTGCGACGTCCTCGAGGAAGCGGTCAACACCGCGTTCGAGGGAAGGCCCGGGCCCGTGCACATCCACGTGCCCGAGGACCTGACCCACCGCGGTGTCGAGGTGACGGACTTCCGCCCTCTCAGGCTCGAGGTGCGGCCGGTCCTGCCGGACCCGGCACGGGTGGCGGAGATCGCGGCGGTACTGGCGGACGCCCTGGCACAGCGCAAGCGCATCGTGGCGCTCGTCGGCTTCGGTGCGGTGCGCAGCGGGGCGGGCCCAGAGGTCCAGCGGCTGATCGAGCGGTTCCAGATCCCGCTGCTCACCACCTTGGACGGCAAGGGCATCGTGTCCGAGGGGCACCCGCTCGCGGTGGGCGTTTTCGCCGACAGCGGCCATTCCAGTGCGTGGAAGGCCTTCCGTGAGGCCGACGTCGTGCTGTGCGTGGGCAATTCCCTCAACCAGCACGCCACATTCAACTACCGTGAGGACCTGTTCGAGAACAAGCTGCTCATCCATGTGAACATCTCCGAGGGCGAGTTCCACAAGGCCTACCGGCCAGACCACACCTTGTTGTCCGACGCGCGTCCCGCCGTGGCCGCCCTGGCCGACGAGCTGGAGCGGCTGGTCGGCGAAGTACCGGCGGTCGAGGTCGACGGCCGGAACTACGAGGCCCGCAGGATCCACCATCTGCCAGGGAAGATCCACCCCGGAGAACTCGCACAGTCGATCGGGCGCATGCTGCCGCCCGGGGGTGTGCTGCTCGCGGACGCGGGCGCCCATCTCGCGTGGCTCGGATACTACGTGGAGCTCGAACAGGGGCAGAACTTCCGCAAGGCGGGCTCCTTCGGGCCGATGGCCGGGCACGTCAACGGAGCCATCGGCCTGAAAGTCGCCCACCCCGACCGGACCGTCGTCGTCGGCTGCGGCGACGGGTGCTACTCGCTGTCCGGGTTCGAGCTGATGACCGCCGTCGAGCACGAGATCCCCGTCATCTGGGTCATCTTCAACGACGGGGAGTTCAAGCTGATCAAACTCTTCCAGTTGGTCACGTACGCCGAATCCGGGCTGGTCGAGTTCCGAAACCCGGACTTCGCCGCGTACGCCCGCGCGTGCGGCGCGGACGGGTACCGGGTGGAGACGCTGGAGGAATTCGAGGAGGCGTTCCGCGCGGCCCTGGCCTCCGGTCGGCCCTCGCTCATCGACGCCAGGATCACGCGCTGGGCCGTGCCGCACTACAGCCCGTCGCCGGACGGCGTGATCGACGCTCTCGTCGAGACCGTCGAAGCACGCTTCCGGGACTGACGGCCCCGCGTCCGCGGGGCTACGGGGCCATCTCGTGCGAGCTGGACAGGGCCTCCCCCCGTGCCCGGACGCGGGCCGCGCGGACCTTGTCGACGACCGGGTCGGCGGACACGACGACCGGCCGCGCCTGGTGCCGGCCAGCGGCGCACATCGCCCATGTCTGGGCGCGTACAGACACCGGGCGGGAGTACACAAGGCGCCCGCGAGCACCCCGGTATCGAAGGGCTGCCCTTGGGGCCAATGCCCCCCCGCCCGGGCCTTGCCTGCATCATCGCCAATGTGAACAGCTCGGCATCGCTTGGCTGCGGCGCAATGCCGACAGCCGGCCGCCGCCAGGGGACGAGCTGCGGGGTGGATCCTTCAGTGGATCCTCGGTCTTGACGCAAAGCGCGGTCGCGAAGGAGTCCAGCTCTGTCTTCACACACCGACGTTGGACTCCTTCGTCTCATGCCCGCAGACGATCCCCGGAAGATATCGGCCATCTATGGCGTCGTGCGCCTGCGGGTCAGTTCCCTGCCCTCCTCGACCAGCGCGTGAGCCGTGCTGGACTTCAAGCTGCGGATCGGTCCCGGCATCCTCGCGGACCAAGAACTCTGCTCGGCTGCTACCGAGGTCATACGAACCATCCACGGCGACCGGCCTCGAGTCCGCCGCGCTGGCAGCGAAGGCGGCCCCCGGGATGGTGCCAGGTGGTCGCTCGCGCCCGTTCTCCACGACCGGGCCACCGGGCCGTGGGCGGCTACCGCGGCGGCGTGGGCCGGGCTGAGGCTGCCACGTGGCCGACAGCGCGGATGAGTCGCAGAGTGGAAAGGGAGGGAAAAGAGAGGAGTGGCGGGCGATGACGGCAACGACGCGTAGCGAGGCTCCGGTCGTGATCGAGGGCGGCGGCGTGGAGCTGCGCATGAGGGAGGTCGGGGGAAACATGACCGCGGCCTTCGCGCACTTCCCCAAGGGCGCGGACATGGCGCCGGTCTGCAAAGGGCTGCCCGACGACCTGTGCCAGTGCCCGCACTGGGGATACCTGCTCAAGGGCAGCCTAAAAATGAAGACGCGGCATGGCGATGAGGTCTACCAGGAGGGACAGGCATTCTACTGGCCCCCGGGCCACGCCCCAGAGGCGCTGGAGGACTGCGAATATGTGGACTTCTCGCCGACGAAGGAGTTCCACGAGGTCGTCGAGCACATCAAGACCCAGATGAGCTGAACTCGGAAGACGCTTACGGGCCCGGCGATGGCCTGCCCAGCTCGGCCTCCCAGCCGTCGAGATCCTCGCGGGCTCAGGCGTAGAGGGCCTGGCGGGAACCGTCCTGGTGCTTCACGTCGCAGACGCGGTCGTCTAATCAGGCGACAGGCGAAATGCTGAGAGAGGTCCCCGGAAAGACCCAGTGCCCGTTGTCACTCGACGCAATCCGTGATCCCGCGCCGCCTTCTCGATCACTGCCCGGTCGGCGTCGTACAGCGCCTTCCAGGGCGGGCCGCCGCCTGAGTACCCTCTCGCCAGATCCAACAACGTGTCGCCGTCCGCGCCCACCGTCTTGGTGATGCACGCCGAGTTCCTCGGCAACCTTCGGGATCGGTCACGGCGGCCACGGCGCGCCCGCACGGCCCGTGGACCGACCTCTCTCACATTCGGCAAGAGCTGAGCGTCACGCCGACGGCCGGGTGAGTTTGGCGGCCACGGCGTCGAGGACCCAGTCCAGGCCGGTCGCGAAGGATGTTTCGGCGTCCACGTCCGTGCCGTCGTACACGGCCCTGGTCAGCGCCGGGAAGCGGCCCGTGGCCAACATTCTCGTCACATGCGGGCCGGAGGCGCGCTGCCAGTCGCGCTTGGACAGGCCCGTGGCGCGCTCGGCCCGCAGGTTCGCGATCTCGCGCCTGATGGCGCCGGTGGAGTAGGCGCTGACGGTCTCCACGGCGCGCATGGCGGTGTCGATGTCGGCGAGGCCGTCGAGGGTGGCCAGCGTGGCCTCGGTCACGGCGAGGCCGTTCGGGCCCAGGGTCGGGCGGCCGCCGAGCAGGTCGGCCAGCCATTCGTGACGGAGAGCTGTCTGCCTGGTGCGGTGGGCGAGGATGCGCAGCGCCTCCCGCCAGTCACCGGGCTTCTCCTCGGGGAGAATCTCGGCCTGGACCTCGTCCACCATGAGGTCGGACAGCTCCTGCTTGGTGGAGATGTATCCGTACAGCCGCATCGGGCCGGCGTTCAGCCGGGCGGCGACCTTGCGCAACGACACCGCCTCCAGCCCGCCCTCGTCGGCCAGCGCGACGGCGGCGGCGACGATCCGCTCCCGGTCGAGCGGCACGGGGCGAGTCGGCGGCTCCGGCCGGTCCCACACAGTCATGATCACACCGTTCTGTTGCAGTGCATCATATCGAGTAAATACAGTGTATCGATATGAGACATCGTATCGCTGTGATCGGAGCCGGCCCCGCCGGCCTCACCTTCGCCCGCGTCCTGCACCGCCATGGCTACCCCGTCGCCGTCCTCGAACGCGATCCCGCCCCCGACGCGCGCCCCCCGGGCGGCACGCTGGACCTGCACGAAGGGCTGGGCCAGCTCGCGCTGGACAAGGCGGGGCTGCGGGCGGAGTTCCAGGCGCTGTCTCGCCCCGAGGGGCAGGCCATGCGCATCCTGGACGTGGACGGGACCGTCCTGCGCGACTGGCACCCTCGTCCGGGTGAGCAGGCCAATCCCGAGATCGACCGCGGGCAACTCCGTGACCTGCTGCTCGGCCCTCTCGACGTCCGGTGGGGTCGGGGCGTGACGCAGGTGGTGCCGGGGACCCGGGATGGCGTACTGGTCCATTTCGCGGACGGGCGACAGGAGACGTTCGACCTCGTGGTCGGTGCGGACGGCGCCTGGTCCCGGATCCGCCCGGCAGTCTCGTCGGTGACGCCGCACTACACCGGCGTCACCTCGGTCGAGACCTCCCTCGACGACGTCGACACCCGCCACCCCGACCTCGCCCGGTTGATCGGCGACGGTTCCGTGGCCGTGTACGGCGTCAACCGAGCTCTTGTCGCCCAGCGCAACAGCGGCGGCCACGTCAAGGTGTACGCCCAGCTCCGCGCGCCGCTGGACTGGCACACGAACCTGGACCTGACCGACGTCGAGGCCGTGCGATCGAGCCTGCTGGCTCTGTTCGACGGCTGGGCCGCTCCCGTCCTCGACCTCCTCCGCCACGGCACCGATTTCGTCCACCGCCCCCTCTACGTCCTGCCCGAGTCCCACACCTGGACCCACGTCTTCGGGGTGACACTGCTGGGCGACGCCGCCCATTTGATGCCGCCGTTGGGGGCGGGCGCGAACCTCGCGATGCTGGAAGGCGCCGAACTCGCCGAGTCCATCGCCACCGGCCCTGGAGATCTGGACGAGGCCGTCCGCGCCTTCGAGGAACAGATGTGGGCACGGGCCGGCAGGTGGGCGAAGATCACGATGGCCGGTCTGGAACGCCTCGTGAGCCCGGACCCCGCCGAAGCCCTCGCCCTGTTCGACCAAGTCCAGCCATCCTGACTGCCAAGCGCGAGAGCACCAGCACCAACCGGTCCAATCCTCCTACCGGGCCTGTCGGCAGACGATCGAATGACGACAGGCCCGGCGGGCGTCCAATGAACCCGGACTTTCCGGGGCCCGTTGGCGGCGCGGATCCAATCAGATCCGTTGGTGATTGATGACAGGGTTTGGTGACAGAGAGGGTCCGATCCTCCGTACGGAAGGGCCCCTGATGGCGAACCTGGTCTACAAGGGGGTCTCGAAGGGCGGACGCCGACCAGCTGTCACGGGCAAGACGATCGCCGACGTGCGCGCCGCATACCTCGACGGCCGGACCATCGCCGCCCTGGCCCGCGAGCACGGCGTCAGCTGTACGACTACCTCCAGGCCCAGGCCCTCACCCCGGACAGCAGCCGCGACTTCATCACCGACGTCACCAAGACCTACATCTCGGACCTCGGGAGTCGCGGAAACGTATTCGCTGATCACCAACGCATTTACAATGCAAGGGACTTGGGAGGGAATGAGAGGGGTAGGGGATGTCAGGAGGGGCCGAACAGCTGATCGTGATAGTCGTCCTCTGCGTGGCACTGCGCGCGCTATTCGTGGCGAGCCGCGGGATGTACCACAGATGGCGGCTTCCTCCCCCCTCCATCGCACTGGAACAGGTGGAGACCCTCCAGAAGCAGGTATTCCGGGAGGTCTGTCGAAGATCCAAAGACTTCGGCTCGCGGGTCCGCATGGCGGAGTACTTCATCGACCGGGGTTGGAACCGCGCGGATGCCCTGCTCATTCTCGATGAACCGATCAAGCACAGGCTGATCAAGGTCCAGGGATGGCGGTTCGGTATGTACGGCCCGACCCGGAGGGGTTGGGAGGAGTACCGGAAGAACTTCATGTGGACAGGGGGCAGCGAAGCAGTGCACATTCGGGCCGAGCCAGGCGGTTTCGCAGCAGTTAACATCAACAGCCCTCATGCAGTGGCTCAAGCAGGGCACGGCAACAGAGTCGACCAGGGCGATGTTTCCCACCGGCAGCTGATCGACGCGCTACGGGAGGACGCGCGCACCGCGGAGCCCGGTGAGGCCGCACGGGCGCAGGAGTACGCCGAGGACTTGGGGGAGGCGGTCCAGGCGGGTAATCCGGCTAGAACAGAGCGAATCCTGAACCGGATTAACGCGCTCCTCGTGACTGCCGGGTCGGCCTTCTCTCTCACCAGGGGCCTGCTGCCGCCAGGCACCTGAGCGTACTTTTGTGAGGTCGATAGCGGCGAGGTCAGGTGGCTCCCTGCGGCAGACTCGTGGTCACGCGCCGCCCCCGCCAGCACTCTGGCGGCGCGTTAAATCAGTGAGCGTTTTCAACTTGGCGCGATGGAACAGTTCCTGGGCAGTTCCGCCGGACTGTCCCCGGCCACGGTCACCCGGCTGACGGCCCAGTGGCAGGACGACCACGCCGCCTTCCAGGACCGCGATTTGTCCCAGACCGACTACGTCTACATCTGGGTCGACGGCATCCACCTGCGCATACGCCTGGACCAGGCCCAAGCCGCCGTCCTGGTGGTGCTCGGGGTGCGCGCGGACGGCACCAAGGAGCTCGTTGCCATGGCCGACGGCTACCGCGAATCGGCCGAGGCGTGGGCCGGCCTGCTGCGTGACTGCGCACGCCGGGGCATGCGCGCCCCTGTCCTGGCCGTCGGCGACGGGGCGCTCGGGTTCTGGAGGGCCCTGTGCGAGGTCTTCCCCGAAACTCGCGAACAGAGGTGCTGGGTCCACAAAACCGCCAACATCCTCGACTCCATGCCGAAGTCCGCGCAGCCCGCGGCGAAGAAGGCCCTGCAGGACATCTACAACGCCGAGGACCGCGAACACGCCGAGCAGGCCATCAAGGTGTTCGCCAAGCTCTACCAGGCGAAATTCCCCAAAGCCGTCACCAAGGTCACCGGCGACCAGGACGAACTGCTGGCGTTCTACGACTATCCCGCCGAGCACTGGATCCACCTTCGCACGACCAACCCGATCGAGTCGACGTTCGCCACCGTGCGGCTGCGGACCAAGGTCACCAAGGGCGCCGGGTCCCGCGCCGCCGGACTCGCGATGGTGTTCAAGCTGGTCGAGTCCGCCCAGGCCCGCTGGCGAGCCGTCAACGGCGCCCACCTGGTCGCGCTCGTCCGCGCCGCGCCTGCTTCGAACGCGGTCTGCTCGTCGAGCGTGCCGAGGCCCTCGCAGCCTGATCAGGGGCTGCGAGGGCCGGGCAACGGGGTTACGCGGTGGTGGGGCTGCTGGTCCCGGCGCGCAGGGCCGCGATGAGCCAGGCGAACACGGGTGCAAGGCTCGGAGGGACGGGCCATGCGTTGATCACGGCAAGGAGGTGCCAGTAACGTTCCGCGCGAGGGTCGTTGGCCGTCTCCAGACGCGTCAACAACCACTCGCGCAGGTCGCCGTCGTCCGCACGGTTGAAGGCTTGGGCATAGCGGGCGGTCAGGTCACGGACGATGGGCACGGCCTCCGCGGAGGCCGGGGCGATGCCGGAGGCGAGGGCGTCGCCGACCCGGTCGCGGACGGCTTCGGTGAGCTCCTGGTGCAGGCCGGTGGTGTCGCCCTGGGCGCGCTCGTTGGCCTGGTGCTCGGCCATCCGCCGCACGGAGGCGCGGAAGGCCGGGTCCTGGGTGAGTTCGGCCAGCTCCACCCAGGCGTCGACCTGCTCGGGTTCGGGGTCGTCGGGCAGCTCGGGCATGGCCGAACGCATCAGGGCCACGAAGTCGGGGTTGGCCTCGAGACCGCCGAAGGTGTCGTCGATGAAGTCGTTGACCAGGCGTCGGCGCTCGTCGTCGGAGAGTTTCGCGAGCTTGTGCATGAGGTCCATCTCCTTGGGAGTAGAGCCCCGTTTGGCCACCGCCCGCAGCACCGCGCGTCGCAGCCGGAGGGTGCGGATCTGCACCTCCAGTGCGTCGGCGTGGGCCGCCGCGACTTCGGGCACCGAGATCTCCCGGTCCAGCACCCGCCGGATGACGGCGAGTTCCAGGCCAACCCTGGCCGCTCGCTACACGCAGTGAACCCCGTAGAGCGACCTCCCGAGCGGAGCACCGGTCTACCGCACGCGCGCACAGGACCCTGCACGGGTGAGGCGCACGCCTTCCACGTGCTTGTCGGCGGTGATGTCCGCGATGCGCCCGACGAACGGTTCGTCCGGGCCACAGCAGCCTGGATCGAGGGGGCCACCGAGGCGACCGCGGCCTGGGACGTCAGCGCCGTCCTCAGCACCGCGGCCGACGCGGCCGACGCGGCCGGCAACCACCTCGTGCGGCAGATCCCGCTTCAGCTGCCCGCCGACTACGACCTCCTCTTCTGCTACTTCCAGCCCACCTGAGCGCCTGCCCGGTCTCCGCAACACCAGCACAGGCTCCAGCAACAGCGGAGTCGACACGTATCGGGGCCGGGTTGGCTGCGGGTGGCCTGCCTCGCACGAGTTGGGAGTCGGGGAAGCGGGGCAGACGGGAGTCATGAATGATCATGAAGTCGCTGCGTACGGGGGAAGCCAGGCACATATGACCGCGCCTCTCGGCCGACAGGGCACGACGACGAGCAGACGGACCTTCAGTCTCCGCCAGACCGTGCTGGCCTTCGGGCTGCTGGCGCTACTTCTGTGTGGGGCCGCGCTCACGCTGAAGACCCTTGCCAAAACGGCTGGTGGCGGCCGTCCGGGCGCAGGGGTGGCCATGGCGGTTTGCGCGTCCGTAGCCCTCTTTGGCCTGCGTCGGGCCCGCCGCCGACGCCTGACGGGCCGTCTTGTCGACGCGGCCGAGGCGATCAGCCAGGAGCTCGCCGAAACACCTCGACCGGCAGGCCCGCGGACGGGTCCGGCGGCCGTTGCCCCGTACTCGCATGAAGCGGACCCGCTGGGCACCGACGTCGAGACCTTCACGGCAGAGGAGTACGGCGCCATGGACGCGGTCGCATTCGAGCAGGCGATAGCCGCCCTGTGCGAGCGGGACGGTTGCGCGGACGTGCAGGTCGTGGGCGGCGCGGGCGACCTGGGAGCGGACGTGCTCGCGACCGCCCCGGACGGCCGCTCGGTGGTCATCCAGTGCAAACGGTACGGGCCCGTGAACAAGGTGGGTTCGCAGGAACTCCAACGCTTCGGAGGCACCTGCTTCGCCGTCCACGAAGCACAGGTCGCCGCCGTCGTGACCACGGGCGAGTTCACCCAGCCCGCCGTCGAGTACGCCGAGCAATGCGGAATCCGCTGTGTGGACCACGAGCGCCTGGCCGCCTGGACCGATGGCACGGGTCCCGCACCATGGAACGAGATGGCGTCCTGAAGGCCGTGGGGAAAGCCCCGAGTGGCCGTGCACATCACCGTTCGCGCGACACGCCAGGCTCCTACCGGACTCGTTCCCCCGCGCCGACCGGGCCGGGCGCAGCAAGCCCCGGCGGGGTCGGCCCCAGCGGCGTACCCGCATGAGGTGGCCCCGCGGATCCACAGGTGGGCAGACCGCCGGCTGCGGCCCCGTACAGCGCGGGAAGCACGTGGACGAGGGCAGCGGTGATACTGGGGGTATATCCGGCCATCGCCGCCGAATGCCCGGAGGGGACGAGCGTCAACTGCGGAGTGGGGCGGATTCGGCTGACGCGACACCGGCCCGCAGAACGTGCGCACTCGCCCTGTGGGCCGGGAGCAGGCTGGGTCGCACGCACGATCTCACCGCGGCCCGCCGCCACCGCGTCATCACCACCTGCATCCCTCTCGGCCTGCCCGTCCTGGGCTGCCTCGGCATCGGCGGAACCTTCACCACCCCGCAACGGCGCCGTCCCCGTCATGAACTCACCCTCCAGCAGTGGGCGTTGAACAAGGCCATGCCCATCGGCGCTACCCCGTCGAGCGCGGCATGGCCCGCCTCAAAACCTGGCGCATCTTCCGCATGACACGTTGCAGCCCCACCCGGCTCACCACAGCCGCCAAAGCCGTCCTCACCCTGGAGAGCCACCGCTGAAAAACCTCAGTTGCTCGGCGCGGCAGCGGCCTGCTGGAAGGCGGACCGGAAGACGCGGGCAATGATCTCCCGATGCCAGGGGCAGGGGCGGCGCGGGCCGATGAACCCTTCCGGATCGGCGCCGGTCTTGGCCTTGGTGCGTTCAGGTCCTTCTGGATCTGGAAGGCGTTGGGGAGCGGGCGCTTGACCCGCTGACGGCCGTCTTCTCGTCCAGGACCCGTCACTGCGCGAGCTCGCGGCGGCGGTCGGCTACTCCAGCGCGTCCTCGGTCCACTACCAGCTGTGCGCGATACGGGAGTTGGGGACTCGCCGAGACACGCGGACGCCCCGGCCGACCCGTGTGCCCGCACTGGGAGGACTGGTCGGCAAGCGGCGATCGGCGGTAGCGGCGAGCAGCGGCCGCGAGGATGGCACGGCGGCCGCACCTTCGAGGGGCGTTGGATCCAGGAACGCAACCAGAATCCCCGTCCTTCAGGGCGGGGAGTACGTCAATTCCCGATCTCCTGCCCCTCTGACCAACCACCCGGCAGGGGCCGCCCGGGGGGGGCGGCCCGTCGCTGTTGGCCCGGCCAGGCGCCGGGCGATCGACTTCCCGGACATATCTTGGAAAAGCACTCGTCCGTGACGATCCCGCGCCGCATCCTGTCCCTGTAGAAGATCAAAATTAGGGGGCAGCAGATGTGGTCAGTAGTGTCGTCGAGCGGGGTGCCCGCAGCCGAGCGCTTCGACTGGTTCGCGGACATGGTGTCACGTGAGGTGGTGCCCACGGCGATCAGCAGCCAGTGCCCGGCGCGCTTCCAGGCCGAGGCCGGTGTTCTGGACCTGGGTGGCCTTCGTCTGTCGAGGCTCGCTTACTTGCCTCTGCGTTCGCGGCGTACGCCCGCACTGATCAGGCGAAGTGATCCGGAACAGTACCAGTTGGCGCTGGTGACCAAGAGCTCCATGCGACTGTCCCAGCAGGGCAACGACTGCGGCGCCGCTACCGGGGATCTCGTGATGTGGGACACCTCCCGGCCCTCTCTTGCCCAGTCACCCTCCCAAGGCGGTCTGGGCGAGCTGGTCGTCCTGCAACTGCCCCGCACAGCGCTCCCGCTGCGTGCCCGTCAGCTCGATCGTCTTCTGGCCCGCCGCATACCCGGCGGTCTCGGCATGGCGGCGATGCTGGCCTCCTTCATGAAGTCCCTCGTGGACAACGGCGACCGGTGTACGCCGGCAGAGCTCAAACGCCTCGGCACCATCACGGCGGATCTTGCGGCAGCGTGTCTGGCGCAGCACCTCGACGCCGAGGAAGACCTCCCCGCCGAAGTCCGCGCACAGGCGTTACTGCGGCAGATCCACACGTTCATCGAGCACCACCTCGGCGACCCGGAACTGACTCCCTCCGCCATCGCGGCCCACCACAACATGTCGGTCCGCGCACTCCACCAGCTCTTCCACGGCACGGGTGAGAGTGTCCACGCCAGGATCCGCCGGCATCGCCTCGAGCAGTGCCGAGCCGATCTGTCCCGCCCCGAACTACAGGCACCCATACAGGCCATCGCCGCCCGCTGGGGCTTCGGCAGACCGGCCGTCTTCAGTCGTACCTTCCGCGAGGCATACGGACTCAGCCCCTCCGAGTTCCGTGCGCTGAAGATCAAGGAAGTCTGCGCTGAGCGCAAACCGCGGTGACGATCTTCTTTCCTAGGCTCGGTGGCGACCGATCGACCAGCAGCACAGGGGGAAAAAGAGCGTCGTGAGAAAGACAAGCGTTGAGGCGGCCATGGCGACGGCTGCGGTGGCCGTCCTCGGAGTGATCGCTGCCTCTCCTGCGAACGCCGGCGGAGGTCCCAACACCCACCGGATCGTGAACGTGGCAAGCAACAAATGCCTCGAGATCCCGATGAACCACGACTACGACGGCGCCCCGGCCCAGCAGTGGGACTGCAACGGCGGCTCCAACCAGACCTGGATCGTGGACGCGACGCAGACGGCCGACGGCCGCCTGGCATGGACGTACCGGAACGCCGAGAGCGGCAAGTGCCTTGAAGTCGCCGACTGGCGCAAGGACGCGGGGGCTCCGGTGCGTGTGTGGCAGTGCACCGGTGGAGCCAACCAGCAGTGGGTGGAGGAGGTCGGTCAGGTCGGCGTGTCCGTGCGCAACGTGAACAGCGGAATGGCGCTGGACATGCCGGGATTCAGCACGGCCAACGACACCGACGCCGCCCAGTGGTGGCCCAAGAGCCGCAACGAGGCGGCCGGCAACCAGGAGTGGTACACGGGGCGCTGACGCCGGCATCGTTCCTTCCGTTCGCCAGGCTTCACCCGACCCCACACTTCCCCCGTGGTTGCTGACCCGAGCGGCACCGCCGCGTCACCCGGGGGTGGTGTGGGCGCTCTCGCCGCTCGCCGAACGGCGGCATTCCACTTCGGCCATCAGGCCGCAACTGAGGGGAGACGCACATGCGTTTCACGATGAGAAGAAGCAGTCTTCTGTCCCGTGCGGGGCTGGTATTCGCGGCCGTCCTCACCGCCTTCGCCACGCTGATGGTTGCGCCCGGCTCAGCCTCGGCCACCGTCACCTCCTGCTCCGGTTTCGGCTGTGACGGACACGACCCCGCCATTCAGAGCTGGCAGCGCGGCCCCACCCACCGCGACGGCCGGGATCACGGGAGCGGGTTCAGCGTCGAGCTGTGGACCGGCACGACCGACGGGGACTTCTACGCCTGGGCCAAGGCCTCGTATCCCACCGGCAGCAACCCGTACGACTACACCGTGTTCGTCCAGCGCTGCCAGTTGGACTACAGCATGTGCGAAAACCTCGGGGATTCACCCGTGGACCAGCTCAGGTACGAGGGCATGGACGGCAACACGGTGATCAGGCACACCGGAATCTACTACGACCCGGCGGCCCGTACGGCCCGCGCGTGTATGCGAGGCGCAGGTCGGGAGGTGTGCACGGGCTGGGTCTAGAAGACGACACGCGAAGGGCGCGGCAGCCTGCTGTCGCGCCCTTCGCTGTTACGTCCCCAGACGCACACCGGTTGGCCCGCGGCCGTCACCGCGACACACGCCGTTCCGCCTCCCCCGCGCGTCGTCACGGCCCTCACGTCCTCACTTCATGACGTCAATGCCCCACCCTCGCGCGTCGCTGTGACGCGCGAACCCACGACACACAAAACGGGAGATCCCCTTGAGACCTCGCAGAACCGCCCGCAGAGCACGGGTGCCCGTGCTCGCCTCGGCAGGCCTGGCCATGGTCGCCGGATTGCTGCCGGGCACCATGGCCTGGGCCGGGCAGTCGGATGCCGCCGAAACCCAGCCCCCGGCGCCCGCTGCGGCCGCACCCAACACGGTGGCGCCCGAGCAGCGCGGCGACGCCCTCGGCAAGGACTGGAAGAAGTCGACCGACCGTGCGTGGACGACGGCCGGAGACGCCACCGGGTTCCACGTGCTGGTCGCCGACGCCAGCGCGGGCTACACCTGGCGCACCGTGGCGACGCTGTCGGAGCCGGGCCTGGAGACCGATCAGTGGATCGGCAACGCCTGTGTGACCGGTTCGGGCACGCGGGCCGTGGTGGTCTACGCACCGCGGGCGTTCACCAACCGCGCCGACCTCTTCGACCGGGGTGCCTTCACCGCGGTCGTGGACCTGCGGTCGGGGAAGGTGACCAAGCTGCCGCTCAACGCCAGCCTGGCCTACTTCGACCCCGGTTGCGGTGCGGGCGACACCGCCGTCGTCACACAGGCGAGCGTCGACGGCAAGAGTGAGCAGACACAGTTCCAGACCGTCGACGCCACCACCGCAAAGATCGTCTCCGCGGGGACCATCGACGGCCAGGCGACCTCCGCGGTCCCGGTCGGCAAGGACGTCATAGCCGCGGCCGGGCCGCACCTCATCAAGGTGAGCCCGGCGGGCAAGGCGGACGTGGTGGCCACCACGCACGGCACCGCCACGCGACTGCACCCGGACGCCGACGGCAACGTCGCCTTCCTGGAGCCCGCCAAGGACGGCAAGGTCGACGTCCAGCACCTGCGCGGCCGTACGGTCAAAACCCTGGCCGTCGGCGACCTCGGGCAGGTCGGCCTGGCCCAGGGCGCCGCCGGCAAGGTCTTCCTGACCGGCAAGTCCACCGCGGCGAATGACCTGCCCTCGACGATGCGACGCGTCACCGCGGCACCCGCCCAGGCGGAGCTGTCGACCCATGGCCAACTGGCCGTCGTCCAGGCCGTTCCCCAGCACCTCGCGGACAAGGTGGCCGCGCCGTTGCAGCGGGCCAAGACCCGGGCGGCCGAGGCGGTCGAGATCAAGGCGACGGCCACTGGCACCGACAAGCCGCTGGCCTTCACGGTCGCCACCCAGCAGACCCCGGCCCAGGCCGACGCCGGTGCCAAGCCCTCACCGCTGCTACCGTTCATCGCGGGCGGCCGCAGCAGCGTGAAGAAGGCGCTCGCGACGTCCGGTGCCAAAGCCGCAGCCTCGGGCGACCCGGGCAGCGACCCGGTGGACGGCGACCGCTACTGCGCGGTGCCGCGCAACGACGTGAACACCCAGGTCTACCAGCCCACGCCCAACCAGGTGGAATGGGCCGCGGACATGGCCATCCGCGGCCTGCTGACCTCCGGCAACATCAACCGCCCCGCGAACTGGCGCAACTCGGGGCTGCCGGCCTGGTCGCCGCAGGGCATGTTCCCGCCACGCACCCTGGCCACCGGCGGCCGGATCCCCGCGCAGGTCATGCTGGGCATCCTGACCCAGGAGTCCAACCTCTGGCAGGCGAGCAACCACGCCGAGCCGGGCGAATACGGCAACCCGCTGATCGGCAACTTCTACGGCACCAACATCTACGCCGGCACGACGGGCTACGACCCGAAGCGCATCTGGAAGATCAACTGGGACAAGGCCGACTGCGGCTATGGCATCGGCCAGGCCACCGACGGCATGCGCATCGCCGGGCACCCCAAGGAAGGCGAAGTGCTCCTGCCTCCGGACCAGCAGCGGGCCGTCGCCGTGGACTACGCCACCGGCATCGCCTACTCGGTGCGCATCCTGCAGGACAAGTGGAACGAACTCCACACCGCCGGTACCCAGATCAAGCTCAACGACGACGACCCCACACGGCCGGAGAACTGGTTCGCCGCCGTCTGGAACTACAACGCGGGCTTCAACGCACCGGGCAGCAACCCGGACGACCCGTCGGCCTGGGGGCTGGGCTGGGCCAACAACCCCTCCAACCCCAAGTACCCGATGGACCGCGGCGCGTTCCTGGACAACAACCACTACGCGGACGCAGCCAAGCCGCAGAACTGGTCGTACGAGGAGAAGGTGATGGGGTGGGGCGCCTTCCCCATCGACACCGGCCGCTCCTACGACGACAACGGCAACCTCAACAAGGGCAACACGCACGGCTTCTCCTCGGCCTGGTGGTCCAACGCCTCGGAGCGCACCTACGCCATCAAGCCGCCCATCACGACGTTCTGCGACACCACCAACGGCTGCGACCCGCTCAACCCGCCGGTCTGCCACACCGTCGCCTGCTACAACCAGCACTGGTTCCGCCACGACGCCACCTGGAAGAACTGCGGCAGCAAGCCGGCCACCCCGGGCGGGCTGGTCAACGAGTGCGGCAACGAGTACCTCACCTACAAGACGGTACGAGGCGAGCCCGGTGACGCCCACCCCAAGCTCGGCCCCTGCGACACGGCCGCGCTGCCCAGCGGCACCGTAGTCGTCGACGACCTGCCCGACGGCGCGCCCCAGAACCGCTGCGCATCGCGCGGCTGGTCCAACAACGGCTCCTTCTCCTGGGAGTTCCGCACGGACGACGAGGGCAAGTACGAGGCCAAGGAGGACCTGCACCAGATCGGCGGCGGCTTCGGCGGCCACTACTGGTTCTCCCACGCGCGTCAGCCCAACAACTGGGACAACTACCTGACCACCAACGGCACCTGGAAGCCCAGCCTGGCCGACCACGTCTACAAGGTGCAGGCGTTCGTCCCCTACCCCTCGCACACCACCAAGACCGCCCACTACGAGGTCACGACCAAGGACGGCAAGACCCGCGAGCGGATCGTCGACCAGTCCAAGGCCAACAACGACTGGGTGACCGTCGGCTACTTCCAGCTGGGCTCCAACGCCAAGATCTCGCTGTCCAACGTCACCAGCGACTCCACCTCCGGCGACCTGGACGTGGCCTACGACGCGCTCGCGTTCGTCCCGGTGGACGCGACGTACGAGCACCACACCTTCGACGCGGCGGCCATCTTCGAGAGCAACCAGAACCTGGACACCGACACCCCCTGGCTGATGAAGACGCCCATGCGGACGCGTCAGACCATCTACGACTGGGCACACTCACGCACGGCCGGCGGAACGACCTTCGACAACAGCGGACGGCTGGTCGGCCTGTCGAACTTCCAGGTCTGCGACAGCAGTGCGTACAACGACCTCTGCCTCGGCGGCAACGTCTCCGCCGCGATCAGGTCCTGGCAGGCCGACGTCGACGCGGCCGGAACGGACCCGAACGCCCACCCCTCCCAGGCCGACTGGCTGGGATTCTCGATTCCCGCGCCTCCGGCGACGATCAACGAGCACACCTTCGACGCGGACCGCTCGTACAAGATCCGCACGCACATCGACACCTCGTACATCGTCGGCCCGGACGGCAAGATCATCCCCGGCACCGAGGAGATGGCGGACTCGGGCCGCACCGGCGACACCGAGATCGCCCCGTTCGCACGCAACTTCATCCAGGCGACGGTCAAGGACTACGGCTCGCTCGGCGTCACCCTGCCCGACCTCTCCTTCGACGCCAAGGACGGCAACGTCACCGGTCGGACCACCCACGTGGCCAACCCGCTGGAGACCGGCCTGACCCCCGGGCAGGCCTACCGTTCGGGCCAGCAGCCCACCACCATCGACTCCACCGGCAAGTGCGTGACGACCAAGTTCGTCAGCGGCGGCAGCATCGGATACCGCCCGCTCGACGAAGCGCCCAACACCGACGCCAACATGAGCGCCTGGGTGAACAAGCTCAAGGGCCTCGCCGACCAGCGGAAGATCCCGACCGAGGTCGCGGACACGGCGGGCGACATCTACAGCCTGTTCTTCCGCAAGCCCGCGCTCGACGGCGGCGGCAACCCCCAGGGCTCGCTGTTCAACATGGCGCCGCCGATCTGGCAGAACGTCAGCATGGCCTTCTGCGGGGGCGGAACCGTCAAGTCCACAGCTGCGGCGAACATCGACACCAACCCGACGACGGGCCTCGTGTACCAGAGCTACATGCCCAACCTGTACCTCTACCTCGACGGCCACATGGTCGACGAGACCGGGCAGCCGACGAACGGTCCCGTGCAGCGTGGCGACTTCAGGTCGTTCTCCAACCTGCCGCTCGGCGACGACCACCACACCGGCTACGGATCCTGCGGCACCGAGATCAAGGGCAACGGAGGAAACCCCTGGAGCCTGAAGGCAGTGCCTTCAGGACTCCCCGGAGGCACTCCCACCATCCCGATGTTCTGCGATGACGGAAGCCACGCCTCCAGCTGATGTCCCGGCCCCGGCCCGGTCCGCCACCGCGGGCCCGGCCGGGGCCTTCGCCATGCCCGCGCTCCTCAGCTTCTCCGCGTAGTCGCCCAGGTCGGTAGCCTGTTCGGCGGTCAGCGGCACCGCCGCGGCGACCTTCCCCCAGCTCGGACTCCAGGCCCTCAACGGCAGGCCTGTCGTCCGTGCGTCGATGCCTCCGCGGTTCATTCGCCGAGCAGTAGGGCAGCGACCGCCTCCGGGGCCTCATGCATGGCGTCGTGTCCGGTGGGGAGGTCGTGGACCTGCCACTCGGGATCGGCTTGGAGTCGGGTGCGGAGTTCAGCGAACGGCGTCCGGTCTTCCCATCCCGAGCAGTAGACGAACTCCCGAAGGGGGACCTGGGCGAGCGTGCCTGTGAGCCGGATCGTTTGCAGGAACGAGGCGAGGGGATGGGGACGGCGGCGGGGGTCGCCGCCGTCCGGCGGTCGGACGGCGTGGCCGGTGGCCGCAGCGCCGGCAGCGAACACTTCCCGGAAGTGCTCGTTCGTTGACGACCAGCACGACTCGCCATCGCGCGGTACGTAGGCGTCGAGATGCACCAGTCGTGAGATCCGGCCGCCTGCGCGGTCGGCGGCGGCGGCGATCACCATCCCGGCGTAGCTGTGGCCGACCAGCGTCGCGCTGGTGATGTGGTTGTGATCGAGGTGCCGCAATACGTCGTTGGCGTGCGTGTCGAGGTTGGCGGTCGCGACCGTCGCGTTGTCGTCGTCTGGCCGCAGACCGGTCAGGGTCAGGGCGTGAACGGTGTGACCGGCACGCTCCAGCAGCGGAACCACCGCCTCAAACGACCAGGAACCCTTCCAGGCACCGGGCACAAGGACGAACGTCGCCATGCGTTTCTCCTTCTGTCTCAAGCCGCGGCATCGAGGCACGCTGCCTCGATGACATGTGGTGCGGTCGGGCGCTCTGCGCGACTGAAGACCACTCCGCATGGAGGCAGTGTCACCAGATCACGGTGTGGCTTGCTACCGCTAGGATGACAACTGATGCCTGTTCGCCGCCAACCTCGCCTGATCGCCGGTGCGACGTCACATATGTGGCCCTCTGGCGGGCGCCACCTGTGGCCATCCGGCGAAACCAGTGCAGTGCAGTCGCACGCACGGGGACACCTGGTGTACGCGGCCAGCGGTGTCCTGGCAGTTCACACCGAGCGCGGCACGTCGATCGTTCCCGCCAACCGGGTCGCCTGGACCCCCGCCGGATTCACGCACTACCACCGCGCCCACGGCGACACCGATATGCGGATCGCCTTTCTCGCGCCATCCCTCGCCCGGCTCATCCCAGAGCATCCCGCCGTGTTCCTGGCCTCCGACCTCGCCCGCGAGGTCCTGCTCGCCCTGACCGGACCCCGCAACTACGACCACGCCGCGCCCGACTACAGCCGCTCCGCGCGCTCTCGCCTCCTTCGCGTCCTCGTCGATGAACTCCGCGAAGCACACGAACAGCCACTGCACCTGCCGGAGCCACGGGACGACCGACTGCAAGCCATTGCCCGGATGCTGCACGAGACGCCGGCAGACAACGCCACACTGGCCGAACTCGGGAAGACGACCGGAGCCAGCACCCGCACCCTCAGCCGACTGATCCGCAACGAACTCGGCATGACCTTCTATGAGTGGCGCACGCAGCTACGCATCTACCACGCGCTCGTGCTCCTCGCCGACGGCCACGACACCACCCAAACCGCCCACGCCTGCGGATGGGCCAACCCCAGCAGCTTCATCGCAGCGTTCACCAACATCATCGGAACGACCCCGGGCCGCTACCGAACCAGTCGCCAGACCACCGCCCACGCATCTCAACTCCCGACGGTGGCCAAGTCCTCGGGGTGATTCGTACTCGCACCCGGGCGATGTGGTCCGCGATCGTGCCTGGTACGCGGAGGCGAGGTTGTCAGTCCTCAAGGCCGGGCCACGACTCTGCTTCAGGCGGTTGCTACGGCCATCGGCGCGATGGCCGTCTGGTTCGCGCAGTGGTGGCGCACGCGGCGTAGGACGAATGGCACCAGCAGCTGCGGAGAGCGCGTGTTCTTCTGAAGTTCTCCACGTGAGGGCCTGATGCGGCTGGCACGCCCGCCAGGGGCTGGCGGCGTCGACGGCCTGGTGCTCGGAGTCGGTGACGATGCCGAGCCGCCGTACGTGCGCGCACTCGTCCAGGTCCTTCCACTGGTGCCGGCTGAGGTCCGGGTCGATGACCAGGTCCACGGTCAGGTCGAAGGTGTCGAACCCTGCGGCCGTAAGGGTGCCAGCGTCACCCAGACGCTGATCAACGCCTACCGCTCCACGAGGTGGCCTGAAAAAAGATTCCGCCTCAAGGCAACCTTTTGCGGAGCCTGTGACCACAAGGAGTTGGATCCGGCCATTCCGGAGCCTGGATCCGCCTTTTGTCTGGTGAACAGCATGCAAGGAGACACCTCCCCCATGAAAAACCCCACGAACGGCCGGCGCCGCGGGCTTCACCGCCGTCGCTGGACCGCGACCGGTCTCCTGCTCGGCGCCCCCGCCCTCGTCGTGCCGTATCTCCTGTTCGTGCAGGAGGACTCGCAGGCCGCGACGGTCGACGGTAATGCCTACTACCGGCTGGTTTCTGTGCACAGCGGCAAGGTGCTGGACGTCAACGGCTTCTCCACCGCCGACGGCACCCGTATCCAGCAGTGGACCGACCAGAACACCGCCAATCAGCAGTGGAGACTGAGGCCCACCGAGGACGGCTACTACGAGCTGGTGAACCGCAACAGCGGCAAAGTACTGGGCATTGCGGGCGATTCGACCGCCGAGAAGGCCGCCGCTGAGCAGCAGACCGACAGCTCCTCCACCTCCCAGGAGTGGCGTATCGACGAGGTGAGCGGTTCCGACGCCGTCACCTTCACCTCCCGCAGGAGCGGCAAGGTCCTGGACGTCTCCGACGCCTCCACGGGCAACGGCGCGGCAGTCGTCCAGTACCCCGGCAAGGGCAGCGCCAACCAGCAGTGGAAGCTGGTGAAGGCAGTCAAGGCCGAGGCGGCCGCGGCCGGATCGTATGTGTGGAACAACGCCCGGGTAGTGGGCGGCGGTTACGTCACCGGGCTGGTGTTCAACCCCCGCGAGAAGGGTCTGCTGTACGCGCGCACCGACATGGGCGGCGCCTACCGCTGGGACGCCGCGGCCGAGCAGTGGATCCCGCTGACCGACTGGATCGGCGAGAAGGACTGGAACCTGCTGGGCATCGATTCGCTGGCCACCGACCCCGTAGACCCCGCCCGTCTCTACCTCGCAACGGGAACCTACACCAACAACTGGGCGGGCAATGGCGCGATCCTGCGCTCCACGGACCGGGGCCGCACGTTCCAGCGCACCGATCTGCCCTTCAAGGTGGGCGGCAACGAGGACGGCCGCGGGGCGGGCGAACGGCTGGCGATCAACCCCGCGGACAACGGCACCCTGCTGCTGGGCACCCGCAAGAACGGCCTGTGGCGAAGCACCGACCACGGTGTGACATGGCGTCAGGTCTCCTCGTTCCCCGTCAAGGACGGTGCGAGCAGCGGCGCGGGCATCTCCTTCGTGACGTACGGCCCGGCCGGCAGCAAGACGGTCTATGTCGGCGTCGCCGACAAGTCCACCTCCCTGTACCGCTCCACCGACGGCGGCAACACGTGGCATGCCGTCTCCGGGCAGCCCACCGGCCAGCTGCCGCAGCACGGCGTGGTCTCCGGCGACGGCTCGCTGTACCTGACGTACACCGACAACCTCGGGCCCAACGGCGTGACGGGGGGCTCGGTGTGGAAGTACACGCCCGCCCGTGGGACGTGGAAGAACGTCTCCCCGTCCAGCGGCAGCTACGGGTTCTCCGGTCTGGCCGTCGACCCGCAGAAACCGTCCACGGTGATGGTCACCACCCTCGACCGGTGGTGGCCCGAGGACGAGCTCTACCGGAGCACCGACGGCGGCACGACCTGGAAGACGCAGGCCGCGAAATCGGTGCGGAGCACCTCCGTCGCGCCTTACGTGGGTACCGGCATCGGGCACTGGATGACCGCCCTGGCCATCGATCCCTTCAACTCCGGGCACGTGCTGTACGGCACGGGCAACGGCATCTGGCGCAGCAAGGACGCCACCGCCCCCGACAGCGGCGGTACCAGCCACTGGGCCGCAGGGGCGCAAGGGCTCGAGGAGACCGCGCTGATGGATGCGATCGCCCCGCCCGGCGGCGCCACCGTCATCACCGCCATGGGCGACCAGGGCGGTTTCCGCCACGACTCCCTGACCGAGGTGCCCGCCGGGCGGCTGAAGAACCCGATGATGGCCAACAGCACCGACATCGACTTCGCCCAGTCCAACCCCTCGGTGATGGTCCGCGTCGGTCGCGGCGGCGCACAGGACGGCGCCTACTCCACCGACGGCGGCAGCAGCTGGAACGGCTTCAAGGCAGAGCCGGTGGCCGGCGCCGACAGCGGCCATGTCGCGCTCGCGGCTGACGGCTCCGCCATCGTCTGGACCGAGGCCGGTCAGGTACCGTACCGCTCCACCGACAAGGGGGCGAGCTGGTCGAAGGCCAGCGGCCTGGGCACCGGCGCTGTGGTCGTCGCCGACCGTTCCTCGGCCAAGACCTTCTACTCACTGGCCGGCGGAACGCTCTACGCCAGCACCGACGGCGGCGCGACCTTCACCGCCCGCGCCACCAACCTGCCCGCCGGCCGTCTCACGGCCGTCCCCGGCATCGCCGGGGACCTGTGGATCGCCGACGGTGCCAAGGGCCTGCTGCACTCCACTGACGGCGGCCGCACCTTCACCCCGCTCACCACGGTGCAGTCGGCCTCCGCCCTCGGCTTCGGCAAGGCCGCGCCGGGCGCCGACTATCAGGCCCTGTACCTGATCGGCACCGTCAGAAACGTCAGCGGAGTCTTCCGCTCCACCGACAAGGGCGCCACCTGGCTCCGCGTCAACGACGACGCCCACCAGTGGGGCAGCATCGGCGCAGTCGGCGTCATCACCGGCGACCCCGACACCTTCGGGCGCGTCTACGTCGGCACCAACGGACGCGGCCTCCAGTACGGCGACCCGTCCTGACCCCAGCGCCCCCAGCGGGGCCGCAGACACAACAGCCTGCGGCCCTGCCAGGGCTGCTGTCGGTGCTCGCCGGACACCCGGCCCACGAGCGGCCAGGTGCCGCGGACCGACCCTCGCTCAGCGGAGCGGGCCGACGAGGCCCTCGCCCATCTGCGCGCGACGGTCGACCGCGTAGTGGCGGCGCACCGCTTGTGCGCGATCTTCTTGCCGATACTCACGGGTCGCCGCCCTGCATGAATCATCTGCGGGGGATGTGGCGTCAGGGGCATCCCCCCCTGTGGTCGGCTGGCCAGCGATCCGTACGTGCGCGGCTGCCGGCCTACCGGGGCTCCGATCGGTGCTTGAACGGGTGCGGCCCCCTCCGGCGCTCACCGTCCGGGTCGGGATGCTCATCGTCGTAGGGCGCGTCGGCCCCGGCATCGCCCGTCGCCTGCGGGTGGGCGATGTCGCGCTGGTCTACGGCGTCGTCGCGGCCCGTGTCACCGGCGGCCGTGCCGCGGCGCGACTCTTTGAGTCCAGGCCGCCCGTCGTGGCCGCGGTGAGAGGTACGGCGGGCACCGGCCAGGAGGAGGCTCAGCCCGAGCAGGGCCACGGCCCCGACGACGATGCCGTAGAGGAAGAGGGTGCCGGTGGAGCCGGTGACGTCGTAGCCGAATACGGAGAATCCGCCGGTGAGCTCGTGGGCGGCGCCGTCGTTGGTAACGACGCCGGACACACCTACGACCAGGGCGGCGGTCAGAAGGACGAGTCCGAGGATGACGAACATGGCGCGCTCCGGGGGTATGCGCTCCGTCCCCTCCACGGTGGAACTGCGATGTCCGGGAAGCCACCGCCCGGGGGGCGGGCCTAATCTGGGGACAGGGGCCTTTCATCACTCCGTGAGGTCGGCATAAATCATGATCATCCTCGGAATCATTCTGCTGGTCATCGGCTACGTGGCCAGCCTCGCCATCCTGTGGACCATCGGCATCATCCTGGTCGTCATCGGCATCATCCTGTGGATCCTGGGATCCGTCGGGCACAAGGTGGGCGGTCGTCGGCACTACTGGTAGCTGACCCAGCGCGGGAACCGACCCGCTCTCGCACGACCCGACGCCAAGGACGCGTACAGCGCGGCCGTCACGACCACCTTGCCGCGCCTCCGGCACGCGCACCCGCGAACCCGGGCGTCACACCATGGCCCTCTTCTCCCTCCTGCTGATCGCCGCGATCGGGCTGGTCGTCGTCGCTGCGACCGTGCAGGCACGCTGTATCTTCTCGCCGTCGGCATCTGCTCTCCGTCGGCGTACTGCTCCTGGTCGCCGACCTGCTCCACCTCGCCGTGAGATCGGTACTACGCCGCCGACGCCCGGCCCACTGACCCCCAGCCGCCGCCGCGGCCCGGTCGTTGTCCGTCACGGCGTACGCACCGGACCAGCCACCACGTGCCAAATAGCATATTTCCGGGCAATCTGTGAAATTCTGGATTGTGGCACCAGCAGGGACGACGGCCCGCAGCGGTAACGCTGGTACGCCCCGGCTCCGGCCGCTGTGTGCGCTGCCAAGGAGTGGAGGATGCGATGTGGACCATCGTCATCATTGTGGTCGCCGTGGTGGTCCTGGCCGCCGTCGCGTTGACCATGCGGACCATGACCCGGCGCCGGCACCTTCGGGAGCAGTTCGGTCCCGAATACGAGCGCGCCGTCGAGGCGGAGCAAAGCCGTGGAGCGGCCGAGCGCGACCTCAAGGAGAGGGAGGAGCGGCATGAATCGTTGGAGATCAGGCCTCTGCCCTCCACGGTCCGCGACCGGTACGCCCGGGACTGGGCCAGCGTGCAGGAGCACTTCGTCGACAGTCCCGACCAGGCCGTGGGTGAGGCGGACCGGCTCGTGACCACGCTCATGAGCGAGCGCGGCTACCCGACCGGCAATTTCGAGCAGCAGAAACGGGACCTCTCGGTCGAACACTCCCGGACCCTGGACCACTACCGCACCGCCCATGAGATCAACGGGCGGGCCGGCAGCAGGGACACCACGACGGAGGAACTGCGGAGCGCGATGGTCCACTACCGGGCGCTCTTCGAGGAACTGCTGCACGACGACACCGATTCGCCGGATGAAGAGCGCCGCTGAGCGCCCACCAACCGCAGGCGGCCGTCCGGCCCCGCACGGAGGTGAAGGGACATGCAGAGAGAAGGACCATACGGGCGCGACGACGAAAACGCCGAGCCCGCCAAAGAGACGCTGTCCACCGAGGACATCGCCCGGCCCCAGACGGACGATGACCTGACGGCGGCACCCGACGACGAAGGGACAGCACCCCGGACCAGAATCACTGACGAGGCCGGAAACGAACCGGACGCGGCAGCTGGCGAACGGGACGAGTCCAAGCAGAAGCCCGATACCGCCCCGCTTCTCGGGACCCAGGAGGCAGAAGGGCTCCGTACCCGATGGCAGGAAATCCAGCAGGGCTTCGTCGATGACCCGAAGCAGTCGGTGCTCGCGGCAGACGGGCTCGTCGCCGAGGTCATGCAGCTGCTCGCCACCACGTTC
Organism: Streptomyces sp. NPDC031265; assembly: GCF_055570295.1. Lineage (NCBI taxonomy): Bacteria > Bacillati > Actinomycetota > Actinomycetes > Kitasatosporales > Streptomycetaceae > Streptomyces > Streptomyces sp. NPDC031265. The sequence continues at coordinate 94,110 of NZ_JBVIHM010000018.1, forward strand.
GCCGACCACAAGCAGGGACTCGAAAGCCAATGGCACCGAGGCGAAGAAGCCGCCACCGAGGACCTGCGCCTGGCCCTGCGCCAGTACCGATCCTTCTTCGACCGCCTCCTCAGCACCTGACCACCGGCCCAAACCCGTGACGAGTACCGCGCGACTGTGGGCACTTGGACGCATAACACCGACCGGTGTCTCCCCCACGCAGAGAGGATCGGGTGGACAGCCGCCGGCCGGTGCATCCCGCAGAACAAGTCACATGGGGGCGACCTCCCCGCCGGCTGGACGGCAGCGAGCGAGACCAGCGCACCCGCAGCTCCCCGACCTTGGCCACGTACCACTTGCCGTTGCCGCGCAGGAAGAACCCGTTGGCGGTGAGCCGGATCAACTGCTTGCTGTCCCGCTTCGACTTGAACCTGGGCGGTGCGACCTTCGGGCCCTTGCGCTTGCCGGTGACCGAGGAGAAGAGGTTCCGGTAGGCGGTGTGCAGGTCCCGCAGGGACTGGACCAGCACCACCGAGGACACCTCGCCGAGCCAGCCGAGCCAGGCGCGTTCTTCGGTGCGCTTGGCCGCGGTGACGACCTGCTTCTGCAAGTCGTTGTCCTTGATGTACGCCGGCTTTGCCCCGTGTGCTTCCCGACGGGCTCGAAGGCCGTCGTTGAAGACCACGCGCGCACACCCGAACGCCCTGGTCAGCGGAGCGCGCTGTTCGGGCTCGGGGTACACGCGGAAGTTGTACCGCAGCTGCATGAAGCTGATCGTGTCGTTACCGAGGTGGAGCACATCTTCGGCGACCTGGGGGGTACGCGCCCGCGCCCCGTCGGTGGCCACGCCGCTGCTCGACCTGGCCACCCTGCGCCTGCGCGTCCACCGGCACCGCACGGCGGCGGCCGCCCGCCGGCTCACTCCTGGGGCAGCGCCTCGCGGAGCCTGTGCAGGGAGGCCGTGTTGTTGCCGAACTGGTTGATCGCGGGCGCTCCCCGGTGGGACGGGCCGTAGCCGTGCTTGAGGAAGTTGGCGAACGAACCGCTTGCGCTCAGGTCGACGAAGAAGTGGCGCTCGGGCTCCGGGAAGGCCGACGCCATCAGCTCGTCGAACCGGATGCGCTCGCGGATCACGTCCCACAGATAGCGCTCCAGGTGCTCCGGCGCGCCCGGGTCCACGGTCGCCGCGTGCGTGGCGGAGTACAGCGGCAGGCGTGCGGAGCGCAGCGGGACCGTCCGGGCCGCGTCCATGATGGCCGGGCGGATGGCGTCCAGGTGCGGGGAGTGGAAGGCCTGGCGGACCGGGAGGCGCACGGCGATCACGCCCTCCCGGTCGAGCCCGGCCCGCAGCTCCGCGAGCCGGTCCGCCGCGCCGCTCACCAGGAAGTTGCCGTCGTAGTTGACCCCGGCAAGGGTCACCGCGCCGAACAGGTCGGGCCGGTCCGCGAAGAGCGAGGGCGCGGCAAGCACGCTCAGCATGCCGCCGTCGCCGCGCTCCGCCAGCAGCCGGGCCTGGCGCATCACCAGCCGCAGCCCGTCCTCGAAGTCCATGGACCCGGCGACGGTGGCCGCGATGTACTCCCCCAGGCTGTGGCCGAGGACCGCGTCGGGCCGCACGCCCTCCTCGCGCAGGGTCTCGGTGAGGCTGTAGCCGATGCTGTAGAGCGCCGCGTGCGTGGTGAGGACGGAGTCGTACTCCTTGCCCTTGCGCGCGTCGTCGTAGATCGCTTCCACCAGGGAGGCCCCGCCCGCCGCCCGGTGGGCCGCGCTGCAGCGGTCCAGGGCGCGGCGGAACGCCGGGTGGGTGTCGTAGAGTTCCCGGCCCATCTGGTGGTACTGGGTGCCCTGGCCGCCGTACATGAACACCACCTCGGTGCGCGGCCGGGCGCTCACCGCGGGCGCCGGGGGCTCCTCGGCCAGCGGCAGCGGGTCCTTGAGGATCTGGTCGGTCAGCTTGGCCAGGACCCGGCCGGGGCCGATCTCGTGGAAGGTGCGGTGCCCCTGGCCGATCAGCCAGGAGATGGACTCGTACCACTTCACGGGGCTGGATATCTGGCGCGTCAGATACTCCGCGTACCCCTGCTTCGGGTAGGGGCGGGCCGTGCAGTTCGCGACGACCGGGATCGTCAGCTCCCGCAGCTCGAACCCGGCGAGGTAGCGGGCGAACTCCTCCTCCACCTCCGTCATGCAGCGCGAGTGGAAGGCCGCGCTCACGTTCAGCGGGATGAAGGCGGCCCCGGCGTCGGTGAAGGCGGTGCGCAGCTCGGGGGCGAACACCTCGTCGTACTCGCCGGAGACGATGCACTGCTCGCGCGAGTTGATGTTGGCGATGTCGAGATTGCGGAACGGCAGGCTCTTGAGGATCTCGTCGACCCGCCGCTGGTCCAGGCGGACGACCGCCGCCATCGCGCCCTTGGGCGCCCGGCTCATCAGCTCGCCGCGCTTGCGGACCAGTTGGAGCCCGGTGAGGAAGTCGAAGGCACCGGCCGCGAACAGCGCGCAGTACTCCCCCAGGCTGTGCCCGGCCACCACGTCGGGCAGCTCGCCGCCCGCCGTACGGTCCAGATAGGTGAGGGCGTTGACCACGTACAGCGCGGGCTGGGTGTACTCGGTCCTGGCCAGCACCTTGTCGGGGTCGCGCAGGCAGAGCTCCTCGATGGAGTAGCCCAGGCACGCGTCGGCCTGCGCCACCAGCTCCGGGAACTTCTCGAAGAGCCCCTCGCCCATGCCCTTGTGCTGCGAGCCCTGGCCGGGGAAGACGTAGACCGATTTCATGAGTAACTCCCGTACGTTCCGAGCTGTTGGCCCAGCAGGGCCGCTGTTTCCCGCAGCAGGTGCTCCGCGACGGCGGCCACCCGGCGCTCGCGCCACTTCTCCAGCGGGGTGTCCCGTACCCAGGCGTTGAACGCGCCCATGGCCGGGCCGCAGTGGATCTGGTAGTCGACCCGCTGCTCAGCGCTGCCCGCCATGGCGAGGCGGGTGGAGTGGACGAAGTACCAGCGGAAGACGAGCGCCATCTTCTGCTTGGGGCTGCGCTCGATCTCCGCGAGCCGCTCCGGGAAGCGCCGGGCGACATGGGCCCGGGTCTCCGCCCAGACCTCGTCGATGGAGCGCCGGAAGAACTTCTCCTCCAGTGTGGTGCGCGTCCGTGCGTCCAGGTCGTCGAGCGAGTCGTGGCGCAGATACAGCTCGTACAGCTTCTGGGCGCGCGCCGGGAAGAACAGCCCCTTGCGCACTGCCTGGACCTTCGCGCCGACCTCGAACATGTCCCCGGCGGGCGCGTAGTCGGTGTCGTGGACGCCGAGTTCCTGGAGGATGTCCTTGACGGCGTCGCTGGTGCCCGCCTCGACGGTGCACTGGTTGATGGACCCGGTCACGATGAAGTCGGCGCCCAGGGTGTACGCGGCGAGCGCCGCCTCCGGGGTGCCGATGCCGCCCGCCGCCCCCAGGCGCACCGGCTCCGGGTACCCCTCCTCCTCGCCGATACGGTCGCGCAGCGTGCGCATGGCGGGCATCAGCACATAGGCGTTGCCGCCGTCGGTGTGGCCCGCCGAGTCGGCCTCGACGCACAGGTCCTGGGCGAGCGGCAGCGCCGCGCCCAGCTCCGCCTGTTCGGCGGTGACCAGGCCGCGCTCGACCAACTCCCGTACGAGCTCGGGCGGCGCGGGCCGCAGGAACCGCTCGGCGACCTCGGCGCGGGACACCTTGGCGACGATGTGGTGGTCCTGGACCACGTTTCCGGCCGCGTCGCGCGAGAGTCCGGCGAGCCGGTAGCGCACCAGGGGCAGCGTGGGGCGGATGTAGGCGGACGCCTCGACCGTGCGGACGCCGTGGCGCAGATACAGCTCCACGGTGCGCATCTCCAGGTCGGGCTCCTGCGGGTTGCTCAGCAGGTTCACGCCGAACGCCTGGCCCTGGTCGAGCTCCCGGCGGATCCGGGTGAGGGCGTCGTCGATCGTGTCCAGGCCGAGGCCGCCGGTGCCGAAGAAGGAGAGCAGGCCGGCCCGGCCCATCGCGGTGACCAGCTCGACCGAGGCGATGCCCTTGTACATCGCGCCCGCCGCGTAGGCGTACCGGACGCCGTGCGCCTCGCGGAACCGCGCGTTCCCGAGTGCCTCGGGCGGCACGGTGAATTGCATGGGGGCCTCGGTGGGTCGGGGGGGTTCGAAGGACTGGGGTGTCGTGCCGACGGGCTCGGCCGGGGCCGCCTCCCACGGGAACACGCCCTCCTCCGCGTACCGCTGGATGGCCCGGACGTTCTCCGGGTCCTCGAAGACCAGGCGGTTGGTGGCCAGCGCCGCGCTCTTGGCGTGCTCGGTCACCGGCGACAGCTCGCGCAGATACGCCTTGTACCGCGTGACCGCCTTCTTCGACAGCCGCCCGAGCCGCTGGAGGTGGATGCGCAGCAGCGCCTCGCTGTCCGGCCCGTACGCGTCGACGAGCCCCCACTCGCAGGCTCGCGCCGCGTCGGCGGTGCGGGTCGTGGCGGCGAGGTAGTGGGCGTGCTGGAAGCCGGTGCGGCGGATCAGGAACGGGAGCACCATGGCCGGTATCAGGCCGAAGAGCAGCTCGGAGAGGCTGAACGTGGCGCTGTCGTCGGCGATCACCACATCGCTGGCGGCCACCAGGCCGACCCCGCCCGCGTTCGCCTTGCCGCGCACGTGCGCGACCGAGAGGAAGTCGCCGTACGCGAGGAGGCGGAACAGGTCGAACAGCGGCTCGGGGTCGGCCGCCGTGCGCCCGCCCTCCCGGACCGCCGCGCCGATCGCCCTGAAGTCGGCGCCGAAGCAGAACACTTCTGGCAGCCCTTCGAGCACCACCACGGTGGCGGACGAGCGCGAGGCGCGGGTCAGGACCTCGGTGAGCTCGCGCACCAGGGTCTCGTTGAGCGCGTTGTCGGCCTCGGGCCGGTGGATCCGCACGTACCAGGTGGTGCCCTGCTCACGCAGCCGCAGCGTGGTGGGGGCCGGTCCGTCCATCAGCCCACCCATGCGTACTCCCGGTGGTAGTTCTTGATCTCCCGCAGGACGAGCCGGGGCCCGCTGCCGTTGCCGGTCGCGGCGACGAGGTCCTGGTTGACGGCCGCGTCGCGGGTGCCGAAGCGGATGAAGTCGCGGTCGCTCAGCAACCGGTCGTACTCGTCCAGGGAGAGCCGGTAGCGGCCGTCCAGATGGGCCTCGATGGCCATCTCCTTCAGCCGGGCGGCCCCGTCCGGGGTGACCACGCCGCTGTAGAACTCGGAGCAGCAGCCCGACCCGTAGGAGAAGCAGCCCAGGCGCCGGGGCGCGTCGAAACCGCCGTTGCAGACGGTGCTCGCCAGCGACAGGAAGACGGTCGCGCCCATGATGTTGCCGACGCGGCCGCAGTACTCCAGGCCCGGCATCACCCGGCGCTCGAAGTCCTCGGCGATCTCGGTGCCCTTCGCCCTGGCGACCTTGCGCATCATCGTGCGGTGGGCGCCCTTGACCATGCCGCCGAAGGGCGTGTGGAAGGCGAGGTACTGGAAGGAGTCGCGGTAGTCGGCGCCCGCCACCTTCTTCTCGTACGCCCGGTAGGACTGCTCGCAGCAGTCCAGGTACGACATGAGGGACAGGTCGACGTCGCCGGACTCGCTGTCGGGGGCCGGACGGCAGGTGTCCATGACCTCGTAGCCGTAGTAGCCGCTGGCGCCCACGTCGAGCTGGAAGACGTGCGGGGTGTCGCTGATCAGCATGGCGACCGCGCCGGCACCGCCGCTGGGCTCGGCGTACGCCCACTCCTGGGCGGCCGCCTCGTCGCCGTCCTCAAGGAGGTAGCGGGAGATGTCGGTGGCGATGACCAGCGCCTTCGCGCCCGGCGACGTCTGCGAAAGGATGAAGTTGCAGGCCATCTGGAACCCGGCGGTGCCCGCGTAGCAGGCCTGCTTGAGCTCGAACATCCGGCAGTTGCGGCTCAGGCCCAACTGGTCGTGGAGGTAGGTGCTGGTCGACTTGGAGAAGTCGACGCCCGACTCGGTACAGGTGATCAGCAGCTCGATGCTGTCCTTCTCCTCGGCGCTCAGCCGGTCGAGGAGCGGCCGGGCGGCGTTGGCGCCGAAGGTCACCGGGTCCTCGAAGGGCAGCGCCACGGTCTTCTCCCTCATCAGGAGGTTCTCCAGGCGCGGGAGGTCGAGCCCCCGGTGCTGCGCCAGTGCCTTGACGTCCAGCACTGCCGAGCCGCCAAACACGTTCATCGCTTCGATACCGACGCGGGACATGTACCTTACGCTCTCCGTGATTCGCACTTGCTCATGCAAAGTGCCGTGTTGATGCCGCCGAATCCCATGCTCAGGCTCAGGCAGTGGCCGACCTCGGCCTCGACGGCCTCGCCGCGCACCCAGCGCAGCCGGTCGTCGATGGGCTCCACCAGATTGCGGGTGGGGTGCAGCCTGCCGTGCCGCATCTGGAGCAGCGCGGCGACCGCCTCCACCGCCCCGGCCGCGGTGAGTCCGTGCCCGGTGATCGACTTGGTGGCGTTGACCCGGGCTCGGGTGAGCCCGGCGGCCAGCAGGGCATCGGCCTCGGTGCGGTCGCCGACCGGTGAGGCCGTGCCGTGCGGGTTGACGTAGTCGATGTCGGCGGCCGTCAGCCCGGCCCGCTCCAGGGCCTGCCCGATCGCCCGCACCTCGCCCTCCAGGGACGGGTTCGGGTTGCGGTTGCCGTCCAGCTGGACCGACCAGCCGGTCAGCGCCGCATACGGCTCGGCGGGTGCCGGGCGGGCGCCGACGCGCTCGACGACCAGCGCGCCGCACGCCTCGCCGAAGACGAAGCCGCCCCGGCCCGAGTCGAACGGACGGCAGGCCAGCTCCGGCGCCTCGGCGCAGGACTCCGGCGCCATCGCGCCCATGGCGTGCAGGCCCAGGTACTCCCAGTACGAGAGGTCCATCAGGGCGCCCACCGCCACGCACACGTCGACCCGGCCGGATGCCACCGCCTCGGCCGCCTCGATGACCGCCAGCTGGCCGCTGGCCGAGGCCCCGCCCACGGTGTGGGCGAAGCCGCGGATGCCGAAGGCCGCCGTGGCGAGCCCGCACAGATCGGTGTCCAGGAAGGACATTCCGTAACTGGGCCGCAGGAAGCGGGGTTTGGCGCGGTGGCGGTCCTGGGCGAGCGTGAGCTCGCGCTGCTGGAGGTTGTTGCCGCCGACGACCAGGCCGATGCGCTCGGCGGGGACCTCGTCGAGGCGCGCCTCGGTCCAGGCCTCCTCCAGGGTGGCCAGCAGGACCTGGCCGGTGAGGGAGACGGTCCGCAGCTCGCGTGCGGCCAGCCGGTTCGTCGGCGCGAAGGTGGGGATCTCCGCGCCGACGAACCGCGTGCCGGCCTGGCGGCCGGGCCGCTCCATGACGGCGAACCGGTGCGCCCCGGCGAACAGTGCCTCGGCGAAGGCGGCCTTGCCCTGGCCGACGGCAGTGGTGACCCCCAGCCCGGTCACGGCGATCTCGGGCACGTTACCGGGCCACCGCGGTCTTGTCGGCGAGGTGCCGGGCGAGCTCGCCCAGGTTCTGCGGGCCGAACGTGTCGACCAGCGGAATCTCCAGGTTCATCGCCTCAAGGACGATCATGACGATCTCGGCGCGGTCCATCGAGTTGGCGCCGAGCGCGTCCAGCGAGTCGGTCTCCTGGAAGTCGTGCCCGTCGAGCTCCGGCAGGACCTCGACGATCGCCTCGTGGATCAGGGGGAGGATTTCTTCGCTCTTCATAGTCACACCATCTCTAGGGGAAACAGGGGGAACACGGGAACAGGAATCGGTGGGGACGGGGCAGGGGGGACGGCCGGTCACAGCTCCGCGTCGGCCGCGGCCGCCCGTAGCCCGGCCAGGTCCGCACCCGGGTTGGCGACGATCTTCAGCAGCAGCCGCTCGTACAGCGCGGCCATCCGCTCGGCCGTCCGCCGCCCGAACAGATCGGTGCTGTACTCCAGATAGCCGTTCAGGCCCGCCGGAGTCTCCCGCACCACCAGGTTGAGGTCGAACTTCGCGACCCCGGCGTCCGAGGAAACCGGCAGCGTGGCGAACTCCGGTACGGGTGCCTCCTCGCCCGGCGGGGTCGGTGCGGGCGCCGGGATCAGGTTGAACATCGCCTGGAACAGCGGCGAGTGCGCCGGATCGGGCTCGGCGACCAGCTCCTGGGCGAGGCGCGCGAACGGCACGTCCTTGTGCTCGTGCGCCTCGGCCGTCACCCGCTTGGCCCGGGCCAGGAGCTCGTCGAAGCTCCGGTCCCCGGCCGTGTCGAGCCGCAGCACGAGCACGTTGATGAAGTAGCCGATCAGCTGCTCAAGGGCCGGGTCCGGGCGGTTGGTCACCGGCGAGCCGATGGCCGCCTCGCGGTCCTCGGTGTACGCGCCGAGAAGCACCGCGAACGCCGACAGGAGCGTCATGTAGAGCGTGACGCCCCGCTCCTGGCCGTACCGCCGCAGCTGTACGAGCAGCTCGGCCGGGACGTTCACCGCGACCGTCGAGCCCCGGTGGGACCTGACGGCGGGACGGCGGTAGTCGGTGCGCAGCGAGAGGCAGGCGGGCAGCCCGGCCAGCTGACCGCGCCAGTACGCCTCCTGCCGGGCGAGCTCCGCAGCGTCGACCGCGCGGTGCTGCCAGTGCGTGAAGTCGGCGTACTGGAGCGGCAGTTCGGGCAGCTCCGGCTCGGCGTCCCGGCGCAGCGCCGCGTACACCGTGTTCAGCTCGGTCAGGAAGACGCCGGTGGACCAGCCGTCGAAGATGCCCCACGGGCGGGTGACGACGGCGATGTGCTCGTGCGGCGACAGCGTCAGCAGGTGCACCCGCAGCATATGGCGGTCCTGCGGCGCGAACGGCCGGGCGCGCTCGGCCCGCAGCCACTCGGCGGCCGCCGCGTCCCCGGCCATCTCCTCGAACGCGACGGCGAAGCCACCGGCGTCGTTGACCTGCTGTACGTATGCCCCGTCGCGCAGGACATAGCTGGTGCGCAGCACCGCGTGCCGGGCCACGAGCGCCTCGAAGGCGCGGGCGTAGGCAGCGCGGTCCAGGGTGCCGACGATCCGGTAGGCCATCTGCACGTTGTCGTACGCCGTGCCCAGGTGCTCGCGGTGGTTGAGGAACCACAGCTCGCTCTGCTGGAGGGAGAGCGGCGCGCTCAGGGCGCTTTCGCCGGGCGCGGGCAGCGGCAGTGCCGCCGGCTCGTCCGCCGGGGACTCCAGGGCCGCCGCCATCTCCTGGACGGTGGCGCCGCCCAGGATCACCTGGAGCGGAAGGTCCTTGCCGGTCTCCTGCTTGACCCGGATGGTGAGGCGGGTGGCGAGCAGCGAGTGGCCGCCCAGCTCGAAGAAGCCGTCCTCCAGACCGACCCGGCCCAGACCCAGCACGTCCTCGACCAGACGGCACAGCGTCCGCTCGGTCTCGGTGCGCGGGGCGACGTACACCTCCTTGTGGACATCGCTCTCGTCCGGGGCGGGCAGCGCCTTCTTGTCGACCTTGCCGTTGGTGGTGATCGGCAGCTCTTCGAGCGCCACGAACACGCTGGGCACCATGTACTCGGGCACCCTGGCCGACAGGTGCTCGCGCAGCACCCGGGTCATGGTCTGGCCCATCCGGGCCACCTGCGGGGCGTTGGCGAGCTGCGGGCGGCCGTAGGCGCCGCGCGCCCGCACCCGGGGCAGCTCCCCCTTGCCGAGGACGAGGTCGAGGCCGTCGGGGCGGTCCTGCGACCAGGTCACGGCGACCCGGTGGCCGAGCTCCTCCGCGTACCGCAGGGCCGACTCCAGCTCGCGCACCCGCTCGGTGGCCGCCGCGGACAGGCGGATGCCGCCCGGCAGCGGGTCGACCTGGCGGTTGGCGGGCCAGCGCGTCAGCCCCTCGGCCACCAGGACGTCGTCCTCGACGCGCGGGTTGGTCAGACCGGTGACGCCGAAGCGCTCGGGCACCTCGCCCGCCAGCAGGGCGCGCAGCGCCTGCGGCGAGTCGGCCTCCAGCCACGGCAGCGGCTCGGCGGGCGCGCCCGCGCCCTTGGTGAGCACCACGTCGTAGCGGTAGCTGAGCATCTCGTTGTCGCCCAGGCCCCGCTTGACCATCAGGTCGACGGCGCCCAGCTCGGGGAAGCGGTCGCCCAGGTCCGCGAAGAAGGCCGGGCTGACCAGCAGCTCGCCCTCCTGCCGGCGGCGGCGCTGGACCTGGGCGGCGAGCGCCCCGGCCGAGGTGCGCACCTGCGTACGGCTGCGCTCCATCGCGCCGAGGTGCGCGGAGAACAGGTCGAGGTTGCGGACGTCGCCGATCAGGATGCGGCCGCCGTCCTCGACGAGCGGCAGGATCCGGGCGACGGCCTCTTCCAGGTAGACCCGGTTGGGGAAGTACTGGACGACGGAGTTGAGGACGACCGTGTCGAAGGTGGTGCCTTCCGGTGCCGTCACCGACAGGGCGTCGCCCTGGCTCAGGGTGACGTGCGTCCAGCCGCGCCGCTCGGCGCCGCGCTTGACCCCGGCGAGCGCCGAGGCGGAGATGTCGACGGCGTGCACCGACTCGCAGGCGCCCGCGTAGCGGTACAGGAGCAGACCGGTGCCGCAGCCGATCTCCAGGAGCCGCCGGGGCCGCAGCTCCTCGATCTGCGCCACCGTGCCGTCGATCCACTCGCGCATCTCGGGCTCGGGGATGAGCTCACCGGTGTAACTGCTGTTCCAGCCGACCAGGTTGAGCTCGGCGTCGGTGGCGTCGGCGGTCGCGTCGTCGGCCGCCGCGTACTGGTCCTCGAAGAGCTTCTGCCACTGGCCGAGGTGTTCGGCGTTCTGTTCCTCGGCGGCCGTGTCCAGCCAGGCGTCCGTGGGGCGGACGTAGGCGACGAGTTTCTTGGTGTCGCCGCTGTCCCGGGTGGTGACGACGGCGCTGTGCACCGAGGGGTGGGTGTGCAGCGCGCTCTCGATCTCGCCGAGCTCGACGCGGAAGCCGCGCACCTTCACCTGGTCGTCGATCCGGCCGACGAACTCCAGGGCGCCGTCGGGCAGTCGGCGCACCAGGTCGCCGGTGCGGTACAGCCGCGCCCCCGGGGCGTCGGAGAAGGGGTCGGCGACGAACTTCTCCCCGGTCAGGCCGGGGTTGCCGAGGTAGCCGCGCGCCACGCCCGCGCCGCCCACGCACAGCTCGCCGACCACCCCGCACGGCACCAGCCGCAGTCCGGGGCCGGTGACATGGGCGGTGACATGGGCGGTGGCCTGGCCGATGGGGCGGCCGATCGGGATCGGCGCGTCCTCGGCGAGGTCGCGCGGGATCTCGTGGCAGGTGGAGGCGATGCTGTTCTCGGTGGGGCCGTAGGCGTTGACGACGGTCAGGCCCGGGTGCGCCGCGTACAGCGTGCGCACGTCGCGGGCGGAGAACGCCTCGCCGCCCACGCCCAGATAGGACAGCGGCAGCGTGCGGTGGCGGGAGGCCTCGGCGAACGCGGGCAGGAACGCGGCCGACAGCGCCATCATGGTGACCCCGGAGCGCTCCACCCGGTCCAGGAGCCGGCCGACGTCCTTGGAGTCGCCGTCGTGCAGCACCAGCCGGCCGCCGTTGAGCAGCGGGCCGAGCACCTCCTGCGAGCCGACGTCGAACGAGATCGACGAGTGGTGCAGCACCACGGTCCGCTCGTCGGTCGGGAAGTACTCCCGGTTGCGTACCAGCCGCACCACACCGCGCTGCTCGACGAGCACGCCCTTGGGCACGCCCGTGGAGCCCGAGGTGAAGATCACGTACGCCAAGTGGTCCGGGGTGAGGCCGAGTTCGGCCCGCGAGAGGTTGTGCTCGGGGCGGTCCGCGAGGACCTGGACGCCGTCCGCCGCCCGCTCCCCCGTGTCCAGGTGCAGCACGTCCGTGCCGTCGAGCACCGCGCCCGGCAGATGGGACTGGCTGAGCACCAGGGTGACGCCGGAGCTCTCGATGAGGGTGCGGATGCGGGCCTCGGGGTAGCCCGGGTCGATCGGCACATAGGCGCCGCCCGCCTTCAGGATGCCGAGCAGACCGGCGACGAGTTCGGGCGAGCGCTCGGCGCACAGCCCCACCAGCGTGTCCGGACCGACCCCCCGCTCGCGCAGCTCGTGAGCGACGCGGTTGGCGCGGGCGTTGAGCTCGGCGTAGCTGAGCGCGGTGGCGCCGTGCTCGACGGCGACGGCGTCGGGCCGCCGCTCCACCTGCTCCTCGAACAGCTCGAAGAGACAGCTGTCCTGCGGATACGGGTGCGCGGTGGCGTTCCAGTCGGTGAGCAGCCGGCGGCGCTCGGGCGCGGGCAGGATGTCGACGGCGAGCGCCTCGGTGCTCGCGCCGCCGTCGGTGGCCAGCGCGGTGACGATGCCGGTCAGCGCCGCTTCCAGGTAGCCGATCAGCGCGTCCGGCGACAGCGAGGCGTCGACCTGGGCGTTGAGGGAGAGCTCGGTGCCGATGTCGTCGATGGACAGGCCGACCGGGTAGTTGGTGCGGTCGGCCGAGCCGAGCCAGCGCACGCCCTGGGCGTCGGTGCCAGTGGGGCCGTCGTCGTCGCGGCCGGGCTCGAAGTGCCGGAAGTTGATCATCGAGCTGAAGAGCGGCACGTCGCCCTCGACCCCGCTGCACCGCTGGGCCGCGATCAGCGAGCTCTGCTCGTACGTGATCAGCTCCTTGAGCGCGGAGTCGACCTCGGCGACCAGCTCGCCCACGGTGCGCCCCGCCAGGCGCACCCGCAGCGGCAGGGTGTTGATGAAGTTGCCCAGCATCCGCTCCACGCCGGGCACGCCCTGGAGGCGGCCCGACAGGACGGTGCCGAACACCACGTCGTCGCGGCCGCTGCACGCCGCCACCACCACGGACCAGGCCGCGTGGCAGAGGGCTGCCGGGCTGGTGCGCAGCCGCTGGGCCTCCGCGCGCAGATCACGCGTCAGGCCCGGCGCCAGCGAGCGGCGCAGATCGCGCACCCCGCGCCCGTCGCCGCGCACATCGGTCAGGCCGAAGGGCGCGGTCGACTCGGTGACGTCGCCGAGCCGGTCCCGGAAGAACGCCTCGGTGTCGTCGGAGGCCAGCCGGTGCAGGGTGTGGGCGACGAAGTCGCGGTAGGGCGCGGGCGGCGCGAGGCGGTCGACCCGCCCGGACATGTGGGTGACGAGCTCGTCGAGGATGAGGCGCAGCGACGTCGCGTCCTCGATGAGGTGGTGTGCGCTCAGCAGCAGGAACCGCCGTGCGGAGTGCGGGTCCTGGGCGATCGCCAGCTTCAGCAGCGGGGCCCGGCCGAGCGTCATCCGCCCGGGCTGCTCCAGCAGGGCGCGCGCCTGCTCCTCGGCGTCCTGGTCCGGGTCGAGCGTGACGTGCTCGACGGGCAGCTGGGCGGTGCGGTGGACGACCTGGACGGGTTCGGGCAGCCCCGCCGTCAGCACGGCGGTGCGCATCACGTCATGCCGGTCGACCAGCGACTGGAGCGCGGCGGCGAACGCGTCCCCGGCGGCCGCGTCCTCGGCGGCCAGCAGGATCGGGATGACGTACGGGTCGTTGTCGGGATCCATCAGGTGGTGGAAGAGGATGCCCTCCTGCGAGGGCACCAGCGGGTAGACGTCCTGCACGTTGGGCGCCCCGCCGGGTACGGTCGCCACCACCGCGTCGAGCTGCGCCTGGGTGAGGTCCACCAGCGGCAGCATCGCGGGGGTGATCCGCTCGCAGGCCTCCGGTATGAGGTTGGGCGGGACGGTGAAGTCGGCGCGCGGCTCGGCGCCGTCGATCTCGGCGGCGAGCAGGGCCAGCGTCGGGGCGTTGAACACCGCCCGTACGGTGACGGCGAGGCCGTGCTCCTTGAGGCGGGCGATCAGGACGGTGATGAGCAGCGAGTGGCCGCCCAGCGCGAAGAAGTTGTCCTCGGCGCTGATCTTCTCCCCGTCGAAGCCGAGCAGCTCGGCCCAGACGTCCGCGAGCAGCTGCTCGGTGCCGGGGCGCGGGGCGACGTAGGCGCGCTGGGCGTAGGCGTCGATGCCGGGGGCGGGCAGGGTCTTGCGGTCGAGCTTGCCGTTGGCGGTGACGGGCAGCGCGTCCAGGACCACGAAGGCGCTGGGCACCATGTAGTCGGGCAGGGCGCGCTCCAGGTGCGCGGCGAACTCGGTCCGGTGGTCGGCAAGTTCGCCCTCCAGGACCGTGTACGCCACCAGCTGCGGGCTGCCGGGCTTGTCCTCGCGGACGACCACGACGCAGGCGCGCACCGCGGGGTGCTGGGCGAGGCGGTGCTCGATCTCGCCGAGCTCGATGCGGTGGCCGCGCAGCTTGACCTGGTCGTCGATGCGCCCGAGGAACTCCAGGGTGCCGTCGGCGAGCCGCCGCACCAGGTCGCCCGTCTGGTACATCCGGGCGCCCGGAGCGTCGTCGAACGGGTTGGGCACGAACCGCTCGCGGGTCAGGTCCGGGTTGTTGAGGTAGCCGCGCGCGAGCCCGGCCCCGGCGATGTACAGCTGGCCCACGCACCCGATGCCCTGCGGCTCCAACGCCTCGTTCAGGACGTGCAGTTGGATGTTGTGGATGGGGCTGCCGATGGGGACCGTGCGCAGCGGCCGGTCGGCCGGGCAGGTCCAGTGGCTGACGTCGACGGCCGCCTCGGTGGGGCCGTACAGATTGTGCAGCGGGGCGGGGTGCAGGGCGTAGTGCCGGCCGCAGAGATCGCCGGGCAGGGCCTCGCCGCTGCAGAACACCTGGCGCACCGAGGCGCAGTCGGCCCAGCCCGCCTCCTCCACAACCGAGCGCAGCATCGACGGCACGAAGTGCAGGGTGGTGACGCCGGTGCGGCGGATGAGGGAGACGAGGTAGGCGGGGTCCTTGTGGCCCTCGGGCTCGGCCACGACCAGTCGCGCGCCCGCCATCAGCGGCCAGAAGAACTCCCACACCGACACGTCGAAGCTGAACGGCGTCTTCTGCAGGACGACGTCGTCCTCGCCCAGGTCGTAGGTGTGCTGCATCCACTCGATGCGGTTCACCGCCGCGCGGTGCTCGATCATCACGCCCTTGGGGCGGCCGGTGGAGCCGGAGGTGTAGATGACATACGCCAAGTGGCCCGCGTTGAGCCCGAGTTCGGCCGCGTCGAGGTTGTCCTCGCCGAGGCCGGTGAGCTCCTCGCCCGCGTGCGCGACCCGTCCCCCGGCGTCGACGGTGAGCAGATGCCTCACCCCGGACACCGCCTCGGTGTCCAGGTGCGGCTGGGTGAGGACGACCTCGACGCCGGAGCTCTCGACCACGTACGCGGTGCGCTCGGCGGGGTGGCTGGGCTCGATGGGCAGATAGGCGCCGCCCGCCTTCTGGATCCCGAGGATCGCGGCCACCATCTCCGCCGAGCGCTCCATGCGCAGGCCGACCACGGTGTCCGGGCCGACGCCGTGGCGCCGCAGGGCGTGCGCGACGCGGTTGGCGCGGGCGTTGAGCTCGGCGTAGCTGAGCTCGTCCGCGCCGAAGACGACGGCGGTGCGCTCGGGGTGGCGCGCCACCGCCGCCTCGAACAGCTCGTGCAGACAGCTCTCGTCGGAGAAGGGGTGGCGGGTGTCGTTCCACCCGGTGAGGACCTGGTGGCGTTCGGCCTCGTCGAGCGCGGAGAGCTTGGATATCCGCGCGCCGGGCTCCTCGGCGACGGCCGCGAGCAGCCGGGTGTAGTGGGCGATGAAACGCCGCACGGTCGCGCTCTCGTAGAGGGCGGTGGTGTACTCGACCGCGCCGACCAGCCCGTCCGGCGTCTCACGCAGATCCAGGGTCAGGTCGAACTTGGTGATGTCGAAGTCGAACTCGATCAGCGAGACGTCGAGCGCGCCGAGCCGGACCTCGCGCTCGGACTGCGCCTCCTGAAGCACGAACATGGTCTGGAAGACCGGCGAGTGGCTGAGGCTGCGCTCCAGGTTCAGCGCGTCCACGACCGCCTCGAACGGCACGTCCTGGTGGTCGTAGGCCTGCAGCGCGCTCTCCTTGACCCGGGCGAGCAGCTCGGGGAAGGACGGGTCGCCGGACAGGTCGGTGCGCATGACCAGGGTGTTGGCGAAGAACCCGATGAGGCCCTCCGCCTCCAGCCGGTTGCGGCCCGCCACCGGGGTGCCCACGGCGATGTCGCTCTGGCCGGTGTACTGGTGCAGGGCCAGCGCGTACACCGCGAGCAGCGTCATGTAGAGCGTGACGTCGTGCCGCTCGCTCACCTCGCGCAGCCGCCGCAGCAGCTCGGGCGGGCAGGTGAACCGCTCGTGCCTGCCCTGGTACGTCTTGGTCTCGGGGCGCGGCAGGTCGGCGGGGAGGGTGAGCCGGGCATCGACCCCGGCGAGCCGCTCCTTCCAGTAGCCGACCTGGCGCTCCTGCACCTCGTCGACCAGCCACTGGCGCTGCCAGTGCGCGTAGTCCGCGTACTGGATCGGCAGCTCGTCGAGCGGCGACTCGGCGCCCGCACAGTACGCCTCGTACAGCGCGACCAGGTCGCGGAAGAAGACGCCGAGCGACCAGCCGTCGGAGACGCTGTGGTGCATGGTGACCAGCAGGACGTGCGCCCGCTCGGACTCGCGCAGCAGGCGGACCCGGATCAGGGACTCGTGCGCCAGGTCGAAGGGCGCGACCGCCTCGCGCTCGCACACGCCGGCGAGCGCGTCCGGACCTGCGAGCTCCTCGTAGGCCACGGCGAAGTCACTGCCGTCGCCGATTTCCTGGTACGGGACGCCGTCGCGCTCCACGAACCGGGTGCGCAGCACCTCGTGGCGGCGGACGATCTCGGCCAGCGCCCGCTGGAGCGCGGGGCGGTCGAGGGGACCGCTGAGCCGCAGCGCCATCGGGATGTTGTAGTACGCGCTGGTCCCGTCCAGCTGGGCCAGGAACCACAGCCGCTGCTGGGCGAAGGAGAGCCGCACCGGCTCGGTCGCGGACCGGGGGTGCCTGGGGATGGTGTCGAGCGCGGAGAGGTCCACGCCCTGCTTGCGCAGCAGCGCGATCAGGGCGCGCTGCCGCTTGGCGGGCAGCGACCTGATCTTCTTGATCAGGTCGGCGCTGTCTTCGTTCACAGTGGTCATCGTCCGGCCCCGGGTTCCTGGTTCTGGCTTTCCAGAGCGTCCAGCTCTTCGTCGCTCATGCTCTCGATCAGACCGAGGCTCTCGCGGATCCTATCCACGTCGAACAGGCCCTCCTCCCCGCCCGCGGGCGCATGTCGCTCCAGCTCAGCGGCCATACCGGCGAGCGTCGGGGCGTCGAAGACGACCTGGATGGGCAGGTCCGCGCCGCTCTGCTGCTTGAGGCGGTTCACCAGTCGGGTCACGAGCAGCGAGTTGCCGCCGAGGGCGAAGAAGTTGCTGTCCACGCCCAACTGGTCCACGTCGGTGTGCAGCAGTTCGGCCCAGACGGCCGCGACGGCGTGCTCGGTCTCGGTGCGGGGTGCGACAAGACGCTCGCCCCGGCCGCGGTTGCTCTCGGGGTCGGGCAGCGCCCGGTGGTCCAGCTTGCCGTTCTGGGTGAGCGGCAGCGCTTCGAGCAGGACCTGGGCGGCCGGGACCATGTACTCGGGCAGGGCCTCGGCCAGGGCGGTGCGGACGTCGTCGAGGAGTGGGGTGCGCGCCGCCCAGCGCGGCGCGGCCTCCTGCTCGCCGGACTCGGGCGCGCGGGCACCCTCCTCGCGGATCGCGTACACGTTGTAGAGCGGGGTGCCCCGGAGCAGCCGGTTGTCCTGCTCGCTGACCACCCGGTAGCCGAGCGCCCGCAGCAGGGTCTCCACCTTCTCCAACTGGCCGTCCACGTCGTGGAGTTCCACCACCAGCTGGCGGATCCTGGGCCAGTCGCGCCAGTGGATGCCCTTGAGCACCTCGTACTCGGCGTTCTCCACGTCGATCTTCAGCAGGTCGATGCGGTCCAGGCCCTGCTCGGCGACGATCTCCGAGAAGGTGCGCAGCTGACACGTGAACCGCTCACTGTCCAGGCGCGCGTCGACCAGCTCGGCCACCAGCTCGTCACCGGCGACCGTACCGTCCTCGGTCAGCTCCTCCTGGTTGCGCAGGTAGGAGCGGACCATCTCGTGCGCCTGCTCGGCAGTGGTGACACTGCTGGAGATGACGGTGTTGTGGCGGTAGAAGGTGAACGTCTCCTCCTTGGCCTCGGCCGCCAGGCCGCACGCGAACACCTGGGCGTTCAGCCCGTGCAGCTCCACGTTGCGGCGCAGCGAGTCGAAGACCGGCGGGATCGGCTCGAAGGCGAGGATGCGCGCGCCGGGGCAGCGCGTCCCCGCGAACAGGGTGAACATGCCGATGTTGGCGCCGACGTCGACGATGGTGTCGCCGTCGCGGATGGTGATGCCGTTGCGCAGGTATTCGAGGTTGGTGAAGATCTCCTCGTAGACGAAGTCCGTCTCACTGCGGTTCTGCTGGAACACCGTCATGCCGTTGGGCAGTTCGTACGTCCGCTCCAGCGCCTCGGGTTCGGTGCGCTCGATCCGCAGCAGCTCGCGCACCGCGTGGGCGCGCTCGGCCGAGGGCACCACATAGGACACCAGGCGCTGGTCGCCCTCGCCGTACTCGCGCACGACCACGCGCGCGTCCTCGACGCCCGGGTGGGCCAGCAGCTTCGCCTCGATCTCGCCGAGCTCGATGCGGAAGCCGCGCACCTTCACCTGGTCGTCGTTGCGGCCCAGGTACTCCAGGGTGCCGTCGGACAGCACCCGGGCCAGGTCGCCGGTGCGGTACATCCGGGCGCCCGGCGCGGGGCAGAACGGGTCGTCGAGGAAGCGCTCGGCGGTCAGCTCGGGCCGGTTGAGATAGCCGCGGGCCACCCCGTCGCCGCCGACGTACAGCTCGCCCACCGCGCCGACGGGGGCGGGCCGCCCGTGCCGGTCCAGGACATAGGTGCGCAGGTCGGGGATCCGCTCGCCGATCGGGCTGACGGCGAGCTCCGCGTCGGCCTCGGTGAGCGGCCGGTAGGTGACGTGCACGGTGGTCTCGGTGATCCCGTACATGTTGACCAGCCGGGTGCCCTTGTTGGCCGCGCGGCGCAGCCACGGCTTGAGGGCGGCCACGTCCAGCGCCTCGCCGCCGAAGACGACCGTGCGCAGCCGGTGCACGGCCGGGCTGTCGCCCTGCGCCGCGATCAGCTGCCGGAAGGCACTGGGCGTCTGGTTGAGGACGGTCACCCCCTCCGCGCACAGCAGGGCGTAGAAGTCCTTCGGGTTGCGGGTGGCGGCCTGCGGCACGATCACCAGACGGCCGCCGTGCAGCAGCGCGCCCCAGATCTCCCACACGGAGAAGTCGAAGGCGAACGAATGGAACAGCGTCCACACGTCGTCACGGCCGAAGCCGAACCACGGCTCGGTGGCGGTGAACAGCCGGGTCGCGTTGCGGTGTTCGACCATCACGCCCTTGGGCGTGCCGGTCGATCCCGAGGTGTAGATCACGTACGCCATATGAGAGGGCGTCAGACCCGTGGTTGCGGCGGGCAGATCGGTGTCCGGGCGGTCGGCCCAGAGCGCCGCGTCGGCCCGTACGTCCACCACCGGCACCTCGGGGGCACGCAGGCCCTCCGGCAGCGGTCCGTCGACCAGCAGGGCGCGCGGCGCGCTGTCGGTGAGCAGATGGCCGAGCCGGTCCACCGGCGATGCCGGGTCGAGCGGCACATAGGCGCCGCCCGCCTTGAGGACCGCGAGCAGGCCGATCACGATGTGCTCGCTGCGCGGCAGGCAGAGCGCGACCAGCACGTCCGGGCCGACGCCCAGCTCGCGCAGATAGTGGGCGAGCCGGTTGGCGCGGGCGTTCAGCTCGCGGTAGGTGAGGCTCTCGGCGCCGTAGCAGAGGGCGACGGCGTCGGGGGTCGCGGCGACGGCCGCCTCGAACCGCTCGTGCAGAGCGCGGTCGTCGGCGTACGAACGCGGGCGCCGGTTGCCGTCGACGAGCAGTCGCCGGCGCATCGCCTCGGGCAGGACGGAGATGTCGAGGGCGGCCACCGGCTGCTCGGCGTCGAGCGCGCCGAGCAGCCCGGTCATGGCGGCCTCCAGGTACGCGATGACCAGGGCGGCGTCCTGCGCCTGGTCGATCTGCGCGTCCACGGAGAACGAGTGCCCCAGGTCGTCGACCGAGAGTGCGACCGGGTAGTTGCTGCGCTCGATCACCCCGGCCAGCGACTTGACGCCCGCGCGCTCCAGCTCGTCCTCGTCGATGCGGTCGTCGGACTCCAGATGACGGAAGTTGAAGATCGCGTTGAAGAGCGGGGTGTCGCGGGGCACGTCGCTGTGGCGGTGGGCGACGGCGAGCGGGGTCTGCTCGTGGCGCACCAGCTCGCGCAGCGCACGGTCGGTCTCGGCCACCAGCTCGCGCACGTCACGCCCGGTGAGGTCGAGCCGCACCGGCAGGGTGTTGATGAAGTTGCCAAGCATCCGCTCGATGCCCCGGGGGCCCTGGAGGCGCCCGGACATGACGGTCCCGAACACCACGTCGTCGCGCCCGGCGCAGGCCGCGACGACCAGCGCCCAGCCCGCGTGGAAGAGCGTCGCCGGGCTGACCCGCAGCTCCTTGGCCCGGGTGCGGACCCGCTCGCCGAGCTCCGGATCGAGCGGCTTGCGCAGATCAGCGACCCGTCGCCCGTCGCCGTGCACGTCGTGCATGCCGAAGAGCACGGTCGGCTCGGTGACGTCGCCGAGCCGCTCGCCGAAGTACGCCGCCGGGTCCAGGACCTCGGCCCGGTGGGCGGCGTGCGCGATGAAGTTGCGGTACGGCTCGGGGGCGGCCAGCTCGGCGGCGCGGCCCGTCATGTGCGCCACGAGCTCCTTGAACAGGAAGCCGAGGGAGGTGGCGTCGTCGATGACGTGGTGCAGATTGAGCACCGCGGACCACTGCCCGCTCCGCGGGTCGCGGGCCGCGCGCAGCCGGATCAGCGGCGCCCGGTCCAGGCGCATCGCCTGCGAACCGGCCAGCAGCTGCTCGA
Organism: Streptomyces sp. NPDC031265; assembly: GCF_055570295.1. Taxonomy (NCBI): domain Bacteria; kingdom Bacillati; phylum Actinomycetota; class Actinomycetes; order Kitasatosporales; family Streptomycetaceae; genus Streptomyces; species Streptomyces sp. NPDC031265. The sequence continues at coordinate 114,958 of NZ_JBVIHM010000018.1, forward strand.
TCTCGTCCGCCGCGGAGCTGCCGGGGGTCACCGCCAACTCGTCCACGGTGAGTTCGGCGTGCCGGACGACGACCTGCACGGGCTGCGCAAGACCGTCGGTGAGGATCGCGGTGCGCAGCGCGTCGTGCCGGGCGATCACCGCGCGCAGGGCGTCGGCGAAGCGGTCCAGGTGGTCGCGGCTGTCGAAGGAGAACACCCCGGACAGCACGTACGGGTCGCGGCCGCTCTCCTTGAGGTGGTGGAAGAGCATGCCCTCCTGGAGGGCGGCCAGCGGGTAGACGTCCTGGAGGTTGGCGGCGCCGCCGGGCACGGCCGCGACGACCGCCGCCAGCTCGTCCTCGGTCAGCTCCACCAGCGGCAGCATGTCGGGCGTGATCCGGGTGCTGCCCTCGGGGACGCGCGCGGCCGGGACCACGAAGGTGTCCGCCGCGCCGCTGCCGTCGACGGACGCGGCGAGCTCCGCCAGCGTGGCCGCCGCGAAGACCGCGGGCAGGTCGCAGTGGAGCCCGGCGGCGGTCAGCCGCGCGGTGAGCTTGGGGATGAGCAGCGAATGCCCGCCCAGCGCGAAGAAGTTGTCCTCGACGCTGATCCGGTCCGCCGCGAACCCGAGCAGCTCGGCGCAGATCCCGACCAGGACCTCCTCGGCCGGGGTGCGCGGGGCGACGTAGGCGCGCACCGCGTACGCACCGGCGTCGGGGGCGGGCAGCGCCTTGCGGTCGAGCTTGCCGTTGGCGGTGACGGGCAGCGCGTCCAGGCGGACCAGGGCGCCGGGGACCATGTAGTCGGGCAGCGCGTCCTTGAGGTGGGCGAGCAGCTCGGCGTGGTGGTCGCGGCCGGGCACCTCGTCGAAGCCCGCATCGAGCACCACGTAGCCGACCAGGCGGGGGTCGCCGGGGCTGTCCTCGCGGGCCAGCACCGCACACGCGCGCACTTCGGGGTGGGCGCCGAGCCGGGCCTCGATCTCGTCGAGCTCGATGCGGAAGCCGCGCACCTTGACCTGGTTGTCGATCCGGCCGAGGAACTCCAGGGTGCCGTCCGCGAGGCGCCGTACGAGATCGCCGGTGCGGTACATCCGGGCACCGGGAACCGTGGCGAACGGGTTCGGCACGAACCGCTCCCGGGTCAGGTCCGGGTTGTTGAGGTAACCCCGGGCCAGACCGTCACCGGCGATGTGCAGCTCTCCGGCGCAGCCGACCGCCGCCAACTGGCCGAAGCCGTCGAGCACATGGAGCTGGATGTTCTGGATCGGACGGCCGATCGGGACCGGGCGCGCCCCCTCGCCCGGCGGGCAGGTCCAGTGGCTGACGTCGATGGCGGCCTCGGTCGGGCCGTACAGGTTGTGCAGCGGCGCGCGGTGCACCGCGTAGTGGCGCGGCGGCAGCTCGGGCGGCAGGGCCTCGCCACTGCAGAACACCCGGCGCACCGATGCGCACCGCGCCCAGCCGTCGTTCTGCACCATCAGGCGCAGCATGGAGGGCACGAAGTGCAGGGTCGTCACACCGGTGCGGCGGATCAGCGACACCAGGTAGTCGGGATCCTTGTGGCCCTCGGGCTCGGCGACGACCAGCCGGGCTCCGTTGAGGAGCGGCCAGACGAACTCCCACACCGACACGTCGAAGCTGAACGGCGTCTTCTGCAGCACGACGTCGTCCACGTCCAGGCGGTACGCGTTCTGCATCCACTCGATGCGGTTCACGGCCGCCCGGTGCTCGACCATCACGCCCTTGGGGCGGCCGGTGGAGCCGGAGGTGTAGATGACGTACGCCAGGCTTCGCGCGGTGGCGGCGCAGCGTCCCGCGACGGCCCGCTCGGACGTGGCGCCCTCGACGCGGCCCTCGCGGTCCAGGTACAGCACCTCGCGGGCGGCGGACAGGCCGTCGCCCGTCACGTGCCGCTGCCCGAGCACCAGTTGGGCGCCCGAGTCCTCGATCATGTACGCGACGCGGTCGGCCGGGTATCCCGGCTCCAGCGGCAGATAGGCGCCGCCCGCCTTCATGACCGCCCACAGGGCGACCACCATCTCGACGGACCGCTCCATGCAGACGCCGACCACGGTGTCCGCGGTGACGCCGCGCCCGCGCAGCTCGGCGGCGACCTCGTCGATCCGCGCGCCGAGCTCGGCATACGTCAGGGAGCGCTCGCCGAACACGACGGCGGTGCGGTCGCCGTGGCGCGCCACGGCGGCGTCGAGCAGCTCGGGCAGGGAGCTGTCGTCGGAGTAGGGGCGCCGGGTGTCGTTCCACTCCACGAGCAGCCGGTGCCGCTCCTCGTCCGACAGGTGCGAGGCGGCCGACAGCGGTCGCTCGGGGCCGTCGAGCAGCGAGTCCAGGAGCCGCTGGTAGTGGCCGAGGAACCGCTCGACGTCGGCGGTCTCGAAGCGCCGGGCGTCGTACTTCAGGTGCAGCGCGTAGTCGTCGGCGTTCTCGTAGACCTCCAGGTGGAGCTTGAACTCCCCCTCCTGCGAGATCCCTTCGACGAACCGCATCGACCGCGCGAGCTCCAGGCCGAGCACCTCGTCCGCGACGTGCATCATGCGCTGGTTCTGGAAGACGTAGGAGACCTGGAAGACCGGCGAGGAGTCCGGGTCGGACTGGAGGTTCAGGTCCTGCACCATGCGCGGGAACGGGTATCCGGCGTGATCGAGTCCATCGGCCAGGACCAGCGAGAGCTCGCGCACGTAGTCGCGGAACGGCACGTCCTCCCGCGGCCCGAACCGCACCGGCACCATGTTGACGAAGTAGCCCACGGAGTCGGCGTACGCGAGGTCCGGGCGGCCCATCGACGGCACACCGACGATCAGGTCCCGTTCGCCGCTGTAGCGGTGCAGCAGCAGTTCGTACACCGCGAGGAAGAGCACGGCGGGCCGCACTCCGCTCGCCGCGCACCAGGTGCGCACCCGGTCGCCGGCCGCGCCGGAGAGCGCGAGCGAGGCGGTCCGGCCGAGCACCGGCGTGCCGGGGGCGGGGGCGCGCTCGACGCCGAGGCGGAGCACGGGCAGGTCGCCCGCCAGCGTCCGCTGCCAGAACGCGCGGTGGCGCGCGCCCTCGGGCCCGTCGAGGAAGGACTGCTCCCATCGGACGAACTCGTCGTACACGTCCGGCGCGGGCGAGCTCCAGTCGGCGCCGCGCCCCAGCGTCTCGTACGCCGACGCCAGGTCCCGCAGGAACAGCGGGGTGGAGGCGCCGTCGAAGACGAGGTGGTGGAAGACCAGCAGGACGACCGCCCCGGGGGCGTCCGTCTCGTAGACGTACGCCCGCGCCAGCGGGTCCGACGCCAGGTCGAACGGGGTCTTCGCCGCCCGGCGCACCTCGGCGAGCAGCGCGTCCTCGGACAGGCCCGGCACCCGCTCGTGGCGGAAGTGGACCGGCCGGTCGGGGCGGGCGACGAGGTACGGCACGCCGTCCTCCTCCGTCACCGCGCTCGACAGCTGGCCGTGGGCCGCCACCACCAGGGCGAAGGCCCGGCGCAGCCGGCCGACGTCGAGGGGCGCGTCGGTGCGGAAGCAGACCGGGACGTTGTAGACGTCCGCGTCGGGCCGCAGCCGGTGCAGCAGCCACAGACCCTTCTGGCCCTCTGAGAGTGGGCGCTCGGCCGCGTGCCGCTGGAGCTCTTCGTAGAAGGCGAGAACGTCGTCGGCGGAGAGGGTGCCCGCCTTGAAGCCCGCCAGTATCTGATCCTCGTTCACGCGCTCGGTGCTTCCTTCATGAGTGCCTTCAGATCTTCGAGGCTGACGTGCCCCTGCCGGAACTGCTCCAGCGCCCGGGCCTTGGCGGCACGGGGGTCTTCGGTGTCCGGACCCGGGCCGGGGGCCGGGTCGGTGGCGGGCTCGGCGGCGCCGGTCGCGGCGCGGAGCTCGGTGAGGCGGGCCGCGATGCGTTCGAGGGTGCCGCCCTCCAGGAGGTCGCGGGTGGACAGGCGCAGGCCGAGGTCGGCCTCGACCCGGCGCTGGAGCCGCGACCAGAGGATGGAGTCCACGCCGAAGCCGTGCAGGTCCTTGTCGGCGGGCAGTTCGCCCGCGCCCAGGCCCAGGGCTTCGGTGAAGAAGCCCGCGAGGTAGCCGGTCAGGTCGTCGGGCGCCTGCCGTACCTCGGACGGCTGCGGGGCCCGCGCGGCCTCGCGCGGCTGCGGGGCCTCGTCGGCCACCGGCCGCTCGTCCCGCCGAGGCTGCTGCCCGGTGCCGAGCACCTGCTGCCCGTCCGGGCGCGGCTGCTGCCAGGTGCGGCCGATCCAGTACCGCTTGCGCCGGAACGGCGTGGTCGGCAGGGTGACCCGCCTGCGGGGCCGACCCGCGTGCAGAGCGTTCCAGTCGACCTTGGCGCCGCCGACCCACAGCCCGGCGAGCCGGTCCAGGTCACCGTCAGCGACCAGCGCGGCGACGAACGCCTCGCCGCGCGCACCGGAGAGCAGGGCGGTCAGCGGATTGGCTCCGTCCGCGGCGTTGCCCGCGTGGACCTGGACTCCGAGCACCTCGGCGGCGTCCGCCTCACCGAGATGGCGGGCGAGTGCGGCGCGCAGCTCGGCCCGCGAGCCCACGACGGCCGCGAACCGCTCGGGAAGCGCCTCGCGCCCGGTCTGGAGGGTGTACGCGAGGTCCGCGAGGTCGGTGGAAACCTCACGGTCGACGAAGTCGAGGAGCCGGCGGGCCGTGTCGCGCAGCCGCTCGGGGTCCTTGGCCGAGACCACCACGAGCTGCGGCCCGCCCTCGCCTGCCGCCGGTTCGACGACCGCCGCCGGGCCCTCTTCGACGACCAGGCTGACGTAACTGCCGCCCGCACCGACGGAGTTGATGAGACTGCGGCGGACGCCCTGCCCCTCGGCCGGGCGCGGCTGCCACGGCGCGAGCCGCTCGGACAGCACGAAGGGCGCGGCCTCGAAGTCGAGGTTCGGGTTGGCGGTGCCGCCCTCGACCAGCGGGGCGATCTCCTGATGACGCAGCTGGAGCACCACCTTGGTCAGCTGGGCGATGCCGGAGGCCGCCTCGGGGTGGCCGAGGTTGGACTTCACCGAACCGAGCGCGACCGGCTCGGGCACCGCGCCGAAGACCTCGCGCAGCGCGCTGAACTCGACGGCGTCACCCAGCGCCGACCCGTTGGCCGCCGCCTCCACGTAACCGATGGACTCGGGTGCCGCACCGGCCCGCTCCAACGCCCGCCGCATCACGGCGACCTGGGTGCGGTGACTGGGCGTCATGAAGCCGTTGGCCCGGCCGCCGTGCAGCGAGGCGCTTCCCTTGACGACCGCGTGCACGGTGTCGCCGTCGCGCAGCGCGGCGGCCAGCGGCTTCAGCAGCACCGCTCCGACGGCCTCGGCCGGCAGATATCCGTCGCCGTCGCGGAAGCTGCGGCTGCCCGGGTGACTGCCCAGGAGCTGCGCCTGGGTGAGCGCGAGGTACTTGTCCGGGTGGACGGTGAGGTTCACCCCACCCGCGATCGCCAGCTCGCTCTCCCCGCGCAGCAGGTCCGCGCAGGCGAGGTGGATCGCCTGGGCCGAGGACGAGCACATGCTGTCCACGGCCAGGCTCGGGCCTTCGAGCCCGAAGAAGTACGAGACGCGGTTGGCGATCATGTTGTATGAGGTCGCCGAGGTCAGCGCCGCGCGCGGCACGTCCCCCTCGTCGGCCCGGTACATCTGGTACATCGAGCCGACGTACACACCGACCCGGCGACCGTAGCGCCGCTCGATGGCGTCCTGGGTGACCCCGGCTCCCTCAAGCAGCTCCCACACCGTCTCCAGGAAGAGCCGCTGCTGCGGGTCCATCGTCTCGGCCTCGCGGGGCGAGATGCCGAAGAACAGCGGGTCGAACCGGTCGATCCCGTCGAGGAAGCCGCCCCAGCGGCAGTAGGTGCGGCCGGGCGCGTCCCGGTCCGTGTCGAACAGCGCGTCGTGGTCCCAGCGCTCGGCCGGCACCTCGGTGACGCTGTCCTTGCCGGACCGCAGGTTCCCCCAGAACGCGTCCAGGTCGGCGGCCTGCGGGTAGCGCCCGCTGATCCCGATGATCGCGACGTCCTGGTCCATGGGCGCGGGCCCGGGGCGCGGGGACCGGTCGGCCACGGCCGCGACGGTCGCCACCGCACGCACGGGCTCGGCGGGCCCGGCGGTGCTCGGGGCCGGGCGCGGCGCGCCGGGCTCGCCGAACATCGTCCGCAGCACGCCCTCGTACTCGGCCACGAAGTGCTCCGCCAGCGCGCGGACCGTCTGGATCTCGAAGAACAGGGTCTTCGAGAGCGGACCGAAGCTCTCCTCCAGGCGGGCGATCAGATCGGTCGCCACCACCGAGTCCATGCCGTACCGCTCCAGCGCCGTGTCGGCGTCGAGCCGCTCGACGCCCAGCTTGAGGGCCCCGGCGAGCAGCTGCCTCAGGTAGCGGACGGTACGGTCCACGAGCGCGCGGTCGGCGCCCCGTATGGGCTGCTCCTGCTGCACCGATTCCCCTTCCCCAGTTGTCTCATGACGTGCCGTCAGCCTCGGCAGCAGTGCCTCGCGGTTGCCCGCGACGACCACGAGGCGGCCGTCGTCCAGGCCGTTGTCGTGCGCGGCCGCCCCGACCCGGAGGGCGTGCAGGGCGCTGCCGGTGTCCAGGGGCGCCAGGTCCATCTGCCGGAGCTGTTCCCTGGTCGCGTCGTTGACCTGCATGCCACCGTCCTCCCAGAGCGGCCAGTTGACGGAGAGCGTCGTTCCGTGCCGCAGCCCGGCGCCGACGAGGCGGTTGCGGTGGGCCGCGTAGGCGTCCATGAAGGCGTTGGCGGCCGCGTAGTCGGCCTGCCCGGGGTTGCCGAAGGCGCCGCTGGTGGACGAGAAGCAGCAGAAGAGCTCCAGCGGGTGGCCCTTGCTCGCCTCGTCCAGGTTGACCAGGCCGGACACCTTGGGGGCCAGCACGCGAGCCAGCTCCTCGGGCGTCTTCCTGACGATGAAGTCGTCGCTCAGCACACCGGCGCTGTGCACGATGCCGGTCAGCGGCCCGTGGGTGGCTTCGACGTATGCCATCAGCCCGTCCACCGCCGGGCGGTCGGTGACGTCCACCCGCCGGTGGTCGACGCGCAGCCCGGCCGCCCGCAGGGCGTCGAGCGCGCGCGACTGCTCCGCGTCCAGCGGGGAACGGCCGGTGAGGACGACCGTGGCGTGCTCGACGCCGTCGGCGATCTCACGCGCCGCGACGAGGCCCAGGGCCCCGGCGCCACCGGTGATCAGATAGACGCCCCCGGTGCGCCACGGCGCCGCCGCCGGGCGCGCGGGCGCCACTTCGTCCAAGCGCCGCACATACCGCCGCCCGTCCCGGTAGCGCACTTCGGGATCGGTCGCGCGGCCCGCCTCGGCGAGCAGCCGGGCGGCGACGGCCGGGGCCGGAGCCCCGTCGAGGCAGTCGAGGTACTGGGTGCGCAGCCGGGGGTTCTCCAGCTGGGCCGTCTTCAGGAGCCCGGTGAGCCCGCCGAAGCACTCCGCGGCGCCGCCGCTGCCCACCACGACCACCTGGAGCAGCACGGGTCGGCGCGGACCGCTCGCCAGGAGCTCACGGGTCAGGGCGAACACCTGCCGGGTCACGTCCAAGTACTGGGCGTCCAGCGGCTCCTCGCCCGGCTCCACCACCTCGAAGGCGGTCGTCCCGGCGAGCGCGGCCGCGTACGCGTCCCGCCCGGCGGCGTCGGGTGAGCCGATCAGGACGACATGGCGCTCGGCGTACTCCTCGGACGCGACCGCGTCCGCTCCGGCGGCCTCTTCCCACACCGGCCGCAGAAGCAGCAGCTCGTCGTGGCGCGGCTGGGCCGGTACGGCCACAGCGTCCTCGGTGTCGAGCCAGTAGCGCTCGCGGGCGAACGGGTAGCCCGGCAGGCTCACGCGCCGCACCGGCGCGTCCGTCCCGTACAGCGGCGCCCAGTCGACCGCGAGGCCACGCACCCAGCGGGCCAGGACCTCGTCGTACCGCCCCCGCTCCCACCAGGCGCGGACGGTCCCGGCCGACTCGCGCGGCACGTCACCGTCGGGCCGTACGGTCCCGCGCAGCCCGGTGCCGGGCGCGGCGGGGTCGGTGACGAAGGCGTCCAGGTGCTGTCTGAGGGACTCCATCGAGGTCGCGGTGAAGGCGAGGCGCTCATCGAGCGCGACACGGCCGGTCTGGAGCGTCCAGGCGACGGCCGCGAGGTCGGTGTCGCCCAACTCATCGGCGCGGGCCCGTAGTCGGCGAGCCTGCTGGACGAGCTGCTGCTCGCTCATCGCAGACAGCACCACGGCCACCGGCCGGGTCCCGTCGGCGGGCACCTCGTAGCGCGTGGCCTCCGGCTCGTACTCGGCGAGGATCACATGGGCGTTGGAGCCGCCCGCGCCGAAACTCGACACCCCGGCCACGCGCGGCAGTTCGCGCTCCTCGCCGCCGACGACCAGCGTCGGGCGGTGCCACGGCTCCAGGTGCTGCTGGACCCGGAAGGGCGTCCGCTCGAAGTCGATGTGCGGGTTGGGCACGGCCGAGTGCAGGCTCGGCACCAGCTCGCGGTGCTTGAGCTGGAGCAGCACCTTGGTGACCGCGGCGATGCCCGCCGCGCTCTCGCAGTGGCCGATGTTGGACTTGACCGAGCCGATCGCCAGGCCCTGCGGCAGCGCGCTGCCACCGGCCGTGCGGAACGCCTTGACCAGGCCCGCGATCTCGATCGGGTCGCCGAGCGCGGTGCCGGTGCCATGGGCTTCGAGGTAGCTCAGCGCGGCCGGGGAGACCTCGGCCTCGGCCAGCGCCGCCGCGATGACCTCGCCCTGCGCCACCGGGCTCGGCACGGAGAAGCCGTGGGTGCGCCCGCCATGGTTGAGCGCGGTGCCCTTGATGACGGCGTGGATGTGGTCGCCGTCGGCGATCGCCCGGTCCAGCGGCTTCAGCAGGACCGCGCCGACGCCCTCGCCGGGCACATAGCCGTCGCCGCCCTCGCCGAAGCTGCGGCAGTGCCCGTCGCTCGCCGTGAACTTGCCCTGACTGAGCATCAGATACTTGTTGGGGTGGACGCTGACGTTCACGCCGCCCGCCACCGCCGATTCGCACTGACCGCTGCGGATCGCCTCGCAGGCGAGGTGGATCGCGGTCAGCGACGACGAGCACATGGTGTCCACGGCCATGCTCGGCCCGTGGAAGTCGTAGAAGTACGAGACGCGGTTGGCGATGGAGGAGGGGCTGCCCGACAGGGCGACGTGCTGCCCGCGCGCCTGCGCCTGTGCGCCGTGGAGCTGGTACTCCTCGTACATCACACCGACGAACACCCCCACCTTGCCAGCCGGGGCCAGGTTCGCGCCGGTGTATCCGGCGTCCTCCAGGGTGTGGTGCACGCACTGGAGGAACAGGCGCTCCTGCGGGTCCAGGTACTCGGCCTCGCGCGGCGAGATGTGGAAGAACAGCGGGTCGAACCGGTCGACGCCGTCGAGGAAACCGCCCCACTTGCCACCCGGGTGCTCCCGGTGGTCCCAGCGGCTCCGCGGGACCTCCCGGATGCAGTCGCGGCCGGAGCGCAGGTTCTGCCAGAAGGCGTCGAGGTCCTCGGCCTCCGGGTAGCGCCCGCTCACGCCGACGATGGCGATGTCGGTGCGCGCACGCGGGGCACGGCGCTCGCCGCTGGACTCGCCGGTGGACTCCACCGGGGCGGCGGACGCGGACGTGGTCACCGGGTCGGCGCCGGACGCGCCGAGGGCCGCCCGAACCTGCTCCGGGTACTCGGCCAGGAAGTGCTCGCTCAGCGCCCTGATGGTGCGCACCTCGAAGAACAGCGTCTTGGACAGCGGTCCGAACGGCCCTTCGAGGTGGCGGGTGAGCTCCATCGCCATCATGGAGTCCATGCCGTAGTGCTCCAGCGGGGTGTCCACGTCCAGCCGCTCGGGGGCGACTTCGAGCGCGGCCGCCAGCTGCTCGCGGATGTATTCGAGCGCGCGGTCGGCGGTGGGCGCGTCGGCGGACGCGGTCACCGGCGCCGCCTGCGGAACCGGTGCCGGCGCGGGCCGCTCGCCGGGGCCGCCCGGCAGCATCCGGGCGCTCAGCCCGGTCAGCTCCACGCACACCTCGCCGCGCTCGTCGAGGACGGTCACGTCGAGCTTGGCGGAGGGGGCGTCGGCGCGGCTGCCGTCCTGGTGGCGGATCCAGGCGTACGCCGTCGCCGGGGTCGCGCCCGCCACCGTCAGACCCTGTAGGGCGAACGGCAGCGCGGGCCGCCCGGCCTGCCCGTCGCGTGCGGCGGCGGTGAGGCCGAGGCCGATGGTGGCCTGGAGGGCGCCGTCGACGATGCTGGGGTGCAGCCGGTAGCGGTCCACGGGCTCGGCCGCCACCGGAAGGCGCAGCTCGGCCAGGACCTGCGGCCGCCCTTCGCCGTCGGTGCCCACGCCGAGCCCCGCGAGCGAGCGGTGGGCCGGGCCGTACTCCATGCCGACGTTCGTGTACAGGTCATACAGGTCGTCGGCCGTGAAGGCGGCCTCGGCGCAGTGCGCGCGCAGCTCGGCCAGGAGCGGCGGACGGCTCCCGGCGCCGCCGGTCACGCTCGCCCGGCCCTGGCTGCACAGGGTGCGCACGCCGTCGCGGTCGACGGCGTGGACGGTGTACTCGTACGCGCCTTCGGCCGTCGTGCGCACGGTGACGCGCAGGTCGAGACCGTCCGGCCCGCAGAGGGCGGGGCGCAGCCACACGACATCGGCCAGCCGGACGCGGTCGGCACGCTCCGGGCCGATCACCCGGGCGAGCGCGGCGCGCGCCATCTCCAGGTGCGCGGCGCCGGGCAGCACCCGGTCGCCCTGGACGCGGTGGTCGCGCAGGAACGGCTCGCTGCCGTCGAAGCGCGACTCGTACGCCTCAGCCCCGTCGGCGTCGCCGGACGCGGCCCGGTGCAGCAGCGGGTGCGGGTGGGCCGGTGCGGCCGGGCGGCGGGTGCGGCCCGGCCAGTAGTGCTCGTCGGCGAAGGGGTAGGTGGGCAGGCCGAGGCGCTCCGGGCGGGCGCCCGGGCCGTACAGCCGCTGCCAGTCGACCGGGTGCCCGGTGACCCACCCGGCCAGTACGCGGCTGTCGTCCCGGGCGTCCAGCCAGGCGTGCGAGGCGGCGAGCCGTGCCGTGTCGCGCCCGGCGGCCTTCGGGGCGCGGCGGGGCGCGGAACCCCGGTGCCAGCCGTCCGCATGGCCGCCCAAGAGGCGGGCGAGTCGGTCGCGCAGCTCCGCCACCGAGGTGACGGCCACGGCGAGCCGCTCCTCCATCGCATCACGGCCGGTCTGCAACGTGTGGGCGAGGGCAGGGAGTTGAGTGTCCGTCACCTGATGTACCGTCAAGTGGTCCAGCAGGTCCCGGGCGCGGCCGGTGAGCTGCTCGTCCGTACGGGCCGACAGCACGACCAGGGCCGGACGGCTCTCGGCCGCCTCCCGCCGGGGCTCGCCGCCCCGGTACTCCTCAAGCACGACATGGGCGTTGACCCCGCCGAACCCGAACGAGCTGACACCCGCGCGGCGCGGCACGCCGGCGCCGTCCGCGTCCCGCAGCCGTCGCCACGGCGTCCGCTCGCGCACGACGTGGAAGGGGCCGTCCGCGAGGTCAAGATAGGGGTTGAGCTCCGCGCAGTGCAGGCTCTCGACCAGCTCGCCGTGCTTCATCTGGAGCAGCGTCTTGATCACCCCGGCCACGCCCGCGGCCAGTTCGAGGTGCCCGATGTTGCTCTTGACCGAGCCGATGCCGCACCGGGCGGGCTCGCCCAGACCGTCCGGCGTCTCCTCGGCGAGCGCGGCGAAGGCGCTCTTGAGGCCGCCGAGCTCGACGGGGTCGCCCAGCTCGGTGCCGGTGCCGTGCGCCTCGACGTACGTCACGGTGCGCGGGTCGATCCCGGCCTGGCGGTAGGCGGACTTGAGGAGTTCGGCCTGCGCCTGCGGATTGGGGGCGGTGAGCGAGTGGGCACGGCCGCCGTGGTTCTCGGCGGTGGCGCGGATGACGCCGTGGATGCGGTCGCCGTCGCGCTCGGCCGCGGCGAGCGGCTTCAGGACGAGGATGCCCACGCCCTCGCCGCGCACATAGCCGTCGGCACCCGCCGCGAACGTCTTGCAGCGGCCGTCCTCGCTGAGCATTCCGGCCCGGCTGTAGCTGATGTGCAGATCGGGGCTGACGATGGTGTTCACGCCGCCCACCAGGGCGAGTCCGCTCGCCCCCGAGCGCAGCAGCTCCACCGCGCGGTGCAGGGCGACCAGCGAGCTGGAGCAGGCGGTCTCGACCGGCTCGCTCGGGCCGTGCAGATCCAGCAGATAGCTGACCCGGTTGGGACCGACGGAACCGGAGACCCCGGTGGCCGCGTACCCGTCCTCGCCCTGTTGCTCCTTCAGCACCAGGGTGCCGTAGCCGCTGGGCGCGGTGCCGACGAGCACGGCGGTGTCGGTGCCGGCCAGGCTCGACGGCGCGAGCCCGGCGTCCTCCAAGGCGTTCCACACATGGGTGAGCAGCAGCCGCTGCTGCGGGTCCATGGCGGTGGCCTCGCGCGGCGAGATGCCGAAGAAGAGCGGGTCGAAGCGGTCGACGGCGTCGAGGAAGCCGCCCCAGCGCACGTGCCGCCTGTTCGCGGGCGTGGCCGGGTCGTCGTGCATCGCCCGCCAGTCCCAACGGTCCCCGGGGATCTCGGTGATGCAGTCCCTGCCGTCGCGCAGGTTCTCCCAGAAGGCCGCCAGATCGGGCGCCTGGGGGAAGCTGCCGCTCATGCCGATGACGGCGATGGGTTCGGCGGGGCCGGCCGGAGCCGTGTGGTGGGGAGCGGTGCCCTCGGACGGGGCGGCGGGCGCGGGCGTCCGCACGGGCTCCGGCGTCGGCCGCCGCTCGCCGTGGACGCGCGCCATCTCCGGCGCGTACGCGTCGACGAGGTGTGCCGCGAGGCTGCCGACGGTCCGGTACTCGAAGAAGACGGTCGGGGCCAACGCCAGACCGTGCCGCTCGTTCAGCCGGTTCGCCAGCTCGGTCAAGCTGATCGAATCAAACCCGTACTCCCCCAACTCACCATCCGCATCGATCTCTTCGACAGGAACGTTGAGCTGGGCGGATATCTCGGCGACGAGCAGTTCCTGCCACGCCTGCGGCGTCGGGCCGCTCAGCCGCTCCGGCTCTGACTGCGGCTCCGGCTCCGGCGCCGTGGCGATCAGCGCCGACAGCCGCGCCAGGAGTCGCTCACGGTCGCCGGAGAGGACCAGCGTCCGCTCCCGGCCCGAGGCGATGGCCGCGTCCAGGGCGCGCAGCCCGTCACGGGTGGCCAGCGGGGCGACCCCGAGCTGCGCCAGCCGGTCGAGCCCGGCCGCGTCGAGACGCATCCCGCCGTCCGCCCACAGCGGCCAGCCGATGCTGACGGCGCGGCCGGACCGGCGGCCCTGTGCGGCCAGTTCGTTGCGGTGGGCGGTGTAGGCGTCGAGGAAGCCGTTGGCCGCGGCGTAGTCCGCCTGCCCGGGGTTGCCGAGCGCGGCCACCGTGGACGAGAAGGAGAGCAGCAGGTCGAGCGGCTGGTCCCGGGTGGCCTCGTCGAGGTGGACGAGCCCGGCGACCTTGGGCGCGAGCACGGCCCGTACGTCGTCGTCCGTCTTCCCGGCGACCAGCCCGTCCCGCAGCACGCCCGCGCAGTGCACGATGCCGTGGATCGCACCGTGGCGCGCGACCACCTCGCCGACGAGCGCGTCCACGGCGCTGCGGTCGGCGATGTCGGCCCGCTCGTACGTGACCGTCACACCCGGCTCGGCCAGGGCGGCGAGGGCGCGGCGGGCGGCCGCGTCCGGCGCGGAGCGGCCGACGAGGACGAGCGCGCCCTGGCCGATGCTTCCGGCGATCTCGCGGGCGAGGACGAGGCCGAGCCCGCCGAGACCACCGGTGATCAGATACACGCCACCGGCACGCCAAGGCGTGCTCAACGCGCCTTCCGTGGAGGGCACTTCGGCCAGGCGGCGCACGGAACGCACACCGTCGGCCTGGCGTACCTCCGGCTCCCCCTCGCCCGCGCACTCGCGGACGAGCCGGGCCAGGGCGTCGGCCGACAGCGGGTCGGCGTACTCCACGCACTGCGTGCGCAGCCGGGGGTGCTCCAGGCTCACCGTACGCAGCAGCCCGCAGACGCCCGCGAGCACGCGGGACTCCCCCGATCCCGCCACGACCACCTGGAGCAGGCCCTCGCGGGCTCCGCCACGGCCCCGTACGCCGGCGAGGAGCGAGCGGGTCAGCCGCAGGTAGTCCGCGTCGAGGGTGTCGGCGCCGGTCGCGAGCGTGCGCACGGTGGTGGAGCCGGGCAGCCGGTCGCGCACCGCGTCCGCGAGGGTGTCGTCGATGCCCTGTCCGACGAGCCAGACGGTGTGCTCGCCGGGGACGGCCGTGGCGCCGGACGGCCGCGCGGGCTCCCAGCGCGGCTCCAGCCACAGCGGCTCACCGGCCACGGGGGCGGCGTCGCGGGCCGGTTCGGCGGAGGGGCCCGCGAGCCAGTACGAGTCGGTCGCGAACGGGTACGTCGGCAGCGAGGTCCGGGCCGGGCGGCCCGCCTCGAAGAGCGCGTCGAACGACGGGGTGCGGCCCTGTACGTACTCCTCCGCCAGCGACTCCAGGTGGCGCCGGCCCAACTGGTCGGCCGTCCCCGTGGGCACGGTCGACCGGTTTCCCGTCGCGCGCTCCGGCTTGCGGTCGCCGGTGCGGACCGCCGGGTCGGCGCCGGTCTCCAGCCAGGTGCGCAGGACGCGGGCCACGTCGCCGGGCGCGGTGGCGACCAGGGCGAGGCGGTGGCGGAAGTGCTTGCGGCCGAGCAGCAGCGTGTGACTGAGCGCGCGCAGGCTCTGCGCCGGGTCGGCATCCAGGTGCGCGAGGAGCTGCCGCGCCTGCCGGTCGAGCTGGTCGGCGGTGCGCGCGGACAGGGCGATCAGCCGGGCACCCGGCTCGTCGGCCCCTACGGCGACCGGCGGGGCCTCGGCGACCACGAGATGGGCGTTGGTGCCGCTGTAGCCGAACGAACTCACCGCCGCCATACGGGAGTTGGCGTCCCGCTCCGGCCAGTCGCGCACCTCGGTGTTGACGTAGAACGGGGTGTCGCTCAGGTCGATGTGCTCGTTGAGGCGGTCGTACTGGATCGTCGGCGGCAGAGTCCTGTGCTTGAGGGCGAGCACGGCCTTGAGGGTGCTGGCGACACCGGCGGCGCAGGCGCTGTGGCCGATGTTGCTCTTGACCGAGCCGATCGCGCAGTAGCCGCGCTCCTCGGTGTGCGCGCCGAAGCTTCCGACCAGGCCGTCGATCTCCACCGGGTCGCCGAGCGCGGTGCCCGTGCCGTGCGCCTCGACCAGCCGGATGTCCGCCGGGTCGATGCCGAACCTGTCGTACACCCGCCGCTGGAGCTGGGTCTGCGCGTCGGCGTTGGGGGCGGTGATGCCGTTGGACTTGCCGTCCTGGTTGACTCCCCAGCCCTTGATCACGGCGTGGATGCGGTCGCCGTCGGCCTGCGCGTCGGCGAGCCGCTTGAGCAGCAGGACCCCGACGCCCTCGGCCGGGACGAACCCGTTGGCGCCCTCGTCGAAGGCGTGGCAGCGGCCGTTCGGGGAGAGGGCGCGCAGCTGGCTCATCGCCACGTGGACGCCGGGGCCGGGGATGACCCAGACGCCGCCCGCCAGCGCCGTGTCACTGGCGCCGAGGACCAGGCTGTCGCACGCGGCGGCGATCGCCACCAGCGACGACGAGCACGAGGTGTCGATCGACAGGCAGGGGCCCTTGAGGTTCAGGGTGTACGAGATCCGGCTGGCCAGGATCGCGCTGTTGCTGCCGAGGTTCTGGTGGGCGCTCAGCTCGGTCTCGTCGAGTCGTCCGCCGTAGCCGTTGACCGAGCAGCCGACGAAGACTCCGCACTGGGTACCGGAGAGCGCCTCGGGGTTGTACCCGGCCTCCTCGACGCACCGCCAGCTCTCCTGGAGCAGGACCCGCTGCTGCGGGTCCATGTACTCCGCCTCGCCGGGCGAGATGCCGAAGAACAGCGGGTCGAAGCGGTCGGCGTGCTCCAGCACGCCCATCCACTTGCTGTAGGACTTGCCGGGCGTGCCGGGCCGCTCGTCGTAGAACGTCTCGACGGACCACCGCGAGCCCGGTACCTCGGAGACGCAGTCGCGCCCCTCGACGATGTTCCGCCAGAACTCGTCCAGGTTCTCCGCCTTGGGGAAGGCGCCGGACATCCCGACGACGGCGATGTCGACGAGGTCGACGGCCGGGCGGGGCGTGGATACGCGTACGGGTTCGGGCTCCGGCTCCGGCTCCGGCTCCGGCTCCGGCTCCGGCTCGACGGTCGCCTCAACCACCGACACGTCGACCACCGCCGGCTCGGCCGGGAGCGCCGCCCGCTGCTCGTCCGCGAGGTACGCGGCGAGTGCGGCGACGGTCGGGTGGCCGTACACCGTGGTCGCCGAGAGCGACAGCTGGAGGCGGGTGTTGATGGACCGCGTCCAGGTGACGCCGGTGATGGAGTCCAGGCCCAGCTCGACGAACGGCGTCTCGTCGTCGAGGTCGGCCTCGTCCAGCTCCAGCTCCTTGGCGAGGCTCGCGCGCAGCCAGGAGGCGAGCGCGGCTCGCTCCTCGTCACCGGTGCCGCCCTCGTGCGCGGCCTCGGACTCCGGGGCGGGAGCGGACTCCGGGGCGGGAGCGGGGGCCGGGGCGGCGGCCTCCTCGGCCGCCGTCGGCGCACCCGTACCGCCCAGGCATCCCACCAGGTGCTCGGCCAGTTCGGCGATCGTCGGGTGGCTGTAGACCTGCGTCGCGGAGAGCGACAGCTGGAAGTGCGTGTTCAGCTTGCGGGTCCAGGTGACGCCGGTGATGGAGTCCAGGCCCAGCTCGACGAACGGCGCGTCGTCATCGATGTCCGGCTCCGCCAGCTCCAGCTCGTCGGCCAGGCTCTGCCGCAGGTACGAGGCCACCTGGGCAGCCGAAGACCGAGGGCTCGTGACACTCATCAGATCTCCCATGGCCCCCTGGATGAGGGTGGCCAGCTCGCCGAAAGTGGGGTGACCGCATACCTCGGCCACCGTGAGGGAAAGCCCGAAGGTCCGGTTGACCTCGCGCAGCCACACGACGCAGCTGATCGAGTCGAGCCCCAGCTCCACGAGGGCAACGCTGTCGGAGCTGGTGGCCAGATCGGTTCCCAGGACGCCGCTCAGCGTCTCTCGCAAGAACCGTTGCAGGTCACGCTTCATCGGGATCTTAGTACCTGTTCCCCGGTTCATCGCTCAGTGGCCCCGATCGCTCCGTGACCGTCGACGAACCCCTTGACCAGCCGTTCGAGAGAGGCGTTCAGCACCTCGGGCGCCTCCAGCATCACGAAGTGCCCGACGCCGTCCACGAATTCGACGTCCACGCCGTACTTCGCGGCCGAGGCCGTGTCCGTGGGCATCCACGACGTCGAGTTGACCAGGGTCACGGGCGCCCCGAACCGCTTGGGCAGCCGCTGGAGGTACGTCAGCATCTCGCGGAAGGACGCCGAGACGATCGCCTCGCCGACGTGCGCGCGCGTGCGCTCGACCAGGGCGACGAGGTCCGCCCGGTGCGTATCGAGGAAAAGTTCCTCGGCCCGTACGGGCGCGTCGACGAAGCTCTGCACGAACCGGTCCAGCTGCTTGGCGCTGAGCGGCTGCGGGTCGAAGGTGTGGAGCGTGTCCACGCCGACCATGCCCCGCACCCGGCCCCCGAGGAGCGGCTCGGCCGCCAGCATGACGGGCCCGCCGAGCGAGTGGCCGACCAGGACCACGTGCTCGGCGCCGACCCGGGCGACGACGTCGGCCACGTCCCGTGCGTACGCCTCGACGGTCCAGTGCCGCCGGTCGCGGCCGGAGCCGCCGTGGCCCGCGAGGTCCAGCGTGACGACGGTGTACCGGTCGGCGAAGTACCGGGCCTGCTGCTCCCAGTACGTCATGTCGCAGCCCAGGCCGTGGATGAGGACCAGGGCCGTGGCGCCGGTGCCGCGCACCCGGTAGTCGATGTCGCCGGCGCGGGCGCTCTCGTCGCGCGGCTCTGCCGTACGGGTCGGGGCCGAGACCTGGGCCTGGGCCTGGGCCGCCCCGGAGGTGTCCGGCTTGCGCGCGATGACGCCGACGTGCTCCATGTCGGGGCCCGGCGCCCCGTACGAGCCCCGGTCCACCCCGACCGCGCCGAAGTACCCGGCCCGCTCGACCACGAACCCGGCCGCCTCGCACTCCCGCCGGAAGACCTCGGGGTCGAGGGCGTTGATCAGGCTCGGCCCGCCGACGACGTGGGCCGCCTCGAAATGGGCCGCCACATCGTCGATGTAGCCGGGCCACGGGTCACCCGCCCGCCTGCGCGCCTCGTAGTCGGCGGCCTTGGAGGCCCAGTAGCCGAAGTAGGGCGAGTCGGTGCTCAGGAAGACCTTTCCGCCCGGCTCCAGCCAGCGGAACATCTTGCGCAGGGTCACCCCGACGCCCTCGGGCGTGAGGAAGTGCATGACGCGGCTGGCGTGCACGGCGGTGAACCGCCCGTCCTCGAAGTCGGCGTCCGGCAGCACTCCCTGACGCAGTGTCAGGCGGGTGCGGGCTTCGTCGTTGACGCGCTGCTCCAGGATGTCGAGGTGCTTCTTCTCCATGTCGAGCGCGACCACGCGCGCGCCGCGCTCCAGCGCCGCGATGCTGGCGATGCCGTAGGCACAGCCGAGGTCGAGGACCTCGCCGCCGCGCTCCCCCGCGTACTCGGCGAACTCCGAGGAGTACGGGATGAGGTGCTCGACCATCACACCGGTCCGGTTGAGGGTCGCCACCATTCCGCCGAAGTCGAGGTTGGCCGCCGACTTCAGGTCCTCCAGGACGTCGTGCTCCCGCGTGACCGGACGCGCGGGCGCGGGCAACGGGGAGAGCGTCACGGTGTGCGGCCGCGCCTCGACCGGCTCGGCGAGCCGGTGCGGGAAGTCGGCCAGGCCGGCCAGCACGACAGGCTTCGCCGGGGCGGCGGGCTCGGCCGGAGCCGAAGCCTGGACGGCGGGTGCAGCCGGAAGTTGGTCAGCGGGCTGCGCCGGAGCCTGGGCAGCGGCGCGCTCCGGGGCCGGAGCCGCCGCCTCCGCGACCACCGGAGCCTCCTCCCGCACCCAGTACCGGTTCCGTGCGAACGGGTACGTGGGCAGCCGCAGGCGCGCCGGGCGGCGGGCGGCCGTCTCCGCGTCCGGGGACGGGAGGTCGTGGCCGCGCGCATAGCGCTCGGCGAGCGCGGACAGGGCCCGGCGGCGCTCGGTGGCGTCCAGGTCGGCGCCGGGTGCGGTCACCTGCCCGGCGTCCGCGCCGTCCGCCGACCGCGCCGAGAAGTCGCGCGCGACCGTCCCAGCGAAGCACCCCGCCCCGGCCGAGCCGTCGCGCCAGCCGCGCCACAGTGCGACCGCCTCGTCGAGGGTGTCGGCCACCACGGCGCAGCGGTGCCGGAAGTGGTGGCGGCCGTCGCCGAGCGTGCGGGCCAGGGCGGGCAGGTCGGCGTCGCGCAGCTCGCCGTCGGCGATCAGGTCGAGCAGCCGGTCCACGAGCTGGGCGAGCGCCGCCTCTGTCTTGGCGGACAGCGGCAGCAGATGCCCCACCGCACCGGACGCGGCGGGGGGTGCCACGGCGCCGGGTACGTACTCCCGTACCACGACGTGCGCGTTCGTCCCGCTCATACCGAAGGCGCTCACCGCGCCCGTCCTGGGCGCACCCGTCGTGGTCGCCCACTCCTTCGTCGCCTTGTTGACGTAGAAGGGGCTGTCGCTCCAGTCGATGTACTCGTTGTCCTGCTCGCAGTGCAGGCTCGCCGGGATGACGCCCCGGCGCACCGACTCGGACAGGCTCATCAGACCGACCAGGCCGGACGCCGCGAAGGTGTGGCCGAAGTTGGTCTTGGTCGAGGTCAGCGCGCAGAACCCGCGCTCCGCGACGCCCGCGTCCGTACGGAAGGCCGCGCGCAGGGCGTTGACCTCGACCGGGTCGCCGAGCTTGGTCCCGGTGCCGTGGGTGACGATGTGGCCGAGGTCCCCCGGGTCGATGCCGCCGCGCTCGTAGACGCAGGACAGCAGCTCGCGCTGGGACTCTCCGGCGGGCGCGGTGATGCCGTTGGTGCGGCCGTCGTAGTTGAGGCCGCTCGCGGCGATCACGCTGTGCACCGGGTCGCCGTTCGCCTCGGCGGCGGCGAGCGGCCGCAGCACCAGGGCCGTGACCGCCTCGCCGGGCACCATGCCGTCGGCGCGCTGGTCGAAGGTGAAGCACCGGCCCGCCTCGGACAGCATGCCCGCCCGGCTCATCGCGTCCAGCGACTGCGGGGTGAGCACGAAGTTGGCGGCCGCCACCACCGCGATGTCGCACTCCTTCTGCCGCAGGCTCAGACAGGCCTGGTGCAGGGCCACCAGGCCCGAGGAGCAGGAGGTGTTGACGGCGAGGACCGGGCCCTTGAGGTCGAGGAAGTACGAGAGCCGGGCGGCCAGGACGCCGTCGTGGTTGGAGGTGACGTTGCCGCCGTCCTTCACCAGGAACTGGTAGTCGCCCTGCTCCACGCCGACGAACACGCCGACGCGCTTGCCCTTGAGCTCCTCGGCGCCGAGCGCCGCGTCCTCCAGCGCCTTCCAGGACTCCTGGAGGAGGTGGCGCTGGCGCGGGTCGATCGTCCGGGCCTCCTTGGGGGCGATCTCGAAGAAGGCGGCGTCGAACTCGTCCGCCCAGTCGATGCTGCCCATCCACCGGTAGCGCTCGCCGTCCGGCTCCGCCGGGACCGACGCGCCGAACCGCCCGGGCGGGAGCTCGCGGACCATGTCCTTGCCGTCGGCGAGCGCGTCCCAGAACTCGGCCACCGAGCGGCAGCCCGGGAAGATCCCGCTCATGCCGATGATCGCGACGGGCTCGTCCCCGACGGCGGGTTCGACACCGGCAGCGGGCCCGGTCGCCGCGACGGTCCGGACCGCCGCCACGGGCTCGGCGGCCACCGCCGGAGCCTCCACCGCCATCCGGACGTCCTCTCCTGCCAGGTGCTCCACCAGCCGTTCGATCGACGGGTGGTCGTAGAGGACGGTGGGCAGCAGCCGCACCCCGACGCGGTCGGAGAGCCGGTGGGCGAGCTGGGTGAGGCGGATGGAGTCGAAGCCGAGGTCGACGAAGTTGCTGCGGTCGTCGATCCGGTGCGCCTCCGCCTTGAGGACGTACTGGACCACTTCCCGCACCGCGTAGGTCAGTTCACCGGCCTTCGGCGCCCGGGTGCGCACGGCGGGCGCCGGCTGCTCGGGCCGCGCGACCGGTCCTACCGTGCCGGCGACGATCGCGGACGCCTGCGCGGCGGGCCGCAGCACCATCGGCGCGACGAGGTCGGCCGCCAGCAGGCGCTCGAACGCGTCGAGCCCCGCCACCGTCTCCAGCGGCCGCCGGCCGCTGGAGCGGAGGTAGGCGTCGATGAACTCCGGGTCCGCGCTCCGCTGCGCGGACGCGCCCATGCCGCCCTCCTCCCACAGGGGCCACTGGATCGCGAGCGTCCGGTGTGTCCGGTGTCGCGTCGGCCGCTCGCCGAGAGCGCGCGCGTAGGCCGCCTGGAAGCGGTTGGCCACCGCGTAGTCGCCGCTGCCGAAGTCGCCGAGGACGGCGGCGGTGGAGGAGAAGTGGCAGACGAAGTCGGGGCGTTCGGTGTCGAGGCCGAGGGCGCGCTCCAGGGCGAGCGTGCCGTGCGCCTTCGCGCCGAGCACCGCGTCGATGGAGGCGGTGGTCTTCGTCGGCAGGGTGACCGGCTCGGCCGCGCCCGCGAGGTGCAGGACGCCGTCGAAGGCGCGCAGCTCCTCGGGCAGGCTCGCCCGCAGTCCGGCCAGCGCATCCGGGTCGCTCACATCGGCCCGGCGGCAGACGACCCGGCTGCCGGAGCGCCGCAGGCCCTCGACCCAGGCCTCGTCGGCCGCGCCGGTCTCCGAGCGGCCGAGCAGGACGAGGTGGGCACGGTACTCGCGCGCCAGGTACTCGGCCATGCGGCGGCCGAGGCCGCCGAAGGCACCGGTCAGCAAATACGTTCCGCCGTCGCGCAGTACGCTCCGGCCGGGCCGGGCCGGGGTCTCGACTCGCTCGACCCGGCAGGTCCGGCGCACGCCGTCCGCCCGGTACAGCACGCTCGCCGGGTCCTCCTGGCGCTGCTCGGCGAAGAGCAGAGCGGCCCAGTGGGACGCGTCGATCGCACCCTCGCGCAGGACCACGCGCAGGGCGGTGCCCGGCAGCACCTCGGTGAGCGAGCGCTCGTACCCGATCAGGGCGTCGAGGGCGGCCTGCTCCACGGCGTCGCGGAAGTGCCCGGCCACGAGCAGGTGCGGCACCTCAAGGCGGGCGGCGACCACGGCCCGGATCAGAGAGGCGACGTCGCGCAGCTCGCGCAGCAGCGACGGCTGCTCGCCAGGACCCCCGTCGCGGTGCCCGGCCGGCCAGAGGTAGTGGATCGCGTCGACGCGCCCGTACTCGGCCGCGACCGCCCCGAGCGCCCGCTTCCAGCTGCGCTCGTCGTCGCGGTCCACGGGATACGGGGACCCGGCGCCGACGAAGACCGGCTCGGCACCGGGCGCGCGCTCGCGCAGGGACCGCTCGTACGCGGCCCGGTCCGCCGCCCCGTCGAGGAAGCACAGGACGACCTGCGCCTCGGACGCGGGGGCGTCGGGGACGGGGGCGGCGGCCGTCGCCACCCAGCGCTCCTCGAAGAAGTCCAGATCCGACGAGCCGTCACTTTCCTTGCGGGACACGTCGGTCGAGGGGGGTTCCGGCGCCGCGGCCTCCTCGCCGCGCAGCCAGAAGTACTCCTCGGTGAACGGGTACGTGGGCAGGCTGATCCGGCGTGGAGGGTGTGCCTCGTCGGTGTGCGGCCACTGCGCCTCGCCGCCGTCCACCCACTGCCGGGCGGTGTGTGCCAGGGCGCCGTCGGCGCCGTACACCCGCCGCTCCCCGCCCGAGGCGAAGTCGCCCAGGGCGTCGATGAGTTCGCGCACGTCGCGCACCACGAACGCCGCGCGCTCGGGCTGCTGGGTGCGGCCCACCTGGAGGGTGAAGGCGACGTCGGCGAGGCGGCGGGCGCTCGGGCCCGTCTCCTCCAGCTCGGCGAGCCGGTGGGCCAGGTCGTCCGCGTACCGGCGCAGGTTCTCCGGCCCGCGCGCCGACAGCGGCACCAGGCGCGGACCGGCGAGGACGGCGTCCTCGGCGCCGCGCGCGGGCGCCTCCTCCAGAACGGCGTGGACGTTGGTGCCGCCGATGCCGAACGAGCTGACGGCCGCGCGCATCGGCTCGGCCGAGGGGGCGTGCTCGACGAGCCGGTCCACCACGTAGAACGGCGAGCCCGCGAAGTCGATCTGCGGGTTGGGCACGCGGTGGTTGACGGTCGGCGGGATCCGCCGGTTGCCGACGACCAGGGCGGTCTTGACGAGACCGGCGAGCCCTGCCGCCGCATCCAGGTGGCCGAGGTTGGACTTGACGGAGCCGATGCCGCAGAAGCCGGTGCGGTCGGTGTGGCGGCGGTAGGCCTCGGAGACGGCCATGACCTCGATGGGGTCGCCGAGCCGGGTGCCGGTGCCGTGCGCCTCCAGGTAGCCGATGCTCTCGGGGTGCACTCCGGCGCGGTCCAGGACCGCCGAGACCAGCTCGGCCTGCCCGGCCACGCTCGGCGCGTGGTAACCGGCCTTGCGGTCGCCGTCGTTGTTCATCCCGGCGCCGCGCAGCAGCGCGTAGATGTGGTCGCCGTCGCGGACGGCGGACGGGGCGTCCTTGAGCAGGACCACGACGACGCCCTCGCCGCCGATCATCCCGCTCGCCTCGGCGTCGAACGGCTTGCAGTGGCCGTCGGAGGAGAGGGTCATGCCCTCTTCGAAGAGGTAGCCGACGGCGTTCTCGGCGTACATTCCGGCGCCGCCGACCAGCGCGTGGCGGGTCTGGCCGGACTGGATGCCCTGGACCGCGAGGGCCAGCCCGGCCAGCGAGGACGAACAGTTGCTGTGCACGTACAGGCTCGGGCCGGTCAGGCCCAGCTTGTGCGAGACGGTGGTCGGGATGGTGCCGGGCTGGGCCTGGAGGAAGCTCACCAGCGACTCGGAGTCGCGCCGCGCGTTCCCGGCCGCCAGCGGTGCCTGGTAGAGGGCGTTGCTGGTCGACACGTAGACCGCGCTGTCGTTGATGTCACCGGGCAGCCGTCCGGCGTCCTCGACGGCCTTCCAGGAGTGCTGGAGCAGCAGCCGCAGCTGAGGGTCCATCAGCTCCGCGTCGCGCGGCGAGACCTGGAAGAAGTCGGCGTCGAACAGGCCCTTGCCGCGCATGCTCGCGCGCACCGGAACGTAGTCGGGGTGCGCGATCAGGCTCTCGTCGACGCCCAGCTCGCGCAGTTCGCCGGTGGAGCAGAGCTCGACGCTCTCCTCGCCCGCGAGCAGGTTTCGCCAGAACGCGTGGTGGTCCTCGGCGCCGGGCAGTCGGCAGGAGATGCCGATGACGGCGACGCTGCCAGTGAGGTGGGCTGCGGCGGGAGCCGGTGTGGGCTGTACGGTTTCCGCCTCCCCATCGGCTTGGGTGCCGCCGCTCGCCCGCAGGTGCTCGCTCATCCCCCGCGCGTTGACGCACTTGAAGGTCTCGGCCGCGGTGAACGCCACCCCGTACCGCTTGGTGGCCCGGTCGGCGAGCACGGCCGCCAGGACCGAGCTGCCGCCCGCGTCCAGGAACGCGTCCGTCGGACCGAGGTCGTCGACGCCGAGCACCTCGCGCCACAGGGCGAGCACATCGCCCTCGTGCGGCAGCGGGGAGCCAGCTGCCGCCTCGACGGGCCGGGGCGCGTCCGCGCGGGTCCGGGCCAGCACCACCGGACGCTCCTCCAGGGTCTTGCGGTCGACCTTGCCGTTGGGGGTGCACGGCAGCGCGTCGATGGGCAGGACGAACGACGGGACCATGTACGGCGGGACCTTCCGTGCCAGGTGCCCGGTCAGCTCCTCGGCCGCCACCGGGCCCGCCGCCGGCACGTAGTACGCCACCAGCTGCCTGCTCTCCGCACGCGTACGGGCCACCACGACGCACTCGCGCACGGCCGGGTGACCGGCGAGGACGTGCTCGATCTCGCCGAGTTCGACCCGGAAGCCACGGATCTTCACCTGGGAGTCGATGCGGCCCAGGCACTCGATCCGGCCGTCGCTCAGCCAACGCGCCAGATCGCCGGTGCGGTAGATGCGGGTGCCGGGCGCGAACGGGTTCTCGGGGAAGCGCTCGGCCGTCAGCTCCGGCTTGTTCAGATAGCCCCTGGCGAGCCCGGCGCCCGCGATGCACAGCTCACCGGGAACACCGGCGGGCGCGGGGCGGCCCAGGCCGTCCAGGATGTAGATCTGGGTGTTGTCGATGGGTGTGCCGATGGTGATGCGGCCGTCCGCCTCGATCCGCCCGGCCGTGGACCAGATGGTCGTCTCGGTCGGCCCGAACAGGTTCCACACCTCGCAGTCGAGCGCGGTCAGGCGCTCGCGCAGGGTCTCGGGCAGCGCCTCGCCGCCGCACAGCACGCGGACGCGCTCGTCGTTGGTCCAGCCCGCGTGCAGCAGCATCGTCCAAGTCGAAGGCGTCGCCTGCATCACCGTGGGCCGCACCGCGCCCAGCAGCGCCTTGAGCCGGCCCGGGTCGCGCGCGGTGTCGGCGTCGCAGAGGTGGACGCGTGCCCCGACGACCAGCGGGAGGTACAGCTCCAGGGCGGCGATGTCGAAGCTGTGGGTGGTCACCGCGAGCAGCCGGTCGTCGGCCCGCAGGCCCGGCCGGTCCGCCATCGAGCACAGGAAGTTGGTGAGGGCGCCGTGCGGCACCATCACCCCCTTGGGGTTGCCGGTGCTGCCCGAGGTGTAGATGACGTACGCGAGGTCGTCGGCGGTGACGCGGGCGCCGACCGGGCCGCCGGTGGGCCACGGCCGGTCCATCAGGACCGTGCTGGGCACGTCGGCGAGCTCGCGCAGCCGGGCGCGCAGCGCGCTGTGGGTGAGGACGGCCTGGGGGCGGGCGTCGCCGAGGATGTAGGCGAGCCGGTCCTGCGGGTAGTCGGGGTCGAGCGGGATGTAGGCGCCGCCCGCCTTCACCGTCGCGAGGAGCGCGATCAGCAGCTCGGGCGAGCGCTCCAAGTAGACCGCGACCAGGCTGCCGGGGCCGACACCGAGGTCCGCCAGATGGCTCGCGAGACGGCCTGAGCGCTCGTCGAGCTCCGCGTACGTGAGGGAGTCCTGCCCGGCGACGACCGCGAGCGCGTCCGGAGTGCGGGCCGCCTGCTCGGCGAACAGCTCGTGCACGGGCCGCTCGGGGTGGGCGGCCTCGGTGGCGTTCCACTCGACGGTGAGGGTGTGGCGCTCCTCGGGCGAGAGCAGCGAGCACGCGTCGACGAGCTGCTCCGGGTCGGCCGGGACGGTCTCCAGGAGGTGGACGTACTGGCGCAGCAGCTGCTCGGCCGTGGCGGCGTCGAACAGGGCGGTGTCGTACTTCCAGTTGACGGTCCAGGAGCCGCCGGGCCCGGCGGGCTCGACGACCTCAAGGACGAGCTCGTACTCGCCCTCCTGGTGGATGCCCTCGACGTACGAGAAGGCGGGGGCACCGGCGGTGACGTCCTCGTGCCAGTCCTGGTACATGAACGCGTACCGGAAGACCGGCGCGCCGCCGTCGCCCGTGGACAGACCGAGCTCGCGCACCAGAGCCGTGAACGGGTACTGCTGGGCCAGGCCGTTGACCAGGTTCCTCTGGACGTCCTTGCAGAGGTCGGCGAAGCGCGCCGCGCCGCTGACGCGGCTGCGGACCGGCAGCATGTCGACGAAGTGGCCCACCGTGCGCTCGAAGCCGGTCGCGGGCCGGGTGCTCACCGGCATGCCCACGATCACGTCGTCCTGCTGGGTGTACTGGCGCAGCAGGACCTTGAACGCGGCGAGGTAGGCGGCGGACGCGTAGACACGCCGGCCGCGGGCGAACTCCGCGATGCGCGCGCCGAGTCCGGCCGGAAGGCGCCGGGTCGCGGTGGCCCCGGCGCCGGAGCCGGTGGGGCGCGGCCGGTCGGCGGGCAGCGCCACTGCGGGCAGCGGCTGGGAGAGCCGCTCGCGCCAGTACGCCAGCCGCTCGTCGGCCCGGGCGTCGCCCAGCGCCTCGGCCTCGGCGGCCACGAACTCCTCGTAAGGGGCGCTCGGGCGCGGAGCGTCGGGGGTCCGGCCCTCGGTGAGCGCCGTGTACTGGGCGAGCAGGTCCTTGACCAGCAACACGGCGGAGGCTCCGTCGAGGACGAGGTGGTGGGTGTTCAGGAGCACCCAGGCCGCCGCGCCCGGACCGTGGAAGACATCAAGGCGGCAGAGCGGGCCGCGTTCCAGGTCGAACGGCTCCTTGGCGTGCGCGCGGATCAGCGCGACCGCCTCGCCCTCGTCGGCAACGGACAGGTGATGCTCCGTCACCAGCGGCTGTCCGTCCGGCTGTTGGGCCAGCAGGAGGCTGCCGCCCGCCACCTCGACGGCCGCGCCGAGCACTTGGTGCCGGGCCCGGACCCGCGCGAACGCGGCCCGCAGGGCGCCGACGTCCGGGCCGGTGGTCTTGAAGCAGAGCGACACGTTGTACGCACCGGACTCCGGGGACGCCTTCTGCAGGGTCCAGAGCCCCTGCTGCCCCTCGGAGAGCGGGTGGCGGGCGGCGGGCGCCACCGGCTGCGGCGCCGCGGCGACGCCCCGCCCGGCGAGGTGGGCCGCCAGCTCGTCGACCGTCGCGTGCTCGAAGAGCAGCGCCGACTCGAACCCCGGGTCGAGATCGCGCTGGATCTCCTTGGCCAGCCGCACCAGCCCCATGGAGGTGAGGCCGAGGGCGGGGAAGTCCACATCGGTGCGGACCTCGGCGGGGTCCACGTCCAGCTGCGCGGCGACGGCGTCCAGGAGCAGACCGCGGACGCCACCGTCCTCGGCGGGACGGGGCGCGGGCGCGGGCGCGACGGCCTGGGCCGCTGCCGTCGCAGCCGGGGCCGACAGCTCCCCGTACCAGTGCGTCTTCCGGGCGAACGGGTACGTGGGCAGGCTGACGCGCCGGGGCAGCGGCGCCCCGCCGTACAGCGCCTCCCACACGAGGGCCGTCCCGGACAGCCACTGCCGGGCCGCCTCGCGGAGGTCGGTGACGGGCGCGGGCGTCTGCCGTCCGGCCTCGCGGCCGGTCAGGTCGGCGTACTCGGCGCCCGGCGCCAGGCCCTCGCCGAGGAACGCCGCGAGCCGTGCCACGAGCTCCGGCACCGACCGTACGACGAGGGCCAGCCGCACCGGCAGCTCGTCGCGCCCCACCTGCAAGGTGTACGCGAGGTCGCGCAGCGGCACCGCACGGTCGGTGTCGCCGACGAAGTCCGCCAGCCGCCCGGCCACGTCACGCAGTTGGTCCGGGGTCCGGGCGGAGAGCGGCACCAGGCAGGGCTCGTCGGTCAGATGCGCAAGCGCGGGGGCCACGTCGCCGCCTCCAGGGTGTTCCTCGATGATCAGATGTGCGTTGGAGCCTCCCGCGCCGAAGCAGGAGATCCCGGCGCGCCTCGGCAGCGGCCGCCCGTCGGCGTCGACCGGGGCCCACGGCGCGGGCTCGCGCTGCACCGCGAACGGCGTCCGTTTGAAGACGATCCCGCCGTTCAGCTCCTCGGC
This sequence comes from Streptomyces sp. NPDC031265, assembly GCF_055570295.1. Lineage (NCBI taxonomy): Bacteria > Bacillati > Actinomycetota > Actinomycetes > Kitasatosporales > Streptomycetaceae > Streptomyces > Streptomyces sp. NPDC031265. Next base: position 143,523 of record NZ_JBVIHM010000018.1, read on the forward strand.
GTTGATCGACGGCGCGAGCTGCCCGTGCGCGAGCTGCATGAGGACCTTGGTGAGACCGGCGACGCCGGACGCGCTCTCCGCGTGGCCGAGGTTGGACTTGAGCGAGCCGACCGCGCAGTACTGGCCCGCGCGTGCGGTGCCGAACGCACGGCTGAGCGCGGAGATCTCGATGGAGTCGCCGAGCGCGGTCGCCGTGCCGTGCGCCTCCACGTAACTGACGGTGGCGGGCTCGACACCTGCCTTCTCCAGGGCGCGTGCGACGACGTCGCGCTGGGCCGTGAGGCTGGGCATGCTGTACCGGCTGGTCCGGCCGCCCGCGTTGACCGCGCTGCCCTTGATGACCGCGTAGATGTGGTCGCCGCCTGCCAGCGCGTCCTCCAGCGGCCTGAGCACGACAGCGCCGACGCCCTCGGCGGCGAGGAAGCCGTCCGCGTGCTCGGAGAACGGTCGGCACCGGTCACCGGCGGACAGCAGCCCGTGCTCGGCGAGCACGTCGAAGTGGTCGGCGTTCAGGAGCAGGTTGACGCCACCGGCGACCGCGCAGTCGTTGTCGCCGCTGTACAGGCTCTCCAGGGCGAGGTGGATCGCCGTGAGCGACGACGAGCACGCCGTGTCGAGGGCGATGCTCGGACCCTGGAAGTCGAAGAGGTACGAGGTGCGGTTGGCGATCGAGGAGTGGGCGGTGCGCCCGTTGTAGGTGGCGTTCATGGCGCCCGCGAACACCCCGACCCTGCCCTGCCGGTTGAGCGCCGCGGCCGTGTACCCGGCGTCCTGGAGGGCGCTGTGGACCGTCTCGATGAACAGCCGCTCCTGGGGGTCCATGGCGGCGGCCTCGTCGTCCGGGATGCCGAAGTACTCGGCGTCGAAGGAAGCGACGTCCGCCAGGAACCCGCCCCGCGGGCGCTCCTTGCCGTCCTCCTCCCAACGCAGCCACCAGCGGTCCAGGGGGTACTCGGTGGTGCAGTCGAGGCCCTGCCGCACGTTCTCCCACAGCGCGGCGGGATCGGCGGCCCGGGGATAGCGGCCGCCGACGCCGACGATGGCGATGTCGCGCAGGCGGGGGGTGGGCGCGGGCGCCCGGACCGGGGCCGGGGACACGGCCGGAGCCGCGTCCTGGACCGGAGCCGGGACCTGGACATGGACCGGGGCGGTGGTGTGCGGCGGCTCCTCGGCGCCCAGCACCTCGGCCAGCCGCGCGGGGTGCGCGCCGGTGAAGTACCCGGCGACCTCGCGGACCGTCGGGCAGTCGAAGAACAGCGTGCTGCTCAGCTCGTCGAAGTCGCGGCCGAGCGCGTTGTTCAGCTGGATGACGAGGATCGAGTCGAGCCCGAGGTCGAAGAGGTCGGCGTCGGGGGCGAGGTCCCCGGGCGCCATCCGGAGCGTGTCGGCGACCAGCGCGGTGACGTACACGATGGCGCGCTCCGCGAGGTCGGTGGACGGGGGCTCGGCCTCCGCCGCGTGGGCTCCGAAGAGCCTGAGCAGCTCCGGGCGGCGGGTGTCCAGGAAGTGGCCGGTCAGCTCGTCGAGGGTCCGCAGCTCGAAGAAGAGCGTGCTGGAAACGTCCTCGAAGTCCCGTGCGACGGCGTTGTTCATGCCGGAGACCAGGATGGAGTCGAGACCGTAGTCGTGCAGGTTCCGGCCCGGGTCGAGCTGATCGTCCGTCAGGCGCAGGGCGTCACGCAGGAGTTGCCCGAAGTAGGCGAGGGTGCGCGCCCGCAGGCCGGCGTCCGGGACGGAGGCGGTGACGACCGGGCGCGGCGCCGGGAGGGCGTCGGTGCGCAGCCCGTCCGTACGGACCACCGCACCGCCGCCGTTCTCGGCGACGGTCAGCTGCTGGCCCAGCACATGCGCCCCGGCGTCCGGCTGCCCCACCCTGTCGAAGCCCTCGGCCCGCAGTACGTCCACCCAGCTCTCGGGCGTGAGCACCGGGCTGCCCGGGATGCGCAGGTCCGCGTCCCGGTACAGCCACCAGCCGTCGACCAGGCCGAACGTCAGATGCGCCAGGAGCGTGTTGCGGCTCATCTCGTTCATGAAGAGCAGCCCGCCCGGCCGCATGGCCGCCTTCACGTTGCGCAGGGTCAGCGCGATGTCCGCGGTGGCGTGCAGCACGTTGGTGGCCACCACGACGTCGAACCCGCCGGGCTCGACGCCCTGCTCCCCGGGCGACTTCTCCGCATTGAAGATACGGGTCGTCAGATACGGGTAGCGCGGCAGCAGTTGCTCCTCGGCGCGGAACAGGAACGCCTTGGAGAGGTCGGTGTAGCAGTACTCCGCGATCGCGTCGCCCAGCGGCTCCAGCGCCGCCAGCACCTTGGCGCTGGTCGCGCCGGTTCCGGCCCCGACCTCCAGGACGCGCGGACGGCGGCCCGGGTGGGCCTGGCGCCAGCGGCGCACCGCGTCGACGACCAGCTCGCTCAGCCGGTCGTTGAAGTAGTCGGCGATCGGGTCGCCCCGGTAGATGCCCTCCACGCGGGACATCGAGGAGCCCGGGAAGAGGATCTCGGTGGCGGGGCGCTCCCCGGCCAGGACCTCGCGCAGGGCGAGCAGACAGGACTCGACGAGGTCGACCTGGGCGCGCTGGTTGGCATTGGGCTGCCAGTCGGCGCGTTCCGCGTACCACTGGCGCCACAGCTCGGCGGGGTCCAGGTCCCGCGCGGCGGGCAGGGCGCGCCGTCCGCCGCGCACCTCGATGAGCCCGGCGGCGGTCAGCACGCGGTCGCTCTCCGCCAGCCAGCGCCCGTACTTGGCCGGAATCCGTCCTTCCAGGCCGTCCAGGCCGAGGTCGCGCAGCGTGGTGAAGAGCAGCCGCTCGGCCAGCTCGCACAGGCGCGGGTGCGGCAGGAACCGGCCGAGCCGCTCGACCTCGCCGTACGGTGCGCGGTGCGCCGCCACGACCGCGTCGAGCACGGAGGGCAGCCGGTCCGGCCCGTCCCCGGGCACATCGGCGGACGCACCCAGGCGTTCGTCGGGCACGAGCCCCCGCAGCGCCGCCTCGTCGAAGGTGCGCATCAGCGCGATCTGGCCGTGCTCACCGCCGAGGAAGTCCGCGAGGGTGCGCAGGGCTTCCTCGGGGTCGAGGGAGTCGATGCCCGCCGCCGCCATGCGCGCACGGTAGAAGTCGTCGCTGACGACGCCCGCCACACCCCAGTAGCCCCAGTTGACGGACTTCACCACGGGACGGGCGGCGCCCGGGGCGGTGGCCCACCGGTCCGCGAGGTCCAGGGCCAGCGCGTCCTTGAAGGTGCACCCGGCCGCGTAGTTGGCCTGGCCCGCGTCCCGTACGAAACTCTCCACCGAGGAGAAGAAGAGGACGAAGTCCAGCGGCTCTGCGCCGAACACGCGGGCGAGGTGGACGCCCACGTCGACCTTGGCGGTCAGCGCCGCGCGGAACCGGTCCTCGTCCATGTTGGCCAGCGTCTTGTCCGCCAGCACGATCGCGGAGTGGACCACGCCGTCGATCCGGTCGTGGCGCTCCTTGATGCGCCGGTACGCGGCGGCCAGCGCCGCCTCGTCGCTCGCGTCCGCCTGTACGTAGAGGGGCTCCCCGGCGCCGACGGCCCGCGCCCGGGCCGCCAGGTCGGCGAGGGAGGCCGCGACGGCGCCTTCGAGGGGGCGGCGGCCGATCCAGACGATCGCCGCCCGGTGGTGCTCGACCATGTGGCGGCTCCACAGCTCACCGATGCCGCCCGCGCCGCCCACGACGACATAGCGGCCGCCGTCCCGGTAGGGCGCGGTGGCGGGGGCGAGCGGGGCGACGGGCCGCAGCTCCTGGGCGAGCCAGCGGCCCTCGCGCAGGGCGAGCGTGGTTCCGGCCGGGACGGTGGGCAGGGCGAGTCCGGCCGCGCGCAGCGCGTCGCCGGGCGCCGCGGCGGGCAGGTCGAGGAGGCGGACCGTCCAGCGGGTGTGCTCCTTGGCGGCGCTGCCCAGCAGCCCGTGCACACCGGCGTGGGTCGCCGCGACCAGGTCGCGGGCCTCCGCGCGCTGGGTGGCGAAGGTGAGCGCGGTCCAGGTCAGCGACTTGGTGCCGAGGCCGAGCGACAGCAGCGCCCGCACCAGGCGGTACACCTCGACGGCGCCCCGTTCCTGGCCCGCGACGGGGTCGGGCCCGTCGTGCGGTGCCACCCAGACGAGGTGCGCGGGCGTCCGCCCGGTGCTGCGGATCCGCTCGGCGATCTCCGCCACCGAGGCACCCGCGGGCAGCTCCACCAGCCGGTGTCCGGGCGCCAGCACCCCGAGCTCGTCGCGCAGCCGCCGGTCGGCGTCGAAGACGAACACCTCACCGGGCTGCGCGTCCGCCAACCCACCCATGGACGAAGGGAGTCCGGCTCGTTTGGGCTCCCACACCGGCAGGAGGGTGCGCAGGGCCGAGGCCCGGCCGCCGTCCGTCTTCCCGTCGAGCACACGGTAGGCGAGGCCCCGCAGCGCGGCGCAGACCCGGCCGCCGGCGTCGGTGAGGTCGATGTCGAGCACCTGGCCCGCGCCCTCGGCCCGCTCCCCCGGCGCCGGGCGCACCCAGGCGTACATCTCCTCCTCGCACTCCGCGTAGACGTCGAGCCGGTCGAGCGCGAACGGCACCGGTGTGGCCGACGCCTCCCGGGGCCGCGACGCCGCGCCCGCCTCCGTGTCGAACCGGGGGTCGAGGCCGAGCGAGGCGTGGATCGCCGCGTCCAGGAAGCCCGGGTGCAGCGCGTACGACTCCAGGGAGCTGCGCGACCCGCCCGGCAGCCGCAGTTCGGCCAGCACCTCGCGCCGCCCGTCGGGGGCGCCCCGGTGCAGGGTGCGCACCAGCCGGAAACCGGGGCCGTAGGCGACTCCGGCGCGGGCGATGTAGGCGTAGCACTCCTCGCCCGACAGCGGGCGCAGCCGCAGGGCGGCGCGCAGCCGATCGAGCGCGACCGTGGGCCGTTCGGTGGCGGGCGCGGCCGTCGCGCGTCCCTGGACGTGGAGCTGTCCGCCGTCCTGGGCCGAGCCGGTCAGCTCGAAGCGGGAGGAGCCCGGCGCCGCGTCCTCGGTCAGGGTGAACTCGACGGTGCGGCCCTCGCCGCCGACAGCCACCGGCCGTACCCAGCTGACGTTCTTCAGCGTGACCCGCGGTCCGGCGGCGGGCAGCGCACGGCGCACGGCCGTGTACGCCATCTCCAGGCTCGCCACGGCCGGGAGCAGCCGCTTCCCGTCGACCACATGGTCGCGGAGCACGAACTCCTCACCGGTGAACCGGGTGCGGTAGCGGACCGCGCCGAGCCCGGACACGTTCTCGTGGAGCAGGGGGTGCGCCGGAGCGGGCCCGGACGCCTCGACGGCGCGGGCCGGCCACGGGTGGACGACCCGGCTGAACGGGTAGGCGGGCAGGCTGGTCCGGCGGCCCGCCGCGGTCCTGGCGAGCCGCCGCCACTCGACGTCGGCGCCCTGCACCCATGCCTGGGCGAGCTTCTTCAGCTTGCCCTTCTCCTCGCCCTTCTCCAGCCAGCGGGCGACCTTGGCGGTGGGGCCGTCGGCGGCGCCACGGGGCACCTCGCCCGTGAAGCGGCGGCCCGGGTCCCGGCCGTCGAGGAACAGCGCGAGCTCGTCGGCGAGTTCACCCAGGTCACGGACGACGAACGCCACCCGGTGGGCCATCGGCACCCGGCCCACCTGGAGCGTGTACGCCACATCGCGCAGTCGCAGCGTGGGCCTCGGGCTCTCCAGGGCCGCCCGCAGCTCGCGCGCATAGGCGGCCAGGTTGTCCCGGGTGCGCGCCGACAGCGGGACCAGTTGCGGGGAGCGGTCGTCGGCGGCGGGCGCGGCGGCCGCGTACTCCTCGAAGATCGCGTGCGCGTTGCTGCCGCCCAGGCCGATGGAGCTCTGCGCCGCCCGGCGCGGGCCCTCGCCCCGCGGCCACTCCCGCAGCCGGTCGACCACGTGGAACGGCGACCGCTCCAGCTTCAGCTGGGGGTTGGGGCTGGTGTAGTTGAGGGTCGGGGGGAGCTCACCGTGGTAGAGGCCGAGCAGGACCTTGACGGTCCCGGCAAGCCCGGCCGCCGAGTCGAGGTGGCCGAGGTTGGACTTCACCGAGCCGATGCCGCAGTAACCGGTCTCGTCGGTGGCCTCGCGGTACGCCTCGGTCAGCGCGGCCAGCTCCACGGGGTCGCCGAGCTTGGTGCCGGTGCCGTGCGCCTCCACGTATCCGATGGAGCGCGCATCGACGCCGGTGCGCTCCAGGGCCCGGCGGATCACCCGGCTCTGGCCGTCGACGCTGGGGCTGTAGAAACCGGTGGCCTGGGCGCCGTCGCTGTTGGTCGCCACACCGCGCAGCAGGCCGTAGATGTGGTCGCCGTCCGCGACGGCGTCCTTGGCACGGCGGATCAGCAGCGCGGCGACGCCCTCGCCGCCGACCATGCCGTCGGCGTCGGCGTCGAACGCCTTGACGCGGCCGTCGCTTGAGAAGTTGAGACCGGGCTTGTGGACGTAGCCGCGTCCGTCCGTACTGGCCGCCGAGGCCGCCGCGACCAGGGCGAAGCCGGTCTCGCCGCTCTGCACCGCGCGGGCCGCGAGCGAGAGGGCGCTCAGCGAGGACGAGCAGTTGGAGTGGACGGCGAGGCTGGGGCCGCCGAAGCCGAGCTGGTACGAGATCATCGAGGCGACCGTGCCGCTCTGGCACATCACCCACGACAGGTACTGCTGCGGATCCTCGATCACGGGCGCCGCCTCCGGGGCGGGCGCTCCGTAGAAGTGGTTGCCGCTGGTGACGTAGACGCCGGTGTCCGGGATGTCGCGGTGGTCGTAGCCCGCGTCCTCGACGGCCTTCCAGGCGTGCAGGAGCAGCTGGCGGAACTGCGGGTCCATCAGGGCGACGTGGTTCGGGGAGAGCCGGAAGAACTCGCCGTCGAAGACGTCCTTGTCCGCGAGGGCGGAGCGCAGCGGCACATAGCCGGGCTCGCGCAGCACCCGCTCGGGCACCCCGGCCCCGCGCAGCTCCTCCTCGGTCCAGAACCGGGTGGTGCCGTCGCCGCGCCGCAGGTCCTCCCAGAACCGCCAGTGGTCGTCGGCGTCCCCGAAACGGCAGGCGATGCCGACGATCGCCACGGCGTCGTCGGGCAGGTCCGCGGCGGCATCCGGGGCGGTCGCCGCGGTCTCCTCCTCGGCCCGCACGGCCGGGACCTGCGGCTCGGTGTGCTCGCGCACGTACTCGGCGATGCTGCGCGCGCTGGCGTACTTGAACAGGTCGGCCGCCGCGAACGGCACGCCGAGGCGGTCGGCGATGCGCTCGGCGAGCACCACGGCCGCCAGCGAGTTGCCGCCCACCTCGAAGAAGGAGGCGGTGGGGCCGATGTCACGGACCTGGAGGACGTCCTGCCAGCAGGCCAGGACCCGCTCCTCGATGTCGGCGAGCGGCACACCCTCGGGGGCGGTCGGAGCAGGGGCGGCCGGAGCAGGGGCGGCCGGAGCAGGGGCGGCCGGAGCGGGCGCGAGGGAGATCTCGCGCCGCATCAGCGCGTTGCGGTCCACCTTGCCGCTGCCGGTCAGCGGAACGTTGTCGATCGGCACGTAGAAGTCCGGGACCATGTACGACGGCAGCCTCTCGCGCAGGTGCTCCTTGAAGTCGGCCGCGTCCGCCGTGCGCCCCGGGCCCGGCCGGTAGTAGGCGACAAGCTGCTTGGCCGCGTCCTCGCCGCGCGCCACCACGACGCACTCGGCGACGGCCGCGTGACGGCCCAAGTGGTATTCGATGTCCCCCAGTTCGACCCGGTTGCCCCGGATCTTGACCTGGAAGTCGAGCCGCCCGAGGTAGTCGATCTCGCCGTCCTCGTTCCAGCGCGCCAGGTCCCCGGTGCGGTAGAGCCGCGCGCCCGCGACCAGGGGGTGGGGCACGAACTTCTCGGCCGTGAGCTCGGGGCGGTTGACGTACCCCCTGGCGAGCCCGGTCCCGGCGATGCACAGCTCGCCCGGCTCGCCCTCGGCAACCGGCCGCAACCGCTCGTCCAGGATGAGGACTTCGGTGTTGGCGATCGGCCTGCCGATGGTGATGGGCGCGTCGGGGCGCACCAGGGTGCCGGTCGAGTAGACGGTCGTCTCGGTCGGCCCGTACAGGTTCCAGGCCTCGGTGCCGGTGCTCAGGAAGTGGTCCTTGAGCGTACGGGACAGGGCCTCGCCGCCGGTGAGGATCCGGACGCCCTCGGTGTTGCGCCAGCCCGAGTGGAACAGCATGCTCCAGGTCGCCGGGGTGGCCTGCATGACCGTGGGGCGCACCCGGCCGATGCGCTCCTTCAGCCGGTCGACGTCCTTGATCGTCGCGCTGTCGCACACATAGCAGCGCCCGCCCGTGACCAGCGGCAGGAACAGCTCGACCTGCGCCATGTCGAAGCTGACGGTGGTGACCGCGAACAGCGTGTCGGTGCGGCCGAGTCCGGGCTCGACGGCCATCGAGCGCAGCAGGTTGGTGAAGCCGCGGTGCGGGATCATCACGCCCTTGGGCTTGCCGGTGCTGCCGGAGGTGTAGATGACGTACGCGAGTTCCGACTCGGTCACCGTCACCCGGGGCCGCTCGCCCCGGGCCGCGGCGGCCGCGAGTTCGTCCCGCTGCTCGTCGAGGACCACGAGGTCGCCCGGCGCCGCCGCCCGCGCCTCGGCCGGCCGCGCGTCGAGCAGAGCCTGGGCCCGCGCCTTCAGCCGGGCTTGGGTGACGACCAGGGAGGTGCCGCTGTCCCCCACGATGTCGGACAGCCGCGCGGCGGGCAGCTCCGGGTCCAGCGGAACGTAGGCGGCGCCCGCCTTGAGGATGCCGAGCAGAGCCACGACCATCGCGGCCGAACGGTCGAGGAAGACCGTCACCAGGTCGTTCGCACGCACGCCCCGCGCCACCAGATGGGCCGCCAGCGCGTCGCTGCGGCGGCGCAGTTCGTCGTACGTGAGGATCTCGTCCGCACCGGTCACCGCGACCGCGTACGGAGTCCGGGCCGCGGCCGCGTCGAACAGGTCGTGCACACAGGGGCCGTCGGCCGCCGCGGGAGCGGCGTCGGCCGCGAAGAGCGCGCGCAGGTCCTCCAGGAGGACCTCCGGGTCAGTGGTGACGGCTTCGAGGACGCGCCGGTAGCGCTCGCCCAGGCCCGCCACGAAGTCGGCGCCGAACAGCTCGGGGTGGTACTTCCAGTGCAGCGCGTACCCGTCGCCCTTGCCCCACACCTCGACGGACAGCTCGTACTCGCCCTCCTGGTGCAGCTCCTCGACCAGCTCGTAGGGGCGGTCCGGGTCCGCGATGCCGTCGAGCACGTCCTGAAAGACGAACGCGGTCTGGAAGACCGGCGAGCGGCCCGACGGCGCGGCCTGGGCCAGATCGCGGGCGAGCGCGGCGAACGGGTAGCTGTGCAGCATCCCGTCGACGACCTCGCGCTGCACCTGGGCCACCAGCTGCCCGAAGGTCGTGCCCCCGGCGAGGCCCACCCGGACGGGCATCATATTGATCATGAGCCCCATGGCGTCGGCGAACTCGTCGCCGCCCCGCTCGTTCACCGGCATCCCGACGACGACCTCGCGCTCGTCGGAGTAACCGGCGAGCGTGACGGCGTACGCGGCGAGCATGACCGTGGAGGCGAAGGCGCGCCGGGAGGCGGCCATCTCCCCGACGGCGCGGGCGAGTTCACCGGACAGCTCGCTGAAGCGGGTGTCCCCGGCGAACCGGTCGACGACCTCGGCGTGCGGCCGGTCGGTGGGCAGGCTCAGCGCGGCGGACGGGCCCGCCAGCTTCTCCCGCCAGTAGCCGAGCAGCTCCGCGCGCCGACCCGGCAGCGTCGCGCACTCCTCGCGCACGAACGCCTCGAAGTCCGCGCCCGCGCGGGCCGCGTCCGGCTCGCCCCCGGCCAGCAGTGTCTCGTACGTGTCGAACAGCGCCTGCGCAAGCAGCCGGGCCGAGCTGCCGTCGAAGACGATGTGGTGGACGCTGACGAGCACGATCGAGGTGTCCGCCGGGCGGCCGAAGACGCGGATCCGCAGCAGCGGCTCCCCCTCCATGGCGAACGGCCGCTTGTGCTCGGCCTCCACGGCCGCCAGCGCCCCGGTCTCCGGCAGCGCGCGCAGATCCACGCGCGCGTAGTCGAGCTCACGGCCCGGGTCGACCGACTGCACGGGCCGGTCGCCCTCGCGGCCGAGGACCGTGCTCAGCACCGGATGCCGCCGGACCACCGCACGGCAGGCCCGCTCGAACACCGCCTCATCGAGCCCGGAGACCCGGAAGCAGAGCGGGACGTTGTAGGCGGCCATCCGCGGATACGCCTTCTGGAGCGCCCAGAGACCGCGCTGGCCCTCGGAGAGCTCGTACGTCCGCGCGCCCGCCCGAAGCCGCCGCAGCAGGTCCCCGACCTCGCTGTCGGTGACCTTGCCCGCCCTGTAGTCGGCGATGAGGGCGCTGAGCTCGTGCTTCACTTCTGAGTTCTCTCTCCGTCGAGGAGCGCGATGGCGTCGTCGAGGTCCAGGTCGCCCTCACCGAGGCGCTCCAGCACCTCCAGGACCTCGGACTGCGGGGCGGTTTCCGGGGCGGGGCGCGTACGGCCCACGGGGACCAGACGGGCGACCCCTTCGGGGTACGCGTCCACCAGGTGCGCGGCCAGCTCGCCGACCGTGGCGTACTCGAAGAGCGCGCTGGGCACGAAGCCCGGGGCGACGGTCGCGCCCAGCTCGCGGGTCATCCGGACGATCCCCAGCGAGCTCAGGCCCAGCTCCAGGAACCCGGCCTGCGGTGTGACCTGCTGGGCGTCGTGGCCCAACTGGTCGGCGAGCAGCCCGCGCAGGAACCCGAACGCCCGCTCTTCGGCGACGTCGGTGGTGTCGGCGCGGTGCGGCACCGGCTCGCCGTCGGCGAGGAAACGCCAGTGCGGGGCGGCGGGCCGAAGCTGCGGCTCCGGTTTCGGCGGTACCGGGGCTGCGGACTCCGGAGCCGGTGCGGGCCGGATGTCCGCTGCCACCGACACCCAGTGCCGGTCCTTGGCGAACGGGTACGTGGGCAGGTGGAGGCGCTGCGGCCGGACCTCGTGGAGTGTGCTCCAGTCGACCGCGTACCCTTCCAGCCACAGCTCGGCGATCTTGCGCCAGTTGCCCTGCGCGGCCCATCGGCCGACCAGTTGCTCGCGCACCTCGTCCTCGTCCAGCAGCCGTGCGCCGGACGGGCTGGCGTCGACGCGGCCCCGCCAGAGGTCTCCGGAGGCGGCGCCGTCACCGGTGAGGAAGCGGCCGAGGCCGTCCTTCACCTCGTCGACGCTGCGGGCGCGCAGCACCAGCCGCTCCTCCAGGGCGACCCGGCCGGTCTGGAGGGTGTGGGCGAGGGCGGACAGGTCGAGACCGTCGTGCGTGTCCAGGAAGCGCAGCAGCTTCTGCGCGTACGCGCGCAGCCGGTCCTCGTCCTTGGCGGACAGCGGGACCAGCAACCCGCCGGGGACGTCCGACAGCCGCGCCGCCTGCGGCGCAGGCGCCTCCTCCAGGACGACGTGCGCGTTGGCACCGGTCGCGCCGAACGCGCTGACCCCGGCCCGGCGCGGCGCGCCGTCCTCGCTCGCCCACGCCGCCAGCTCCGTCTGGAGCCGGAACGGCGAGCCGGCCAGGTCCAGGTACGGGTTGGCGCGCTCCGCCGGTACCAGCGGGGTGAGCGTGCGGTGGTGGAGCTGGAGCACGGCCTTGGTCAGCGCGCTGATCCCGGCCGCCGACTCGGCGTGCCCGATCGCCGACTTGACCGAGCCGAGCGCACAGAAGCCCGTACGGTCGGTGCGCGCCCGGAAGGCCCGCTCCAGGGCCTCCACCTCCATCAGGTCGCCGATCTCGGTACCGGTGCCGTGCGCCTCCACGTATCCGAGCGACGCGGGGTCGACCCCGGCCCGGTCCAGGCAGTCGGCGACGACGGCCTGCTGCGCGGTGGCCGACGGCACCCGGAAGCCGGGAGTGCGGCCGGAGTGGCTGACCGCGCTGCCCTTGATCACCGCGTACACCGCGTCGCCGTCCTCGACGGCCCGGCTCAGCGGCTTGAGCAGCACCGCGCCCACGCCCTCGGCCGACACATAGCCGTCCCCCCCGGCCCCGAACGACCGCGCGGGCGCCTCCTGGGCGAGCAGACCGAGCAGACCGTACGTACGGTACTTGCCGGGGTGCAGGGAGAGGTTGACCCCGCCGGCGAGCGCGGCGTCGCACTCGCCCCGGCGCAGCGCCTCCACCGCCAGGTGCACGGCGCTGAGCGAGGACGCGCAGACCGTGTCGACGGCCAGGGACGGGCCGTGGAAGTCGCAGAAGTGCGAGACGCGGTGGGCGATGGTGGCCGCGTTCAGGGCCTGCGGAACGCGCTGCCCCTGGCGTACGGCCTCCTCCTGGAGCAGGGCGTAGTCCCGGTGCATGACGCCCACGTACACGCCCACCGCACGCCGTCGCGCCCCGTCCCGGGCAGCGGCCAGGGCGTCCGGGGTGTACCCGGCGTCCTCGACGGCCTCCCAGCACACTTCGAGGAACAGCCGTTCCTGCGGGTCGAGTTGGGCGGCCTCGTCCGCCGGGATGCCGAAGAAGGCGGCGTCGAAGGAGTCGACGTCGTCGACGAACCCGCCCCAGCGGGACAGGCCCGCATGCGCGTCCTGCGGCCACCGGCTCCCGGGCACCTCACCGATGCAGTCCCGGCCCGCCTTGAGGTTCTCCCAGAACTCGGCGACGTCGGCGGCCTTCGGGTAGCGCCCGGCGATGCCGACGATCGCGATGTCCCGACTGCCGGGCGTTTGGGGCCGCTCGGCCTGCGGAGCCTGCGGCTGCTGGGCGATCTGGCGCTCCCCCGGAACGGGAATCTGCACGGGCCGCTCACCGACGGTCGTTCCGGCCGCGCTCAGGTGGTCCGCCAGCGCCCCGACCGTCGCGTGCTCGAAGAGCAGCGTCGGCGACAGACGCGTGTCCAGGGCCTGCTCAAGGCGGCCGGCGACCTGGAGCAACTTGGCCGAGTCCAGGCCCATTTCGTAGTAGCTGATGGTCGTGGAGACCTCACCGGCGGACACGCCCAGCTGCTCGGCGATGACGGACGCGACCACCGCACCGACGGCGTCGGCAGAGGCCGACGGCGTCACGGGAGCCGTGAGCGGTGTAACGGGGGCGACCGGCGCCTCCGCGCCGCGGGCCGGGTCGATCAGGCCCGCGTGCCGCACCAGCTTGCTGCTGAAGTCGGCCAGTTCGCCGGTCTTGCGGCCCTCCGCGTCGAAGAACTCCATGGTGAAGCCGAGCAGTTCCTCGCTCTGCCGGACCGAGGACCTGCGGACGCGAGTGCGGCAGGCGCTGCCGAAGGCGGCGGACGCGCGGAACGAGCCGTAGTGGAGCGGCAGGAACAGCTTGGGGTCGCCGCCCTCCGCGTACGCCAGGGCGCCGCTCGCGCCGACGGCGCTGCCGTCGATGAGCGTGGGGTGGAAGAGTTCGCCGGCCGTGCCCCCGGCCACGCCGAGCCGCACCCAGATGTCCTGGGCGCCGACGGACACCGTGCCGTCGGCCTTCATGGGGCCGGAGTGGGCCACTTCCCGGGCCCGGTAGGCGCCGTACACCTCGTCGAGGCCGGTCACCCGCGCCCCGGGCTCAGCGTCGGCGGGAACGCGCTCGGCGAAGGAGACCGTGCTGGTGAGGCGGTGCATCTCGGCGGTGATGTACCGCTCCGCGTCGGCTCCGGTGACCTCGATGCGCCAGCCGTTCGCGGAGTGCTCGACGGCCTCGACACGGATGTCGACGGCGCTGTCCGCGTCCACGCTCAGCGGGCGGTAGATCGACAGGTCGCGCAGCTCCAGCGTGTCGTACGCGAAGCCGGACTCGGCGAAGCACCGGTACAGCAGGTCGATCCAGGCCAGGCCCGGCAGCAGCCGGCGGCCGTAGACGCGGTGGTGGTCCATGACCGGGTCACCGGCCGTGACGCGCCGGGTCCACACCTGGGTCCCGGCGGCTTCGACATGCGTGACCTGCGCGCCCGTGCGCACATCGGTCCGGGTCAGTTCCGGCATCGCGACGGGACCGCGCGTGGCCGGACCGGCGGGCGCGGGGCGGTGCTTGAGGACGACGTGTCCGTTGGTGCCGCCGTCGGCGAAGCTGCTCAGCGCCGCGTACGGCAGGGCCGCGTCCACCGCCTGCCGGGGGAAGGCGAGGTTGGCCGCGTCGAGGGAGAAGTGCTCCATGGGCTCCTGGCCCGAGCGGAACGGCACCATCCGCTGGTGGTGGACCATCAGCGCGACCTTGATGAAGGCGGCGATGCCCTCCGCACAGAGCGGATGCCCGATGTTGGGCTTCATGGAGCCCAGGTGCAGCGGCGCGGCGGTCGGCTCGCCGTCGCGGTACACCGCCTGGACGGCCTTCAGTTCGAGGAGGTCGGTCAGCTGCGAGCCCGAGCCGTTGACCTCCAGGTAGCGCACGTCCTGCGGCGCGCGGTCCGCCTGCCGCAGCGCGTCGCGCATGACCTGCTTCTGGGCCTGGAGGTTGGGGGTGGCGGGCCCGGCCGTACGGCCGTCGTTGTTGATGGCGATGCCGTCGACCACGGCGTACACCGTGTCGCCGTCCCGCTCCGCCTGCTCCAGCGGCTTCAGTACCACGACACCGCAGCCCTCGCCGAGGACCACTCCGGCGGCGCGGCGGTCGAAGACGTGGAAATCGCCCCGTTCCTGCAACAGGCCCCGGCGGCGGAAGAGTTCGTGGTCCTCGGAGTCCGTGAGCAGGCTGACGCCCGCCACCACCGCGAGGTCCACCGACCCGGCCGCCAGCGCGTCGGTGGCGAGCTTCATCGCCACCAGCGAGGAGGAGCAGGCCGTGTCCAGGACCATGGCCGGGCCGCGCCAGTTGAAGAACTGGGAGATGTTCGCGGCCAGGTAGTTCTGCCCGACCGTCATGATCGGGTTACGCGCCCCGGCCACCAGGTCGTTGTCGGCCCGGCCCCGGCCGCGTGCGCCGACGTACACGCCGGTGTTGCTGCCGTCGAGCTCGCCGAAGCGGTAGCCCGCGTGGTGGACCGCCTTGAGGCTCTCCTCAAGGAGCACCAGCGCCTGCGGGTCCATCGCCCGGACGTCCTCGGCGTGGAGCATGAAGTACCCGGCGTCGAACCCGTGGACGTCGTCGACGAGTCCGGCGGTGAAGTCGGTCGCCCGCCCCCAGCGGTCCTCGGGGACCGTACGGATGGCGGAGCGGCCCTGCGAGAGCAGGTCCCAGTACGCGTCGAGGTCGGGCGCGCCGGGCAGTCGGCAGGCCATGCCGATGACCGCGACGGGGCCGGCGGTGGGAGTGGCGGGCGCGGCCGGTGCCGTCACGGCCTCGGCCACCACGGCGACGGCCGGGGCGGGTGCGGCTACGGCCGGGACCGACGCGGGCGCCTCCTGCGGGAGCGGCGCGGGCCGCGCGGGGGCGAACTCGGCCGCGACCTCGGCCCCGTGCGCGCTGAGCAGCCATGCCGTCAGCTCGTGCAGGGTGGGGTGCTCCAGGAGCGTGGAGGGTTCGAGCGGCACGCCGAGGCGCTGCTTGATCCGCTGGAGGATCTGGGCGAGCAGGATGGAGTCGGCGCCGTAGTCCGCGTACGAGGTGCGCTCGTCCAGCACACTGGGCTTCAGCTTGAGTTCGGCCTCGAAGGTCTCGCTCAGGAACGCCATCAGACGCGGACCGGCGTCGGCACCGAGGCCAGACACGGGCGCGGCGGGGGGCACGGAGGCGGGCGCCATGGCGTCGGCACCGAGGCCGGACGCGGGCGCGGCGGGGGGCACGGAGGCGGGCGCCATGGCGTCGGCCGCCGGAGCCGTCTCCGCCGCCGTGCGCCGCTTCGGCCGCAGCAGCGCCGCCGCGTCGAAGCGTGCGGGGTCGACGTGCACCGGCATGACGACCGGGGCGTAGCGCGAGGTGAGGACCTCGTCGAGGAGGTCGAGCCCCTCATGGTCGGTGATGCTGAGCAGTCCGGTGTCGGTGTACGCCTGGTTCTTGACCTCGCCGAAGCCGGTCTCACGCCAGCTGGGCCACTGGACGCTGGTGATCGGCAGGGCGTGGGCGTGCGCCTGGGCGAAGTAGTCCAGGAACGCGTTGCCCATGGCGTAGTCGCTCTGGCCCGCGCCGAGCGCGGGGACGGCGGCGGAGACCGAGGAGAAGAGCACCACGAACCGGAGCGCCGTGGCGTCCAGGGCTGCCAGCAGGTTGCGGGTGCCCTCGATCTTCGGCGAGACCACACGTGCGATGCCCTCGACGGGCTTGCGGACGAACGCCGGGTTCTCGGTGTCGACCAGCCCGGCCGCGTGGATGACACCGGCGATCCGGCCCATCGTCGTCTCGATCGCCTCGATGCCGGCCGCGACCTCGTCGGCGCGGTCGAGCGGCAGCGCCAGGACGCGCACCTGCACGCCCCGCGCCTCCAGGTCGAGCACGGCACGGATCTTCGCGCGGACCGCCGGGGCGCACGCCTCGGGGTCGTTCCACAGATGGCGCGGGGGCAGCGGGTCCTTGCCGGTCAGCACCAGTCGGCGCACTCCGCGCCGCTCGACGAGGTGCCGGGCGCAGAGCAGGCCGAGGCCCCGGGTGCCGCCGGTCACCAGCAGCACCTCGTCCTCGGCGAGGTCCGCCCGTCCGGTGGTCTCGCGCGGGGCGAGGTCGTCGAGGGCGGGCGCGTGCCGGACACCGTCGCGGTGGCAGATCTCCGACTCGGCGCCGGGTCCGTCGAGTTCGCGCCGGACGACGGCGGCGAGCTCGGCGGCCCCCCGGGTCGCCGGGTCGAGGTCGAGGTGGCGGGAGGTGAGGCCGCCGTACTCGCTCTGGAGCACCCGGTACAGCCCGACCCGCGCCGCTCCCGCCAGGTCCTGCCGGGTCCGGGTGCGCCCGAACGATTCGAGGCCCTGGGTCACGTACAGCAGATCGATATCCCGCGACGACTTCGCCGCGAGGACGCTCTGGAGCAGCGCCAGGGACTGGCCCGACGGCTCCCGCTCGGTGATGCCGGTGAGGTCGACGAAGGCGGTGGCGCGCTCGATCCGCCCGGCGAGCCGCTGCTCGGCACCGGGGCCCGACTCCACCAGCGTCACCTCGTCGCACAGCCCGGCCAGTGCCGAGGCGAGCGGCGCGGTGGCGGCGTCGTGCAGGACGAGGGCGCTCACCCGGCGCGGGGCGGCCCCGTCGAGCGGGGCCGGGGTCCACCGCTTGGCGAGGAAGCGCACGTCGGCGCGCGGGGTGGCGGTCAGGCCCCGGCCGACACCGTCGGCCGTGCTCGCGGCCGACTCCGGCACCCAGTGGCGGTCGCGGGCGAACGGGTACGTCGGCGCGCTCACCCGGCGCGGCGCGTCCGCGCCGCTGTGCAGCTTCTGCCAGTCCAACGAAGCGCCCCGTACCCAGAGTTCCGCGAGCCGGGGGAGATCTCCGCGCTCGGCGAGCCGGTCGGTGGTCCGCGCGAGCTCCTCGGCCGGGATCAGCGACAGGGCTTCGCGTCCCGCCTTCACGCTGCCGTTGACCAGGCCCGCGACCTCGCCCTCGGCCGCCAGGTACCGCTCAAGGCGGTCGGCGAGCGAGGCGAACGAGTCGGCGACGACGGCGAGCCGGGCGTCCATCGCCTCGCGGCCGGTCTGCAGCGTGTACGCCAGATCAGCGGGCGCCACCGCGTCGGGGCCGTCCGCCGACTCCCGTACGAAGCGCAGCAGCCGGGCCGCGTAGGCGCGCAGCCGCTCCTCGTCCTTGGCCGACAGCGGGAACAGCAGCGGCTGCCCGGAGGCGGCACTGCCGGGGCGGCGGGCGGCACTGGCGGCACTACCCACGTACTCCTCCACCAGCAGATGAGCGTTGGAGCCGCCCGCGCCGAACGAGGAGATCCCGGCGAGCCGGGGACGGACCTCGCCGTCGACGACCGGGCGCTCCCACGCACGCAGTTCCTGGTTGACGACGAACGGCGTACCACTGAAGTCGATGTCGGGGTTGAGGGTGCGCGAGTGCAGGGAGGGCGCGATCTGGCCGTGCCGCAGCTGCAGCAGCACCTTGGTGAGCCCGGCGATCCCGGCGGCGCTCTCGCAGTGGCCGATGTTCGACTTGGCCGAGCCGAGGTGGCAGTACTGGGTGTCGGCGGACCCGGTCGCCGCGCCGAACGCCTGGCTGAGACCGGTGATCTCGATGGGGTCGCCGAGCTTGGTGCCGGTGCCGTGGGCCTCGATGTAGCTGATGGCGCGGGGGTCGACCCCGGCCTCGTCGAGCGCGTCGCTGATCGCGGCTTGCTGCGCCCGGGGGTTGGGCACGGTGTAGCCGTTGGTGCGGCCGCCGTGCGAGACGCCGCTGCCCTTGATGACGCCGTAGATGTGGTCGCCGTCGCGCTCGGCGTCGCGCAGCGGCTTCAGGAGCACGACTCCGACGCCCTCGCCGGGGATGTAGCCGTCGCCGCCGATGCCGAAGCTCTCGCAGTGGCCCTTGCTGGAGATGAACTGGCCCGCGCTCAGGCTCAGATACTTGTTGGGGTGGACGGTGACGTTGACGCCGCCCGCGAACGCCAGCTTGGTCCGGCCCTGGCGCAGGTCCCGGCAGGCCAGCTCGATCGCGGTGAGCGAGCTGGAGCACATGGTGTCCACGGTCATGCTCGGGCCGTGCAGGTTCATCACGAACGAGACGCGGTTGGCGACGCTCGCGTAGCTGCTGCCCAGCGCGTTGGGGTTGCCGCGCGGGGCGCCCCCGCCCGGGAAGAGCAGCTGGTACTGCCCCCACATCACGCCCGCGTACACACCGACCCGGCCGCCGAGACGGCGCAGCTGCTCGCGGGTGTGGCCGGCGTCTTCGAGCGCCGTCCAGGCGTGCTCCAGGAACAGCCGTTCCTGCGGGTCGAGGTAGTCGGCCTCGTGCGGGGAGATGTTGAAGAAGAGCGGGTCGAAGCGGTCGACCTCGGCGATGAAGCCGCCCCACTTGCTGTAGTGGCGGCCGGGTGCGGTCCGGTCCTCGCTGTAGTGGTCGCGCCAGTCCCAGCGGTCCCGCGGCACCTCCACGACGCAGTCGCGCCCGTCGCGCAGGTTGGCCCAGTACTCGGCGAGGTCACGCGCCTCGGGGTAGCGGCCGGAGATGCCGATGACGGCGATGTCGAGCGCGGAGGAGCGGGGCGCGGCGGGCTCGCTCACCTCCGCGCGGGGCGCGGGCAGCAGGTCGGCGGCCACGGCGCCGGTCGGCGCGACGGCGCCGGCCGCATCGGCCGCCTCGACGGTCCCGACTGCCTCCGCTGCCTCGGCGAACAGCGCCTCCAGCACCGCCCGGTGCCGCGCGACGAAGTATCCGCTCAGCTCGGCGAGCGTGTGGTACTCGAACAGGAGCGTCTTGGAGAGCGGGCCGAACGTGGCCTCAAGCCCCGCCGTCAGCTCGGTCGCCAGGATGGAGTCCATCCCGTACGCGCCGAGGAGTTCGTCCTCCTCGATCTCCCCCGCGGCCAGCCCGGTGAGCCGGCCGAGCGCCTCCTTCAGGAAGCGGACGGTCCGCGCGGTGAGCGTACGGTCGTCGACGGCGCGTGACTCAGCGACGGTGACCTCGGCGACGACGTCCATGGACTGCTGGGCGGCGGAACCCTTCTCCAAGTACGCCTGCAGCCGGGCCCGTTCGCCCGCGCCCACCACGATCTGCGGCTCGCCGGCCGCGAGCGCGCGGTGGAAGGCCTCGATGCCCGCCGACGTCGCCATGGGGACCATCCCGGCGCGCGTCCGCAGCGCGTCGCGGGTGGCCGCGTCGACGCCCATGCCGCCGCTCTCCCAGAGCGGCCAGCCGATGGCGACGCTCCGACCGGCGCGCTCGCCCGCGCGCACCACGGCGTCGCGGTGGCGGGCGAAGCGGTCGAGGAAGGCGTTGGCCACGGCGTAGTCGGCCTGTCCGACATTGCCGGTTGCGCCCATGATGGAGGAGAAGAGGACGAAGAAGTCGAGGTCCTCGTCCTTGGTCGCCTCGTCAAGGGCGACCGCCCCGGCGAGCTTGGGGCGCAGCACCCGGGCGAACTCCGCCGCGGACTTCTTCAGCAGGAAGTTGTCGTGCAGCACGCCCGCGCCGTGCACCACTCCGTGCACGGCCCCGTGGCGGCGTACGAGGTCGGCGACGAGTGCGGCGGTGCCGTCCGCGTCCGCCGCGTCGAGGACGTGGTACTCGACGCTCGCGCCGGTCTGCCGCAGCGCGTCGAGCCGGGCCCGCCGCCCCTCGTCCGGCTCGGCACGGCCGGTGAGGCACAGCACCGCGCCGCTCGCCCGGCGGGCGATCTCCTCGGCGAGGATCAGACCGAGGCCGCCCGCGCCCCCGGTGATGAGGTAGACACCGCCTTCGCGCCATACCAGCGGCCCGGCGTCCGGGAGTTCGCCCACCGGCTCCCAGCCGAGCACCTGGCGGCGCCCGCCTTCGCTGCGGACCTGCTGGTCCCGCGGGGCGCGCGCCCCCTCGGCAAGCGCCTCGGCGAGCTCCGCGGCCGGGGCGTCGGCGGGAACGGCGACGACCTGCCCGAGGAGCACCGGGTTCTCCAGATGCGCGCTCTTCAGCAGACCGGACAGGGCTTCGTACGCGTACGGTTCGCCGTCGGCGGGCACCAGCGCCTGCACCAGTACGGGAGCGGTCGGCCTGCCGAGGAGGATGCCCTTGACGGCGTGCAGCAGCTCGACGGCGTGAGCGGTGACGGCCGCCGGGGCGCCATCGCTCTCGGCCGTCTCCGGCGGGTCCAGGAACGTGATCTGCGGTGCCAGTCGGCGCAGCTCCGCGAGCCGCTCGCCGAATCCGCAGGCCAGCACGGTCTGGGCGGTGAGGGCGGCGGGCTCGACGCTCGCGGGGGCGGGCCGGTCGTGCCAGACGGGCCGGAACAGGGTAACCGGGGCCTCGGCCTGGCCGACGGCTCTCTCGCGCGTGGAGTAGCCGCGCAGGGTCGCGAAGATCCTGCCGTGCTCGTCGCACAGGTCCAGGTCCCACCGCCGCACCCCGGCGGTGCCGGCGGAGGCCGCGCGGATCCAGGCGTACGCGGTCACCGGGGTCGGGCCGTGCACCTCCAGCACGTCGAGCGCGAACGGCAGCGCCGCGCTCCAGGCCGCGCCCGTGCGGGCGTCGTGGATCTGCGGGGCGTAGACGGCCTGGAGGGCGCCGTCGAGGATGCCGGGGTGGAGCACGAAGCCGCGCCGGTCGTCGCCCAGCGCGTCCGGCAGGGTGAGCGCGGCCAGCATCTCGCCGTCGCCCAGGCGGACTTCGCGCAGGGAGCGGTGTGTGTCGCCGTAGTCGAGCCCGGCGCCGCGCAGGGCGGCGTAGCACTCCTCGCGGCCCAGCTTGGCCGTGCCCATCCGGGTCTTCAGCGAGGCCAGGTCGAGCGCGCCGGGCTCCTGGGCGCCCCCGCGCGAACCGGTGCCGCGCGAGTGCACGACGCCGTCGCGCCCCCCGGTGCCGATCTCGTACGTGAAGCGGCCCTCGCCTTCGTCCGTCAGGGCGGTGTACGCGGTGCGGGGCTCGTCGGCGACGACGAACGGCCGCTGCCACACCACATGGGCGAGCCGCACCGGGGCGTCCGTGTCGGCCGCGGTGGCACGGACCAGCGCCTCGCGGGCCATCTCCAGGTACGCGACGGCGGGGAGTACCTTCTCGCCGCGCACCCGGTGATCCCGCAGGTAGAAGTCCCGGCCGGAGAGGGTGGCACGGTATCGGGAGGGGTCGTCCGACACCGGGGCCCCGAGCAACGGGTGGGCCCGCAGCGGCGGTTCGGCCGCGGGGGCCGTGCCGGTCCCCGGCTCGTCGTCGAGCCAGTACCGCTTCTTGGCGAAGACGTGCGTGGGCAGCGGTACGCGCCGGGGCCTCGGCCCGTCCTCGTACAGCCGCTCCCAGTCGACGTCCGCGCCGCGCACCCAGGCGTCGGCCGGCAGCCCATGCCCGCGCCCGGCCGCGGGGGATTCGGCCGGGGCTCCGGCGCGCCGCCTGGCACTCCCCCGGTGGATGTCCACTCCGCCGCCATCTGCAAGGAAACGTTCCAGCAGAGCCGTGAGAGCGTCAGTGTCCGCCGCCACCAGTGCGAGGCGCTCGGTCAGGGCAGCACGGCCGGTCTGCGAGGTGTACGCCAGATCGGCGAGCCCGGCCGCGTCCGGCCGCTCCCGGCGGACGTGGTCGAGAAGGAGCTCCGCCTGCCGTACGAGCTGCGGCTCGCTCTCGGCCGACAGGACGACGAGGGAGGGACCGGCGGGCAGGTCGGACCTTCTGGCGGCGTCCTCGACGTACTCGGCCACGATCACATGCGCGTTGCTGCCGCCCGAGCCGAAGCTGCTGACTCCGGCGAGCCGCGCCCGGCCGCCCTGCGGCTCCCACTCGGTGAGCCGGTCGACCACCGAGAACGGTGAACCCGCCAGGCTGATCTGCG
Source organism: Streptomyces sp. NPDC031265 (assembly GCF_055570295.1). Taxonomy (NCBI): domain Bacteria; kingdom Bacillati; phylum Actinomycetota; class Actinomycetes; order Kitasatosporales; family Streptomycetaceae; genus Streptomyces; species Streptomyces sp. NPDC031265. The sequence goes on from NZ_JBVIHM010000018.1 coordinate 165,814, forward strand.
GGTTGAGCTCGGTGTAGTGGAGCGAGGCGGGCAGGGCGCCGTGCCGCATCGACAAGACGGTCTTGAGCAGGCCGGTGATGCCCGCGGCCGCTTCGAGGTGGCCGAGGTTGGTCTTCACCGAGCCGAGGCCGCACGGGGTGGCGCTCCCGGCGAACGCCCGGGTCAGGCCCTGGACTTCGATGGGGTCGCCGAGCGCGGTCCCGGTGCCGTGCACCTCCACATAACTGACGCCCGAGGGCTCCACGCCCGCGTCGGCCAGCGCGGCGGTGATCAGCCCGGCCTGCATCGCGGCGCTGGGCACGGTCAGACCGCCCGACTGGCCGCCGTGGTTGGTGGCGGTGCCCTTGATGACGGCGTGCACGTGGTCGCCGTCCGCGAGCGCCTTCGCCAGCGGCTTGAGCAGGACGACAGCGCCGCCCTCGGAGCGCACATAGCCGTTCGCGGACGCGTCGAACGTCTTGCACAGGCCGTCGGGCGACAGCATGCCCGCCTGGTGGTAGGCGACGCTGTTGGCCGGGTGGCACAGCACGTTGACGCCGCCGGCCAGCGCGGTCTCGCAGTCGCCCGCGCGCAGCGCCCGTACCGCCGAGTGCACGGCGACCAGCGAACTGGAACAGGCGGTGTCCACCTGGACGCTGGGGCCGCGCAGGTCGAAGAAGTACGACACGCGGTTGGCGATGATGGCCATGGACGTGGTCAGGCCGCTGTGGGCGCGCACCGGCAGCCGGCGGGTGTCCATGACGCGCTGGTAGTCGGAGCCGCTGGCGCCGATGAACACGCCCATCGGGGTGCCGGAGACGGCGCTCGCCGCGTATCCGGCGTCCTCCAGACAGGCCCAGCCGAGCTCCAGCATCCAGCGCTGCTGGGGGTCCATGCGCCGGGCTTCGTTGGGTGAGATGCGGAAGAGCCCGGGCTCGAAGCACTCCGCGTCCTGGACGAAGCCGCCGCGGTCGATGCCGGGGTGGGTGTCGGGGCCGATGCCGTCGGGCCACTGCCAGCGGCCGTCCGGGAGGGAGCCGACCGCCGAGCGCCCGTCCGCGAGGAGCTCCCACAGTGCGTTGTAGTCGTCGACGGCGCCGGGCAGCCGGCAGGCCATGCCGATGATCGCGACGTCACCCTCAGCGGCCTCGCGGACCGTCGGCACCGGCTCCTGGACGTCGGCGGATTCCACCGGCTCCGGCTCGTCGCCGCGCACGCCGTCGAGGAAGGAAATGATTTTGGCGCCGGTGTTGTACTCGAAGAAGAAGAGGGGTTCGAGCGAGATGCCGTAGCGGCCCTCGATTTTGTCCTGGAGGTCCAGGAGGCTGGCCGAGTCGAGGCCGAGCTCGAACAGCGGGCTGTCCAGGGACAGTTGCGCGTCTTCGGCGTCGGAGGTACCGCTGAGAAGCCCTTCGAGGAACGCCAGGATTTCTGCGGTCAATTCAGCTGTCGCGGGCACCGTGGTCGGGGAGTTCGTCTGCGATACAACGATCGCATCTCGTTCCAGCAGCTTCGCACGATCGAGCCGGGTGGCCAGATCGTATTCGACCAGAACACCGTTTCCACCGTTGACCAGATCGCCCGGCCGATAGCCGGGCACGAGGGAACGTATCTCAGCACCGTGCAGCTGATGCATGCGCAAAACGGTATCCAGGCAACGATCTTGCGAATTCTTTGCCTGGATGTAGTCCGCGAGCTCGATCCCGGGGTGCCGCTTGAAGTCCTTGCAACGGGTGACGCCGACGGCCGTGGCCACGCCTGCGACCTCGCCGCTCCACTCCAGCAGGTGTTCGAGCAGGGCATCACCATACCCGAAGCTCTGCTTCCGCGGATCGATGTTGAGGGACAGCACGTGGGCGACGGCCCCGTCGGCCCGGTGCAGCCGGTCGGCCGTGTCGAACCGTACGGAGCGCAGGGCGTTGGGGTCGGCGATGCGCTGGGAATAGATGACGCCCCAGACCGTGCCCTCGTCCTCGATGACGAATTGGCTCTGCGGGTTGACCGTCAGACGCCGCCGGATCACCCGTGCGGAGACCCTCAATTCCTCGGCCCAGCACATCTCTTCCAGCTCCATGAGCCGGGTGAGATCGGACAGCCGGGCACGACGAATGGTTCCCTTGTGCTCGCGAAGCATAGCTGTGGTGACCCGTCCCCCGAGTGCCGGGCACTTCACAGTGGCCGAACGACCGTAATTTCTGCTTGCGGCAAGTGCGGCAGCCGCAAAATATACACTCGATCGGGCGGTTGACCAGAACAGGTTGACCACCCGGTTCCGTATCTCACATGACGCCCCCGGACAACGTCAAGCGCCGCACGTCGAGGCCGCCCGGGCGGATGCCCGGGGCGCCAACCGCGGGCCCTAGGCTGAAGGATGGCCCCACCAAGAACTTGAATGCTGGACTTCACCCGAAGCGCGCACGAGGAGAAGGATCGACCGTGGCAGGATCGTCCATGAGCAGCCCCTGGATCCGGCGGTTCCACCCCGCTCCGCAGGCCGCCACCCGGCTCGTCTGCCTCCCGCATGCGGGCGGCTCGGCCACGTACTACTTCCGGGCCTCCCAGGCACTCTCGCCCGAGGTCGATGTGCTCGCGATCCAGTACCCCGGCCGCCAGGACCGGCTGGCCGAACCGTGCGTCAAGGACATCTCCGCGCTTGCCGACCGCATCGCCGAGGAGCTGGCCCCCTGGACGGACCGGCCGCTCACCCTCTTCGGCCACAGCATGGGCTCCGCGGTCGCGTACGAGGTCGCGCTGCGCCTGGAGCGGCGCGGCACCGTTCCGTTGGGCCTGTTCGCCTCGGGGCGCCGCGCTCCTTCTGTCGTACGTGACGGATATGTCCACCTCGGCAGCGACGAGGACCTGCTCGCCGAGCTGAAGCGGCTCAGCGGCACCGACGCGCAGGTGCTCGCCGACGAGGCGCTGCTGCGGATGGTCCTGCCGACGATGCGCAGCGACTACCACGCCATCGAGACCTACCGCGCCACCCCGGCCCCGCCGCTGAGCTGCCCGGTCGTCGCCCTGTCCGGCGACGACGACCCGGTGGCCGAACTCGACGAAGTCGCCCTGTGGGAGCGGCACACCTCGGCGTCCTTCCGGATGCGGGTGTTCGCGGGCGGCCACTTCTTCGTCGACGACCACCTCCCGGCCATCACCCGCGAGATCCGCGAGCACATCGCGACCGCGAACGCCCGCTGACCCGCTTCGGTGCGGGGCCGTCGAACCCCGGCGCCGACCGGCTCGTACACGTATGTCACGCTGACCCGGGCACGCAACCGAGGAGTGGACGACCGCATGGAGCCGCACGCATACGCAGCCTTCGACGCGGTCGGTCTGCGCGAGCTGATCCGTACGCGCGAAGTGAGCGCCGCCGAGGTGGAGGACGCCGCCCGGCGTGCGGTCGAGCGCGTGAACGCCGATCTCAACGCCCTGACCGGGCCGTTGTTCGACCCGGCCCCGGCGCATGAGCCGGACGGGCCGCTGGCCGGGGTGCCGTTCGTCATCAAGGACAGCGGCCCCTTCACCCAGGGCGTGCCGTTCACCCTGGGCAGCCGCAGTATCCGGGGCGCCTACGCCCTGGTCGACCACGATCTGATGGCCCGCTTCCGCACCGCCGGACTGGTCGCCCTCGGCCAGAGCACCACCCCCGAGTTCGGCCTCAACTTCGCCACCGAGTCGGTGCGCTACGGCGTCACCCGCAACCCGTGGGACCTGGAGCGGGGCGTGGGGGGGGGGGGGGGGGGGGGGGGGGGGGGGGGGGGGGGGGGGGGGGGGGGGGGGGGAGGGGGCGAGGGA
>NZ_JBVIHM010000019.1:0-1328 GCF_055570295.1 Streptomyces sp. NPDC031265
TTGGGTGCCCCGCTACCCCCCACCTTGCCGCCTCCCGCACCTCCCCCCCCGCTGGGGTGCAGGGGACCCGCCGGCCCCCCCCCGCGCCCACCGCCACGCTGGCCGGACTCACCGTCTTCATCGGTGGATTCCGGCAGGTGTTCAACCACACCGAGCGCCATGTGCTCGCCGCGGAGGCCTGGTCGAGGCTGCGGCTGGCGATCCGGCGGTACCGGCTGATCCCGGAGGGGGAACGGGACGAGGCGAGCCGCCGCCGGCTGCAGGAGGAGATCGAGGACGTGGCGACCACCGAGCTGCGGAACTGGGCCGCGGGTCGCCGTGGACTGCGGCCGGGAGCGATGCCGGGAAGTCAGCTGCCGCAGTGACACCGTGGGATCTGATTCCATAGAGGCTCGTCACCGGCGTTGTCTGCAAGGAGTTGGCCCTGAACACCTGGGGTGCGGAGGTTGTGTCGGCCGCGCTGCTGCTGGCGGTGCTGGTGTGCGCGGTGGTACGGCCCTGGGGCTGGCCCGAAGCGGTGGTGGCGGTCCCGGCGGCGGGCGTGGTCATCGCCTGCGGGGCGATCTCACTGGAGCACGCGCAGGCCGAGGCCGCACGGCTCGGGCCGGTCATCGGCTTTCTGGCGGCGGTGCTGGTGCTCGCCCAGCTCTGCGACGACGAGGGGTTGTTCCAGGCCTGCGGGGCCTGGATGGCCCGCACCGCCGCGGGGAGGCCGCGCCGCCTGCTGGCGCAGGTGTTCGCGGTCGCCTCGGTCATCACGGCGGTGCTCAGCCTGGACGCCACGGTGGTACTGCTCACCCCGGTGGTGTTCGCCACCGCCGCGCGGCTCGGCGCACGGCCAAGACCCCACGTCTACGCCTGCACCCATCTGTCGAACACGGCGTCGCTGCTGCTGCCCGTCTCCAACCTCACCAACCTGCTCGCGTTCGCGGCGAGCGGGCTCAGTTTCACCCGGTTCGCCGCACTCATGACGTTGCCGTGGCTGACGGCCATCGGGGTCGAGTACGTGGTGCTGCGGCGGTTCTTCGCCACCGACCTGGACGCCGGGGCCGTGGTCCCGTCCGGCGCCGAGCCGCCCCGACTGCCGCTGTTCGCCCTGCTGACCGTGGCGGGCACCCTGGCCGGGTTCGTCCTCGCCTCGGCGGTCGGGGTCGACCCGGCCTGGGCGGCGGCGGCCGGCGCGCTCGTGCTTGCGACCCGTGCGCTGGGGGGGGGGCGCCCCCCCCCCCCCCCCCCGGGCGGTGCCGTGGCGCGGCCGTTCCCCTCCTTCGTGCTCCTCCTGTGCATCTTTGTTCGCTCCGTGGTCGCCAACAGGTTCGCCTCCGGTC
>NZ_JBVIHM010000019.1:1338-19299 GCF_055570295.1 Streptomyces sp. NPDC031265
CTTGTGTTTGTTGCTCTTTCCTGTCTGGGGGGGGGGGTGCTCGGTCAGGCGAGGGGGTGGCGGAGGCCTCGTGGCCCCCCCCCCCCCCCCCCCCCCCCCCCCCCCCCACACCCGCCGCCCTGGTCGGTGCCGCGGCGCTGCCGTTCCTCGCCTTCGTGCTCGCCCTGGGCATCGTGGTCCGCGCCGTGGTCGACAACGGGCTCGCCTCCGGCCTCGCCCATCTGGTCCCCGACGGCACCGGCCTGCTCGCACTGCTCGGCGTGGCCGCGCTGGCCGCCGTACTGGCCAACGTCATCAACAACCTGCCCGCCGTCCTGGTCCTGCTGCCGCTGACCGCGCCGACCGGCCCGGGCGCCGTGCTCGCGGTGCTGCTCGGCGTCAACATCGGGCCCAACCTCACCTACGCCGGGTCACTCGCGACCCTGCTGTGGCGGCGCATCGTCCGGGAGCACGACAGCGACGTCGACCTGTGGGAGTTCACCCGGCTCGGTCTTCTCGTCGTGCCCCTCGCCCTGGCGCTCGCCGTGCTGGCACTGTGGGGGTCGCTGCACGTGCTCGGAGGCTGATGCACCATGACCGTCGTCGTCTGGATCACCGAAGGTTCCTGGCCCGCGTGCGTCGACGCCGCCCGCGCCCACACGGCGGACGGCGCCGACATCGTGCTCCTCCATGTCACCGGCCAGGACGTCCCGGGCGTCGCCCACGGCGCCTACGCGGGTCTCCTCGGCCGCGGCCACCCCGAGCGCGACCCCGGCACCCGCCTGGAGCACCTGGCCGATGTCTCCGCCCAGGACCTCCTGCGCGCCGCCGCCGAACGCCTTGGCCGCCCGTGCCGGTGCCAGGAGCGCACCGGACGCACGGAACGGGAGGTCGTGGCCGAGGCCGAGGGCGCCGGCCTGCTGGTCTTCGCCCGCGACGGCGACCGCTCCCGGCTGGGACCGAAGAGCCTGGGCCCCGCCTCCCGTTTCGTCCTCGACCACGCCCCCTGCCCCGTCCTCCTGGTCTGGCCCGAACCGGCGCCGGGGGTCGCCACGCTCCCGCCGGCGCCGCTGGACCGGGGGTAGCCCCGGCCCCGGTACCACGGCTCAGGCGATCTGCCACTGCTGGTACGTGGAGCCGTTGGCCGCCTGCTGGGTGACCAGGGCGCCGTCGGTGGCGGACGCGGTGGTCAGCAGGAGCGCGCTGTTCTTGTTGGCGACCGTGTAGCGGCCTCCGCCGAGGCCGGTGAGCTGCCAGTGCTGGCTGTCGCGCGCGGTGCAGGTTGCCTGGACGACGGCGGCGCCCGCTGTGGTGGCGCCTCCGGCCACGTCCGCGCAGAGTTTGGAGGAGCCGTTCACCAGCGTGTAGCTGCCGTCGCCGTTGAGGGTCGGCTGCCACTGCTGGTTGGGCCCGCCGTGCGGGGTCCAGGTGATCAGCTGGGTGCCGGACGTGCCGGAGCTCGCCGGGTCGTCGAGCGCCTTGCCGCCCGCGGTGAGGGTACGGGTTCCGCTCAACTGGCCGCCGTACGCCTCGAATTCGTACAGCGAGTACCCGTACGAGGTGCCGCGCTGGGTGGCGTACAGGCGGATGTAGCGGCCGGAGCCGGACAGCCCGGTGAGGTCCTGGACACCGCCGGTGCCGCTGGTGGTGGAGTAGAGGGTGCGCCAGGTCGTGGCGTCGTCGGAGAGCTGGATCTGGAAGGCCTTGCCGTACGCGGCCTCCCAGCGGAGCACCACGCGGTTGACGTTCTGGGTGGAGCCGAGGTCGACCTGGAGCCACTGCGGGTCGGTGTACGCGCTGGACCAGCGGGTGGCCGGGTCGCCGTCGGTGGCCGAGGCGGGCGGGAAGTTCGCGGTCTCGGTGCTGGAAGCGGTGGTGGGGCGGTTGCGGGCGAGGTTGCCCGGCTGGGCCGGGCCGGGCCAGGCGGGGTTGTGGCCGACGGCCGCGACGATCGGGGTGAAGGAGGCGTAACCGCTCGTGGGCTTCGGGGACCCCCAGGTCTGCTGGGCCAGGCCGCGCAGCGGGTACATGATGCCGCCCGCGATCTGGTCCTCGGTCTCGGCGTTGGGGTTGTCGCACCACACGTGGATCAGCGAGCCCGGGTTCCTGGCCGGGTCGGTGAGGGTGTTGCCGCCCTGGAAGAGGTCCGGCGTCCACATCTCGTACATCCACTTGGTGTCGGGTTTGGCGCCCCCGAGGACGTAATAGGTGGGTGTCCAGGACTCATTGGCCACGGTGTGCCCGGCCGCCGCCAACTCCTGCGGGGTGAGGCCGTAGTTGTACCAGTACTCGACGAGGATGTCCGCGTTCGGGGTGACGGTGCCGTCACCGGACTTGATGCCGTCGTTCCACATCCGGGTGGTCTTCCCGCCCGCCCGCACCAGCGCGTCGGCCCAGTTGACGTACCCGTAGTAGGTGTCCTTGGCGGTGGCGTTCGCGCCGTAGTGGGCGCGGGCGTAGCTGAGCAGCTGGGGGTAGCTGTTGTAGTCGGTGACGTACTCGTCCGCGCCGATGTGCCAGTAGCGGGCGGGGAAGAGCGGCAGGTACTCGTTGATCAGGTCTTTGATCAGGGTGTACGAGCCGGGCAGCGAGAGGTCGATGAACTCGGCGCTGGCCGTGCCGGAGCTGTTCCTGAGCTTGAGTTCGGGGTGGGCGGCCAGGACCGCGTTCATATGCCCGGGTGTGTCGATCTCCGGGACGATGGTGACGTGGTATTTCTGCCCGAGCGCCACCAGGCCGGCGATGTCCTGCTTGGTGTAGTGGTCGGCGGAGACGATCTCGGGGTGGGTGGAGCTCTCCAGGCGGAAGCCGAAGGTGTCCGACAGGTGGAAGTGGAAGTAGTCGAGCTTGAGGTAGGCCAGCTCCTTGATGTGCTGCTGGACCCAGGCGACGGTGAAGAACTTCCGGCCCTGGTCGATCATGAGGCCGCGCTCGGGCTTGGTGGGCCAGTCCACGGCCGTCCCGGCGGGTACCGAGGTGGACTGGTGCAGCAGTTGGAGGAGGGTGCGGGTGCCGTAGAAGGCGCCGGTGTCGGTCCCGCCCCGGATGGTGACTGCCTGGTCGACGGTCATCCGGTAGCCCTCGGCGGGCAGTGTGCCCTCGCCGAGCGTGAGTCCGATGTCGCCGGCGGCGGGCGTCCCCGTGACGACGGCCACGGTCCGCCCGGTCTGCGCGCCGAGATCGTCCGCCAACGTGGCTGCCTCGTCGGAGAGTTGGGCGGTATAGGCGGGGTCGACGGTGATCCGGCTGGTGGCGGTGAAGGCGTATGTGCCGGAGCCGGCCGTCCACTGCCGCAGCGCCGGAACGGTCTGCGGGGGCGCGGCGGCCGCCCGTGCGGGCGCGGCGGCGACGCCGGGCAGGGCGAGTGCGGCCAGCGCGCAGACCGCGGCGATCAGGAATCTGAGCAGTCGCATGGCGTATCCCTGGTCATGAGAGGGGCAGGGGGCTTGCGAGGCAAGTGGCGCACCAGTGCAGCGCAGTGGTGCGCACATGTCAATAGATGCTCGAAACAGCGCCGTATCGAGCGCGATCGCGCAGGAGCGTCGTCGGGAACAGGCCGCGTCCGTGCAAGAAAACCCAAGAAGCGATGACGAAAACACATGTACTCCGGCTGTCCGCGGCAGTGGGATCGGGCCACCGCTCCTCGGAGAGAAAGGACGACGACCTGTGTCACGCCTGCGAAGAGCCCTCGCGGCAGCGGCCGCGGCCATCCCCCTGATTGCCGGCGTCGTACTGGCTCCGGACCCGGCGTCTGCGGCCGCGCCCGGCGCCACGTACACGATCTCGATCGGTTCGGTGAGCCCGTACAAGTACCCGACCGATACGCCGGCCGCCTCCTACATCGACAAGGACGGCACGTTCTACTTCCAGCAGTCCGCCGCGCTGTACGGCCCGAGCGAGCCCCGGTACTGGGACTTCTACACCGGTACGGACTTCGACGACGCCACCCGGTCGAGTGCGATCAGCAACGCCGTGAACCCGGCCAACTCCAGTGACAGGAACAACGACACCACCTGGCGCTGCAACAACAGCCCCACCGGCGTGCGGGCGACGTCGGCGGGACCGGGCTCGGGGTACTCCCAGAAGAACTTCTGCGACCTGGTCGGGGTGTGGGCCGACCCGGACACGGGGGACTGGTACGGCCTGGTGCACAACGAGTTCACCCCGCAGCCCTTCGGCGACGGGCTGCACTACGACGCCATCGACTACGCGGTCTCCAAGAACCAGGGCAAGGTGTGGACCATCCTGGGCCACGCCATCACCTCGCCGTACGGCACCACCCGGAACGACTCGACGGCCTTCCCCCAGCAGACGTACGACTACGGCGACGGCGACCAGCGGCTGTTCGTCGACCCGGCGTCGGGCTACTTCTACGTCTACTACGGCTCGCGGATCGTCCCCAAGGGCGGCGTCGGCGGGAGCACGGGCGGACTGGCGCACGTCGCACGGGCGCCGATCTCGTCGAAGATGGCGAGCGGCTCCTGGTCGAAGTGGTACGACGGCTCCTGGTCGCAGCCCGGTGTGGGCGGCCTGGAGAGCAACATGGTGCCGGCGACCGCGGCCGACCCGACCGGCTACACGCCCGTGGCCGGCGACTACGACCCCGCCAACAGCGGGACAGTCGACCAGCAGGTCGCGGCGGGCGAACTCCCCGCCAAATCGGACCTGTTCATCATGAACATCGCCTACGACGCCCACCTCGGCCTCTATATCGGAGAGCCCGAGGTCGTCTCGGGGACGGCGCCCCAGCGCTTCTACGTCACCGACGACCTGGCGACGCAGAAGTGGCGGCTGATCGGGGACTCGGGCAGCTACACTTCCGGCTCCTGGTACCGCTGGATGGTGGACGCCGCGAACCGGACGAACTCGACGATCGTCGGCAAGACCTTCCGGTCGTACTGCTCCATCGCGTGCGCCCGCTCCGACGGCGAGTACGCCGAGGTCACCGTGGGCTCGTCCGCGCCCGCCGCCCCGCCCGTCGACCCCGCGAAGACCTACCGCATCGGCAGCGGATCCGGCCGGGTGCTCGCCCAGACCTCCGGCGGCTCGACGGTCACGTCCCTGGCCTCCGCCACCGGATCGAACCTGGAGGCGTGGACCTTCACGGGCAACGGCGACGGCTCGTACCGGATCGCCAACGCGGCCACCGGGAAGCTGCTGGGCGTCGACTCGGCTGCGAAGGCCGGCCGCGCCTGGGCGGCCGAACCGTCCGCCACCGCGCCCGGATCGGGCGGTCCCACGGTCGGGCAGCAGTGGTTCGTCGTCCCGGACATGTCGTCCGGCGGTGTGCGCAGCGGCGCGTTCCGGCTGGTCAACCGCTACAGCGGACTGGTGCTCGGTATGTCGTCAAAGACCGCTCGCCTCGCCGAGACCACGCCGACCCGTACCTGGACCAATACGACGGGCAGCGTCGTCGGCGGCTCGCGCACCGCCGCCGAGCAGACACTGACCCTGACCGCGACCGGCTCGGCCCCCGCGAACCTGAACGGCCCGCACACGATCTCCGTGTCCGGCCAGGGACTCGACGACCCCAACTGGTCCAAGGCGTCCGGGGTCCGGCTGGTCACCTGGTCGCTCAACGGCGGCTCCAACCAGACCTGGAACTTCACCCAGCAGCCCGACGGCTCGTACACGCTCGTCAACGCCTACTCGAACCTGTGCGCCGACGACGACGGCGGGCTGACCGCGCCGGGCACGGCGGTGATCCAGTGGACGTGCACCGGCGGTGCGAACCAGCACTGGAAGGTCACCGGACTCGCCTCGGGTGCCTACACGATCGCCAATGCGCACAGCGGACTGCTGCTGACGACGTCGTCGGGCTCCGACGGCGGCCTGGTGACGCAGCAGGCCGACGCCCATACGTCGCTTCAGCAGTGGACGATCACCTGACGGGGCCGTGAACGGCCGCGCACCTCAGCCCTGTGCGGTCGTGAAGACCCCCGCGCGTGCGGCGGCGGCCGCGGCCTCGGCGGCGCGGTCCGCGGCCGCCTCGTCGAGCGGGGTGCCGGTGGTCAGAAGGCGGTAGTAGAGGGGGGCCGAGACCGCGCGGATCACTTCGCGGGTGTCGGTCCCCTCAGCCAACTCCCCTCGCTCGACGGCCTGTTGGACGCACATGGCCCATTCCTCGACGCGCGTCTCGTAGAAGCGGTGCAGGGCGGCGGCCGTCTGGTCGTCGCAGGTCGCGGCGGCGATCACCGCCTTGAAGAGGGCGCCCTGGCGGGCGTCGGCCAGGGTGCGCCGGACGAGCCGGGCGTTGGCGCGAAGATCGCCCAGGAGCGTCCCCGTCTCCGTGCGCGGCAGCGACTGCTCGGCCATGTCCGCGAGCAGGTCGGCGACGAGACCGGCCGGAGTGCCCCAGCGCCGGTAGACCGTGGTCTTGCCGACCTCGGCGCGGCGGGCCACATCGGCGAGGTCCAGCTGGGCGAGACCGCCCTCCGCGAGCGCGTCACCGGCGGCGCCGAGCACCGCGGCCCGTACACGAGCGGTCCGGCCACCGGGGCGGAGGGTCCCGGGGTCTGCGTCTCCCGAAGTCATAACGGGACTCCTGTTCCATTAATGGATGAGGTTCTGCTACGTTGTGGACACATCCTAACGGAACCACAGAACCGGTAGTGGTCGCCGACCGGCGACCGCACCGGCTGTGCACGGAGAGGAATCTGTCATGGAATACAGGAGGCTGGGCGCGTCGGGGCTGATGGTTCCGGCACTGAGCTTCGGCGCCGGGACGTTCGGCGGGCGCGGAGAGCTCTTCAGCGCCTGGGGCGACACCGACGCGGAGCAGGCGCGCCGACTTGTGGACATCTGCCTGGAGGCCGGGGTCACCATGTTCGACACCGCCGACGTCTACTCCGCAGGCGCCTCGGAAGAGGTGCTCGGCGCGGCGATCAAGGGGCGGCGCGACGAGGTGATCCTCTCCACCAAGGCCGGACTGCCGATGGGCGACGGGCCGGGCGACGCGGGCACTTCCCGCTCACGCCTCATCCGCAGCGTCGAGGACGCGCTGCGCCGCCTCGGCACGGACTACATCGACCTCTTCCAGCTGCACGCCTTCGACGCGGGCACCCCGATCGAGGAGGTCATGTCCACGCTCGACGACCTCGTACGGGCCGGAAAGATCCGCTACACCGGCGTCTCCAACTTCTCCGGCTGGCAGCTGATGAAGTCGCAGGCCACGGCGGACCGGCACGGCTACCAGCGCTATGCGGCGCACCAGGTGTACTACTCCCTCGTGGGCCGTGACTACGAGTGGGAGCTGATGCCGCTCGCGGCCGACCAGGGTGTCGGCGCGGTGGTGTGGAGCCCGCTCGGCTGGGGCCGGCTCACCGGCAAGATCCGCCGCGGGCAGCCGCTGCCGGAGCAGAGCCGTCTCCACCGCACCGCGGACTACGGCCCGCCCGTCGAGGACGAGCTGCTCCACCGGGTGGTCGACACCCTCGACGAGCTGGCGGAGGAGACCGGCAGGACGATCCCGCAGATCGCCCTCAACTGGCTGCTGCGCCGCCCCACCGTCTCCTCCGTCATCATCGGCGCCCGCAACGAGGAGCAGCTCCGGCAGAACCTCGGCGCGCTCGGCTGGACCCTGACGGCCGAGCAGGTGGCGCGCCTCGACGCCGCGAGCACCCGGACCGCGCCCTACCCGTACTACCCGTACGAGCGCCAGGAGGGGTTCGCCCGGCTCAACCCGCCGATGACGGGCCGGGCGGTGGCCGGAAAGGCGTAGGCCCCGCCGGGGATCAGGCGGTGTACTCCGGGATGTTGGCCTCGGCCCAGGCGGCGAGGACGCGGGCGCAGTCGGCCACCGACTCGCGCCATGTCCTGGCAGCGCCCTCGCCCGCCTCGTCGCTGACGTGCTTGACGATACCGAGGGGGACCCCGGCCCGCTGCGCGACGGACGCGAGCGCGTAGCCCTCCATGTCGACGAGGTGGGCCCGCAGCGCCAGACGGGCGCGCGCTTCCTCGTCGGCTATGAACGAGTCGCCGGTCGCCAGCGTCGGCCCGCCCCGGTCGGACACATCGAGCGGCGGACCGTACATCTCGCCGGTCAGCGCGGCCAGTACGTCACTGTCCAGGTCGTGCTGGATCACCGAGCCGATGACATGGGTGCCGGTCCACCCGGGGCGCAGCGCCCCGGCCGTCCCCAGGTTGACGATCCGGGAGGGGTGCGGCCCGCGCCCCAGGACGGTGGCCAGCGCGCCCGCCGCGTTCACCTTGCCCATACCGGTGAGGAGGACGGGCAGATCCGTGTCGAGGAACTGCGCCTCTTCCTTGACGGCCAGCACGAGCAGCGGGCGGTTGGTGGCGATGAGTCCTGAGAGCTCCATGGGGACCAGGGTATTTCCGCGTGCTCAGTGCTACAGCAGCGGGTCATGTGCGGGGAGGTGTGCCGCGCGGAGGTGTGCCCCTGACCTGCGCCCGGTTTGATCCTCGCGTTTCAAGGAAGGCGCAGCGGAGGGACGGCACACGCCTCCCGCCCGCATCCCGTGGACCGGGATCAGTACCCAGGAATGGAGAACACAGTGGCTGCCGTGAAGAGCTCGTTGCCGGATGCCGACCTGAAGGTCGTGGGGACCGCGCTGCAGGGTGCCCTGGTGGATTTGGTGGATCTGTCGCTGGCGGCCAAGCAGGTGCACTGGAACGTGGTGGGCCCGCGCTTCCGCTCGGTCCACCTCCAGCTCGACGAGGTGGTCACCACAGCGCGTCAGCACTCCGACGTGGTGGCGGAGCGCGCCTCCGCGCTCGGTGTCGCGCCGGACGGCCGGGCCGCCACCGTGGCGGCGACCTCCGCGATCGGCACCGTTCCGGAGGGCTGGATCAAGGACACCGAGGCCGTGCAGGTGCTGGTGGCCGCCCTGGGCAGGGTGATCGAGCGCATGCGCGAGCGGATCGCGGTGACCGGGAAGCCGGATCCGGTCACCCAGGACCTGCTCATCAGCCTGACGGGGGAGCTGGAGAAGCACGCCTGGATGTTCCAGGCGGAGGATGCCTGACCCGGCCGCTAGAGGTGGTGGCCGTGCTCCGGGCCCTCCGGGCCCCCCGGGCCCTCCGGCGCTTCGGTGTCGGGGGTGTCGGGCGTCCGCCAGGAGTCCGCGCGCGGCTGGGGCTCCTGCGGAGGCTTCGGCTGCCGCGCGGCCCGGCGGCTGCCGTACCAGAAGGCCGCGAGCAGTACGGCCACGACCAGGATGCCCACGATCAGGAACAGCCAGGAGGACGAGCTGCTCGCGGCGAGGGTCTGGGAGAGCGGGAGGGCGTTCATGGGTGGCTCCTATGCGGGCGGTGGCTTCTGTCGAGCGGGTGGCTTCTATGCGAGCTGCGGCAGGACCTTGGTGCGGTAGAAGTCGAAGAAGCCGCGCTGCCCCTTTCCGATCTGGTTGACGTACACGGTGTCGAACCCGGCGTCGGCGTACTCGCGCACCGCGGCGACGTGCATGTCCACGTCGTCCCCGCAGGGCACGTTCTCGCCGACGCGCCCGGGCGTCACCAGCTCGGACGCCTGCTCGAAGTGGCGCGGTGTCGGCAGCACCTGCGGCAGCTCGCCGGGCAGCTGCTCGTTGGCCCACAGCCGGTGGGCCTCGCGGACCGCCTCCTCGCGGTCGGGACCCCAGCACACCTTCAGACCGGCGAGCACGGGTTTGCCGCCGCCCCCGCCGCGCCGGAATCGCTCGATCAGGGCGGTGTCGGGTGCCATGGCGATCAGACCGTCCCCGGCCCGGCTCGCCAGCTCCCCGGCCTGCGGCCCGAAGGCCGACACGTCGATGGGCACGGGCTCGTCGGGGACGGTGTACAGGCGGGCGTTCTCCACGGTGTAGTGCTTGCCCCGGTGGCTGATCTGTTCACCGGTGAACAGCAGCCGCATCACCTGGATGGCCTCTTCCAGCATCTCCAGCCGCACGGCGGCCTCCGGCCAGGCGTCGCCGAGGATGTGCTCGTTGAGCGCCTCGCCCGAGCCCACGCCGAGCCGGAAGCGGCCACCGAGCTGTACGGCGCTGGTGGCGGCGGCCTGAGCCACGACCGCCGGGTGGACGCGTACGGTCGGGCACGTCACCGCGGTCTCCACCGGCAGGGACACGGCCTCCGACAGCGCGCCGATCACCGACCAGACGAACGGGGACTGGCCCTGGCTGTCGTTCCAGGGGTGGTAGTGATCGGATATCCAGAGTGAGGTGAATCCCGCCTGCTCGGCCATCCGGGCCTGTTCGACCAGCTCGGCGGGTGTGTGCTCCTCGCTCGACAGAAAGTAGCCGTACTCGGTCATGGCCGCTCCTTCGGACGCGGTGGTGCACGCCGGGTGACCGGTGGGCGCGAAAGAAAACATCCACCCCGCGACCGTGTGAGGCGCCCGCACGGGGGTACCGGCGGAAGCGCGTCGGTCGGGCCCGGAGCAGGCCCGGTCGGTGGCGTGGTTTCGACGGAGAGGGTTTTCCATGGGCGCGACCGGCGGGACGGCTCCACATGACGGTGTGCGGCAGGACCGCCCCTCGCTGGAGCAGGCGCTGCGCGACCGGGTGGACGGCGAGGTGCGCTTCGACCCGGGCAGCCGCGCGGCCTACGCCACCGACGCCTCCAACTACCGCCAGGTGCCGATCGGCGTCGTGGTGCCGCACACGGTCGAGGCCGCGGTCGCCGCGATCGCGGTGTGCCGGGAGTACGACGCCCCGGTGCTCTCGCGCGGCGGCGGCACCAGTCTGGGCGGGCAGTGCACCAACACGGCCGTGGCCGTCGACTGGACCAAGTACTGCCACCGGCTCGTCTCCGTCGACCCCGAGCGGCGTACGTGCGTCGTCGAGCCCGGTCTCGTACTGGACGAACTCAACCGCCAACTGGCGCCCCACCGGCTGAAGTTCGGGCCCAAACCCGCCACCCACAACCACTGCTCGCTCGGCGGCATGATCGGCAACAACTCGTGCGGCGCCTCGGCCCAGGCGTACGGGAAGACCGCCGACAACGTACGGCGCCTGGAGGTCCTCACCTACGACGGCACCCGGATGTGGGTCGGGCCGACGCCGGACGCCGAGTTCGAGGAGATCATGGCCGCGGGCGGGCGCCCGGCCGAGCTGTACGGGGGGCTGCGGGAGCTCATCGGGCGGTATCTCGGCGAGGTGCGGCGCGGCTATCCGCGCATTCCGCGCCGGGTGTCCGGCTACAACCTGGACGCGCTGCTCCCGGAGAACGGCTTCGACCTCGCCCGCGCCCTGGTCGGCAGCGAGAACACGCTGGTCACCGTGGTGCGGGCCGAGCTGGAGCTGGTTCCGGTGCCGCCCTTCGAGTCGATGCTGGTGCTCGGCTACGACGACATCTGCAGCGCGGCCGACGACGTCCCCCGGCTGCTCGCCCACAGCGAACCCGCCCAGCTGGAGGCGCTGGACGACCGGATGGCGCAACTGATGCGCGAGGAGCACGCCCATCTGGAATCCCTGGAGCGGTTCCCTGCGGGCAACAGCTGGCTGCTCGTGCAGTTCACCGGTGACACCCAGGACGAGGTCGACGCACAGGCCCATGACCTGCTGCGGGCGCTCGGGCGCGACGCCAACGACGACTCTGTTGCGTTCTCCGACGACCCCGCGCGCGAACACGAGATGCTCAAGGCCCGCGAGGCCGGGCTCGGGGTGACCGCCCGTCCGCCGGACGAGCGCGAGACCTGGGAGGGCTGGGAGGACTCGGCCGTACCGCCGGACCGGCTCGGCGACTATCTGCGCGATCTGAAGGGCCTGTTCGAGGAGTTCGGCTACGTGCTGCGCCCGGCCGCGCACTACGCGCTGGGCTGGCTGCCGCTGTGGGCACGTCTTTCCCGGATCGGCCCCGGCGCGGTCAACGCGCTGCTGCGGGCCCCGGTGCTCGCCCGGGCAGGCAAACGTATGGCCGGGGTCGCGGCCGAGCGCGAGGCCCCCGCCTTCGCCGGGCAGTCGTTCCTCCAGTGGTGGCGGCCCCGGGCCACGGCCGAGCCCCTCCCGGGCGATCCGCGGGCCGTGGTGCTGTGGCCGGACACCTTCAGCACGTACTTCCACCCGGCGGTCGCCCGCTCCGCCGTCAAGGTCCTGGAGGACGCCGGCTTCCGGGTCGCCGTGCCGAGCCGCCCGGTGTGCTGCGGCCTCACCTGGATCTCGACGGGCCAACTCGGCGTGGCAGGACGGGTGTTGCGCCGCAGCGTGCAGGTCCTGCGCCCGTGGATCGAAGCGGGCACCCCGGTCATCGGCCTGGAGCCCTCGTGCACCGCGGTGTTCCGCGCCGACGCGCCCGACCTGATGCCGGACGACGAGGACGTACGCCGTCTCGCCGGGCAGTTCCGCACGTTCTCCGAGCAGGTGGTCAACCACGCCCCGGACGGCTGGCACCCGCCCACGGTGAGCCGGGCCGCCACCGTGCAGACCCACTGCCACCAGCACGCGGTGCTCAAGGACAACGCCGACCGCGAGCTGATGCGCCGCACCGGCCTCGACGCCGACGTCCTGGACGCCGGATGCTGCGGTCTCGCCGGGAACTTCGGCTTCGAGCGCGGCCACTACGAGCTGTCCATGAAGATCGGCGAGCAGGGCGTGCTCCCCGCCGTGCGTGACACCGCGCCCGGCGCGCTGGTGCTCGCCGACGGCTTCAGCTGCCGCACCCAGATCGAGCAGGGCGGCACCGGACGCCGCGCACTCCACCTCGCCGAGGCACTCGCCCTGGGCCTCGACGGCCCGCTCCCCGCGCACCACCCGGAAAGGGCCGCCGACCGCCCCTCCACCCGCTGACACCCGCAGAGAGTCCCCGAGTCCCCACCCCTGGAAAGGTCATCCCGTGTCGATGAAAGTCTCCGACCACGTTCTGGAACGGCTGCGGCAATGGGAGGTCGAGCACGTCTTCGCCTACGCGGGCGACGGCATCAACGGCCTGCTCGCCGCCTGGGGCCGGGCCGACGACAAGCCCCGGTTCATCCAGGCGCGGCACGAGGAAATGGCCGCGTTCGAGGCGGTGGGGTACGCCAAGTTCTCCGGGCGGGTGGGGGTGTGCGCGGCCACGTCCGGCCCCGGCGCGATCCATCTGCTCAACGGCCTCTACGACGCCAAGCTCGACCATGTGCCGATCGTGGCGATCGTCGGTCAGACCAACCGCAGCGCCATGGGCGGCTCGTACCAGCAGGAGGTCGATCTGCTGAGCCTGTACAAGGACGTGGCCTCCGAATACTGCGAGATGGTGACCGTCCCCGAGCAACTGCCCAACGTCATCGACCGGGCCATGCGCACCGCCGCCGCCCGGCGGACCGTGACCGCCGTGATCATTCCGGCCGATGTGCAGGAACTCGACTACACCCCGCCCGGCCACGCCTTCAAGATGGTGCCCTCCAGCCTCGGCGCCGCCCACTACGCCACCGTCCCCGCCGACGACGAGATCGCCAGGGCCGCCGAGGTGCTGAACGCGGGGGAGAAGGTGGCCGTGCTGATCGGGCAGGGCGCGCGGGGCGCCAGGGCCGAGGTCGAGCAGCTCGCGGACGTGCTGGGCGCGGGCGTCGCCAAGGCGCTGCTCGGCAAGGACGCGCTCCCCGACGACCTGCCCTACGTCACCGGCGCCATCGGCCTGCTGGGCACCCGGCCCTCGTACGAGCTCATGCAGGACTGCGACACGCTGCTCGTGGTGGGGTCGAGCTTCCCGTACACGCAGTTCCTGCCCGGATTGGACCAGGCGCGGGCGGTGCAGATCGACATCGATCCGTTCATGGTCGGACTGCGCTACCCGTTCGAGGTCAACCTCGTCGGCGACGCCCGCGAGACGCTGACCCGGCTGCTGCCCAGGCTGAAGCGCAAGAAGCACGACAAGTGGCGGAAGAAGATCGAGAAGGACACCGCCCGCTGGTGGCAGGTGATGGAGCGGCGCGCGGCGGTCGACGCGGACCCGATCAACCCCGAGTACGTGGTGCACGCCCTCGACGCCCTGCTGCCCGACGACGTCATCCTTGCCGCGGACTCCGGTTCGGCCGCCAACTGGTACGCACGGCACCTGCGGATGCGCGGCACCATGCGCGGTTCGCTCTCCGGCACGCTGGCCACGATGGGGCCGGGCGTCCCGTATGTGATCGGCGCCAAGTTCGCCCACCCGGACCGCCCAGCCATCGCGATCGTCGGCGACGGGGCGATGCAGATGAACGGGCTCGCGGAGCTGATCACCGTGTCCAAGTACTGGCGCGAGTGGGAGAACCCCCGTCTGATCGTCGCCGTGCTCAACAACCAGGACCTCAACCAGGTCACCTGGGAGATGCGCGCCATGTCCGGCGCGCCGCAGTTCCTGCCGTCCCAGGAGCTGCCCGATGTGCCGTACGCGGACTTCGCGCGCTCCATCGGACTCGACGGCGTACGGGTGGAGAAGCCCGGTGACGTCGAGGGCGCCTGGCGGCGGGCGCTCGACGCGGACCGGCCGTTCGTGGTCGAGTTCCGCACCGACCCGGCGGTGCCGCCGATCCCGCCGCACGCCTCGCTCGACCAGATCGAGGCCGCCGCGGCCTCGATCGTGAAGGGCGACAGCGACCGGGTCGGCATGATCCGGCAGGGGCTGAAGGCGAAGGTGCAGGAGATGCTGCCGGGCAGCAGGCACCGGGAGGACCGGCCCGGCGCCGGCGGCGACGCCTGACGCGATGCCGCGAAGAGGCGGCGGCCCGGGAACGCGGGCAGAGTGGCATCGGCGGGTTTCACCGCCCGGGCACGGGCAACCCGCCGGGCCACGTGGGAACGGCCCGAACCGGCCGACTGAGCGACCGACCGACTGACCGACGCAGGAGGAGTGCCCCCATGAAGCCCACCGCCGCATCCCAGGCGCCGCCGGAACAGCGCGTACAGGTGGTACTCAGCGCGTGCTCGGCCGCCGACGCCGAGTCGGTCCTGGGCGCGCTGCGCCGGTACTTCTCGGCGGACGAGCCGGACAGGTCGGGGCGCGGCGCCGAAGAGGCGAGCCACGGGCCCACGAGCCCCGATCCGGCGCGTCCGACCGTGTGGACGGCGACCTTCGACACCTCCCGGGTGCCGGAGGAGGTGAGCCGGGCGGCGCTGGGCGGCACGGCGACCGTCGACGTCCAGGGCGGCCCGGTCGCGGTGGCCCGGCTCCGCGACGTCCTGCACCGGACCTTCGACGTGGAGGACGCCGGGACGGCCTCGGGCGACCAGGAAGTGGATCTGCAACTGCGGCTTCGGGGGCGTTAGGAGCAGGCCGCGGGTATACGCGTACACGCGCCCGGAAGTCGTGCCCGCGGCTCAGCTGCGGCGCTCCAGCTCAGCCACCGGACTGGCGTCCAGCGCGGCCAGTAGCGCCGCCGGGTCGTCGTAGACGGCCACCGCGCCCGCCTCTTCCAGATCGCCGCGCGGGATTCCGCCCGCCAGCACCGCCACGGGCCGCACCCCGGCCTTGGCCGCCGCCTTCATGTCCCAGACCGTGTCGCCGACGAACACCGACGCCCCGGCGTCGCCGTCGACCAGCTCCAGCGCGTGGTGGACGGGGTCGGGGGCCGGTTTCCCGGACTCGACGTCGTCCGCGCTGGCCACCCCGGCGATCACGTCGTCGGCGTCGATGGCCTTGCGCAGCGCGCCCAGTTCGGCCCCGCCCGCCGAGGTGGCGAGAACCACACGCCAGCCACGCCCGTCCAGCGCCCGCAGCAGGTCCGCGGCGCCCGCGATCGGGGCGAGCCGCGCGAAGTACGTGGCGTACAGGGTCGTGTGCGCGGAGCTGAGGTCGGAGTCCTCGTCCTTGTCGCGGTCCTCGCCCAGCAGATGTGCGATCAGGTCCTCCGAGGGCAGCCCGACCGCCCGGTGGACGGCATGCGTGGCCACATCGTGTCCGGCCTGCCGGAACGCCTCCCACCAACAGACCACATGCAGATGATTGGTGTCGACGAGAGTGCCGTCGACGTCGAAGATCGCCGCGCGCGTCATACCGTGCCGCCTTCCGTACCACTCTGCCTTGCTCCGACCGTACGGGCTCGTCGGCTCAGCCGCCCGCGCGGCGGGCGCTCACCCACCGCAGCACGGCCGCCGCGGCCAGGGCGCCCGTGCCCGCGGTGAGTGCGGGGTGGCGGGCGAGGGCCGCCTGGGCGGAGCGGGGTGTCGAACGCTCGTCGAAGACGCCGTGGGCGCCGTGGTCGTCGCCCGGGCGGTCGTCGAGCGGCTGCCACAGGTTGCCGGGCCCGGTGACGGGCGCGAGGGAGTCGGTCTGCTGCGCCGCATAGCCCGTACGGGCCAGATAGCGGTCGAGTACGGCCGGGGCGAGCCGGTTGGCCCAGAGGGTCGCGACCGTGGAGGCGCCGACGTAGTACTGCTTGCGGCGGGGGTGGTCCGCCGCGTGCACGATGGTCCGGGCGACGACCTCGGGCTGGTAGATCGGCGGCACCGGCTGGGGGTGCTTGGGCAGCCGTGAGCGGACCCAGGAGAACTGCGGGGTGTTGACCGCGGGCAGCTGCACCACGGTGATGCGCACACGGCTGCCGTTGTGCAGGAGTTCGGTGCGCAGCGACGAGGTGAAGCCGTTGATGGCGTGCTTCGCGCCGCAGTAGGCCGACTGGAGCGGAATGGACCGCTCGCCGAGGGCCGAGCCGACCTGCACGATGGCTCCCCGGTCACGGGGGACCATCCGGTCGAGGGCGGCACGGGTGCCGTTGACGAAGCCCAGATACGCCACGTCCGTGACGCGCTGGAACTCCTCCGGCCCGATCTCGGTGAAGGGCGCGAAGACGGAGGTGAAGGCGACGTTGATCCATGCGTCGATCGGCCCGAACTCGGCCTCGGTCAGCTCAGCCGCCTTCTCCACCTCCTGGTGGTGGGCGACGTCGGTGGGCAGCACCAGAGCCCGCCCGCCGGCCTCTTCGACCTCCGCGGCGGCGGCGTCGAGGCCCGCCCGGCCGCGTGCGAGGAGCGCGATGTTGGCTCCGCGCCGCGCGAACAGCCGGGCGGTGGCGCGGCCGACCCCGGCACTGGCGCCGGTGATCACAACGGTTTGCGGCATGATCTGGTCCCGTCCCTCCGGGCATCGGCAGCCCTGCGGTGGGATACCCCCCGGAAGCCTCCCCATTCCCTCGAACGAGTAGGTGAATGAGCGCGGCGCGGCCACCGGGAATGGTCCACTGATAAATCGTCTCCTGAAATGTGTGTGGCCGCCTGATGGGGGCACACGGAGGGCTGGAGGTTGATTGCCATGGTCCCGTTGCTCCTCGTTCTACTGCTGGTCCTGATCCTTTTCGGCGCCGGCTTCGCACTCAAAATCCTGTGGTGGGTCGCGATCGCTGTACTGGTCCTGTGGCTCATCGGCTTCGTCGCCCGGCCCAAGGGTGGATCCGGCCGCTGGTATCGCTGGTAGCGGTCTTCCGAGCGGCAGGTTCCGTAAGGGCTGAAAAAGCAATGTGTCGGCCGGAAGAACTGGGGCACCCGGCCCGTCGGGAGAGAGCGTCACCGAGTGGTTTATGCGGCGACGCTCTTCCGGTGCACAATGAAGAAAGGAATCACGTTTCATGACGGACAACATCTGGGGCTACCCGGAAACCAGTGGCCATCTCGCGGGTGCGGATCTGCGGGGCTGGAGCGTCGAGGCCACCGACGGAAGCATCGGCAAGGTCGACAAGCACTCGGACGAGGTGGGCTCCGCGTACATCGTGGTCGACACCGGCGTCTGGATCTTCGGCAAGCACGTGCTGCTGCCCGCCGGTACCGTGACGCAGCTCGACGCGGCCGAGAAGAAGGTCTACGTGGACCGCACAAAGGCCCAGATCAAGGCCGCCCCCGAGTTCGACAGGGAAAAGCACCTCGGGGACGCCGGCTACCACGACCAGGTCGGTGGCTACTACAGCGGTCGCCCGCCGGTCGTCTGACGTCGCCATCACGACCATCCAGCAGGGCATAGAGCAAGAATTGCTTCAGCGGGGGGGGGGGGGGGGGGGGGGGGGGGGGGGGGGGGGGGGGCGGGAGCGGGGGGGGGGGTGGGGGGGGGAGGGAGGGGGGGGGGGGGGGCGGCCGTGCTTTGCTCTTCTTTATCCGGTTT
>NZ_JBVIHM010000019.1:19309-167423 GCF_055570295.1 Streptomyces sp. NPDC031265
AGTGCAGGAATGACGGAGCCACAAAACAACAAACCACCACACACCGAACCCCACCCCCCCCCCCCCCCCCCCCCCCCCCCCCCCCCCCCCCCCCCCCCCCCCCCCCCCCGCCGCATGATCACCCGCTTCACCGCTCACGCTTAACCGCTCGCGTCACGCGGCCTCGCCCGGCGCCGGACACAGCGCCTCGTCGCGCAGGCGGGTGCAGCACTGACGCAGCAGACGGCACACGTGCATCTGGGAGATGCCGAGTTCGAGGCCGATGTTCTTCTGCGTCATGCCCTGGAAGTAGCGCAGATAGAGGATCTTCCGGTCGCGGGCGGGGAGTTCGCGCAGACCGGGCTTGAGGGACTCGCGGTCGATCAGCGTGTCGAGCGCCGGGTCCTCGGAGCCGAGGGTGTCGGCCAGCGTGTAGGGGCTCTGCGCGTCGGCCTGCTCGGCGTCCAGGGACATGGCGCGGAAGCTGTCGAGGGCCTCCAGGCCGTCCCGTACGTCCGTCTCGCTCAGGCCGGTGTGTTCCGCCACTTCCCGGACGGTCGGTTCGCCGATTCCGGCGGACTGCAGCTCGTGGCGGGCCGTGCGGACGCGATTGCGGAGTTCCTGGACGCGGCGCGGCACATGGAGGGTCCACATGTGGTCGCGGAAGTGGCGCTTGATCTCGCCGGTGATGGTGGGAACGGCATAGGCGACGAACGGCGTGCCGAGGACGGGATCGAAGCCGTCGACGGCTTTGAGCAGACCGACGGCGGCGACCTGGCGCAGATCCTCCGCGGATTCGCCGCGGTCGTGGAAACGCACGGCGAGCCGTTGCGACAGGGGAAGCCAGGAATTCACCAACTCTTCGCGCAGTGCTGCCCGTTCGGGCCCGTCCGGCAGTGCGGCGAGCCGTACGAACGCTTCATCGGTATCCGGTGTGTCGTCATACGTGCGGCGATTGGCGCAGCGAGTGGACATGACTTGCGCTCCTTGGGCGACAAAGGGTTCACCGCCGAGAGGAATGGGGCGCAGGGCCGGGACACGGGTCCCCGCCACCGCCCATTCCGTGGCAGCGTATTTCCACTGAAACGGGCCGTATGCATGCGGCGGAGCGGAATTCGGGGAACTTCGTGGCGTGTGCGAGGGATGACTTTGGGTGCGAGGCCGTGTGAATGCCGGGGCGTTGTCCGCACCCGTCTCCGCCACGGGGGCGACGCCGCTGCCGGGAGCTGGTTAGATCGAGCCAGGCGCGATCCCGGCGCAGATCGCGGAGGCGGCCCCTGCAGGGCAGAGGGAGACACGATGGGCACGGCCAAAAGGACGGGCGCGGAGTCGCCCGCGCCGCGGGGTGGCGGGAACCACGATCTGCTCCGGGTGCACGGCGCGCGCGTGAACAACCTCAAGGACGTCAGCGTCGAGATCCCCAAGCGCCGGCTGACGGTGTTCACCGGCGTCTCCGGCTCCGGCAAGAGCTCGCTGGTGTTCGACACGATCGCCGCGGAGTCGCAGCGGCTGATCAACGAGACGTACAGCGCCTTCGTCCAGGGCTTCATGCCCAATCTGGCGCGGCCCGAGGTCGACGTCCTCGAAGGGCTGACGACCGCGATCATCGTCGACCAGCAGCGGATGGGCGCCGACCCCCGCTCCACCGTCGGCACCGCCACCGATGCCAACGCGATGCTGCGCATCCTCTTCAGCAGGCTCGGGCAGCCGCACATCGGCTCGCCCAACGCGTTCGCCTTCAACGTCCCCTCGGTCCGGGCGAGCGGCGCGATCACGGTCGAGCGCGGGGCCGGCAGGACCAAGGCCGTTACGGCGACCTTCAACCGCACCGGCGGTATGTGTACGCGCTGCGAAGGCCGGGGCTCGGTCACCGACATCGACCTCACCCAGCTCTACGACGACTCCAAGTCGATCGCGGAGGGCGCGTTCACCATCCCCGGCTGGAAGTCGGACAGCTTCTGGACCGTGCGGGTCTACGCCGAGTCGGGCCTCCTCGATCCGGACAAGCCGATCCGCAGGTTCACCAAGAAGGAGATGCAGGACTTCCTCTACCGGGAGCCGACCAAGGTCAAGGTCGAGGGCGTCAACCTCACCTACGAGGGGCTGATCCCGAAGATCCAGAAGTCGATGCTCTCCAAGGACCGGGAGGCGATGCAGCCGCACATCCGGGAGTTCGTCGACCGGGCGGTCACCTTCACCGCCTGCCCCGAGTGCGGCGGCACCCGCCTCAGCGAGGCGGCCCGGTCGTCGAAGATCGAGGGGGTCAGCATCGCCGACGCCTGCGCGATGCAGATCAGCGACCTGGCCGAATGGGTCCGTGGCCTCGACGAGCCGTCCCCAAGCTCTTCGGGCAGGGGATACGCCAAGGTGGCGCCGCTCCTGGCGACCCTGCGACGGACGCTCGACTCGTTCGTGGAGATCGGCCTCGGCTACCTCGCCCTTGAGCGGCCGTCGGGCACGCTGTCGGGCGGCGAGGCCCAGCGGGTCAAGATGATCCGCCACCTCGGCTCCTCGCTCACCGACGTCACGTACGTCTTCGACGAGCCCACCACGGGGCTGCACCCCCATGACATCCAGCGGATGAACGAGCTGCTGCTGCGGTTGCGCGACAAGGGCAACACGGTGCTCGTGGTGGAGCACAAACCGCAGACCATCGCGATCGCCGACCACGTCGTCGACCTCGGCCCCGGTGCGGGGCAGGCGGGCGGCACCGTCTGCTTCGAGGGCACCGTCGAGGGGCTGCGGGCGGGTGACACCGTCACCGGCCGGCATCTCGACGACCGCGCCGCCCTCAAGGAGAAGGTGCGGACGCCCGGCGGCACGCTGGAGATCCGTGGTGCGACCACGCACAACCTGCGCGGAGTCGACGTCGACCTGCCGCTGGGCGTGCTCTGCGTGGTCACCGGTGTGGCGGGCTCCGGCAAGAGCTCCCTGGTCCACGGCTCGATCCCGCCCGGCGCGGGCGTGGTCTCGGTCGACCAGGGAGCCATCAAGGGCTCCCGGCGCAGCAACCCCGCCACGTACACCGGGCTGCTCGACCCGATCCGCAAGGCGTTCGCCAAGGCCAACGGTGTGAAGCCGGCGCTGTTCAGTGCCAACTCCGAGGGTGCCTGCCCCAGTTGCAACGGCGCCGGGGTCATCTACACCGACCTGGCGATGATGGCCGGCGTCGCCACCACCTGCGAGGAGTGCGAGGGGAAGCGGTTCGAAGCATCGGTCCTCGACCACCACCTCGGCGGCCGCGACATCAGCGAGGTGCTGGCGATGCCGGTGAGCGAGGCGGAGGAGTTCTTCGCCGACGGCGAGGCGCGCACGCCGGTCGCGCACAAGATCCTCACCCGGCTCTCCGACGTCGGACTCGGCTACCTCACCCTCGGCCAGCCGCTCACCACCCTGTCCGGCGGCGAGCGGCAGCGGCTCAAACTGGCCACCCATATGGCCGAGAAGGGCGGCGTCTACGTCCTGGACGAGCCGACCACCGGCCTCCACCTCGCCGACGTCGAGCAGCTGCTCGGCCTGCTCGACCGGCTCGTCGACTCCGGCAAGTCGGTCATCGTCGTCGAACACCACCCGGCGGTCATGGCGCACGCCGACTGGATCGTGGACCTCGGCCCCGGCGCGGGCCACGACGGCGGCCGGATCGTCTTCGAGGGCACCCCCGCCGACCTGGTCGCCGCCCGCTCCACCCTTACGGGCGAGCACCTCGCGCAGTACGTCGGCGCGTGAACCGCGCCCTCGTGGACACCGTACGGCGGGAGCGGGAGCCGGAGTGCTAGGTCCTGACGCTCTGGCTCGTGACCAGGTCGATCACCGCCGGAATGCCGCCTTCCGTGAAGGCGCGGTGCTGCCGGTCGGCGCCGGTACCCCGGCGCAGGAGGCGCTGCATCAGGGAGTTCACCTCAAGCCCGTCGCCCGCGGCCTCCAGGGCGGGGCCGATGTGCCGGGCCAGCTGGCACAGCACGTCGCCGCAGCTGCGGCGCTGCCCGGCGGGGTCGAGGAGCACCCCGTTCAGCCCTTCCCGGGCGGCGCGCCAGGTCGCGGCCTGGAGCAGTTCGAGGGGGCATTCCGGTACGGGGTCGCCGTCCTTGTGCTCCCGGATGGCGGTGGCGACCAGGGCGCGGATGATCCCGGCGAGCATCACCGCCTCGTCGACCCGCACCTGCACGTCCAGACAGCGCACCTCGATGGTCGGGTAGCGCTCGGAGAGGCGTGCGTGCCAGTAGAACTGCCCGCTGTCGCTGACCGCCCCGGCGTTGATGAGGGCTTCCGTGCGGGTCTCGTAGTCGTCGAGGTCGGCGAAGCGCGGCGGGGGGCCGCTGACGGGCCAGCGACTGAAGACGAGGGTGCGCCAACTGGCGAATCCCGTGTCGCGGCCGTGCCACAGCGGTGAGTTCGCCGACATGGCGAGCAGGGTGGGAAGCCAGACGCGGATCCGGTTGAGGACGGCGACGCCGACTTCCCGGTCGGGTACTCCGACGTGCACGTGCATGCCGTTGATCAGCTGCTCGTCGACCAGCTGCCCCGCGTTCGTCTGTATCGCCAGATAGCGGGGCCGTGGAGTGACCGGGACGGGGCCCGCGCCGTTGACGGGGGCGGCCCCCACGGCGGCGACCCGGCAGCCCAGCTGCTCCGCCGCGGTCCCCACCGTGTGCCGCAGGCGCACCAGATGGTTGCCGAGCTCCCCCAGGGCCAGGCAGACCGGGGTCGCGACCTCCAGCTGGGCCTGGAGCAGCTCCAGCTGTACCTCCGGCTCGTCGACCGTATCCGGTCCGGTCAGCGCCCGTACCTCTTCCGAACGGGGCAGGGGCCGGCCGGTCACGGGGTCCACCAGCAAATACTCTTCTTCGACCCCAAAGGTGAGCATGAGAGGTGATTACCCGCGTCCGGACCACTCGAACCGGTGTGCGTTTGCGCCAGTCGGCCGGTACGGGCCCGGGGCGGCGCCGTACGACCGGCGGGCGGAGCAGCGGGACGGGCCGCCGAGATGCCGGAGGGCGTCGGCTGTACGAGGGTGGAGACGCCGCCGACGCGTCAGACGGAGGAGCCGTGAGGATGGAAGCAAGCGATGGCCCGCGTGAGCACAGGCCCGAGCCAGGCTCCGAACCGGCCGACCGGGGCGGGGCGCTCCCGCCGACGCACTCGCGCGTGACCCTGCGGGTGAACGGCGCCGCCCATGTCATCGAGCTCGACCACCGCACCACGCTGCTCGACCTGCTGCGCGAGCACCTCGCCCTCACCGGGTCGAAGAAGGGCTGCGACCAGGGCCAGTGCGGGGCGTGCACCGTGCTCGTAGACGGCAGACGGGTCAACAGCTGTCTGCTGCTGGCGGTCGCGCAGGAGGGACGCGAGGTCGTCACCATCGAGGGGCTCGCCGATGCGGTGGGCACGGACGGCGATCTGCATCCTCTGCAACAGGCGTTCCTGGACCGGGACGCGCTCCAGTGCGGCTACTGCACACCGGGGCAGCTCTGCTCGGCCGTGGGCATGCTGGACGAGGCCAGACACGGTCAGCCGTCGGTCGTCACCGACACCGAACGGCCGACCGGCGCCCCCGTGCGGCTGACCGCCGAGGAGATCCGGGAGCGGCTGAGCGGCAACCTGTGCCGCTGCGGGGCGTATCCGTACATCGTGGAGGCCGTGCAGGAAGTGGTCGTACGGGATGTGGCCGTGCGGGAGGTCACCGCGTGAAGCCGATGTCCTATGTGAGGGCCGGGACCGTCGCGGAGGCGGCAGCCGCCCACGCGGGCCGCCCGGAGGCCCGGTACCTGGCCGGCGGCACCAACCTCGTCGATCTGATGAAGCTCGGCGTGGAACGGCCCGACGTGCTCATCGACATCACACGGCTGCCGCTCGACCAGGTGGAGGAGTTGCCCGACGGCGCGCTGCGGCTCGGCGCGACCGTGCGCAACACCGAGCTCGCCGCGCATCCGCTGGTCCGCGAGCGGTATCCGGTGCTGTCGCAGGCGGTGCTCAGCGGCGCCTCGGGCCAGCTGCGCAATGTGGCCACCACGGCGGGAAACCTCCTCCAGCGCACCCGCTGCGCCTACTTCCAGGACGTGTCCAAGCCGTGCAACAAACGGGTGCCGGGCAGCGGCTGCGGCGCCCTGGACGGCGTCAACCGCGACCACGCGGTGCTCGGCCACTCGGAACACTGCGTCGCCACCCACCCCTCCGACCTGGCCGTGGCGCTTGCGGCCCTCGACGCGGTGGTCGAGTTGGCGAGGCCCGGCGGCGGCCGGACGGTCGAGTTGACCGAATTCCACCGGCTGCCGCAGGACAGCCCCGACCAGGACACCGTGATCCGCCCCGGCGAGCTCATCACCGGGGTGCTGCTGCCGCCCCTGCCCCACGGCGCCGTCTCGCGCTACCGCAAGGCGCGGGACCGGGCGTCGTATGCCTTCGCGCTCGCCTCCGTCGCCGCCGCCGTCCAGGTGGAGGGCGGAGTCGTCCGGCACATCGCGGTCGCGTTCGGCGGCCTGGCCCACCGCCCGTGGCGCGCCCGGCGGACGGAGGCCGCGCTGCTGGGCAGCGCACCCACCCCCGAGGCGGTCGCCCAGGCCGTGGAGGCCGAGCTCGCCGCCGCCGTCCCGCTGCGCGACAACGCGTACAAGGTGTCGCTCGCCCGCGACCTTGCCCGCGAAGTGCTCGGCTCGCTGATCGCCAGGTCCTGAACACCCCGAGAGGAGAACCGCCGTGGGACCGTCCCCGAGCGCCCTGGGCGCGCCCGTCGAGCGCCGGGAGGGCCGCGCGAAGGTGACCGGCGCCGCCAAGTACGCCACGGAGTACGCGCCGCCCGGCCGGGTGCACGCCTGGCCGGTGCCCGCCACCGTGGCGCGCGGCAAGGTCGTCTCCCTCGATGTCTCGGCCGCACTCGCGCTGCCCGGTGTGCTGGCCGTCCTCACTCCGGACTCCGCCGCCCGTCTCGCCGACGCGGGCGATCCGACCCTGGCCGTGCTCCAGGACTCCCAGGTGCCGCACCACGGCTGGCCGGTCGCCCTGGCCGTCGCCGAGACCCTGGAGACGGCACGGGACGCCGCCGGAGCCGTCCGGGTGCGCTACGCGAGCGAGCCGCACGATGTGACCCTGACCAGGGACCACCCGGAGGCCTACAGTCCGGAGGAGGTCAACGGGGGCCATCCCGGGGAGCGTCGGCAGGGCGATCCGGAGGGCGCGTTCGCCGAAGCGGCGGTCCGGGTGGACGTGTCGTACGCGGTGCCCCCGCTGCACAACCACCCCATGGAGCCGCACGGGGCGACCGCGCTCTGGCAGGACGACGCGCTCGCCGTGTTCGACTCCAGCCAGGGCGGCGACACCGTGCGCGCCATCCTGGCGAAGCTCTTCGCCCTGCCGGAGGAACGGGTGAGCGTCGTCTGCGAGCACGTCGGCGGCGGCTTCGGCTCCAAAGGCACACCCCGCCCCCATGTCGTCCTCGCCGCACTGGCCGCCCGGCACGTCGGACGTCCCGTCCAACTCGCCCTGCCCAGACGTGAGTTGACGGAGCTGGTCGGTCATCGCGCCCCGACCCTGCACCGCGTCCGGCTCGGTGCCCGGCCCGACGGCACCCTCACCTCGCTGATCCACGAGGTCACCACGCACACCTCGCGGGTCAAGGAGTTCGTCGAGCAGGCGGCGGTGCCCGCCCGCGTGATGTACGCCAGCGGGAGCAGCCGCACGAGCCACCGGGCGGTGGCCCTCGACGTCCCCACCCCGTCCTGGATGCGCGCCCCCGGCGAGACACCCGGCATGTACGCCCTGGAGTCCGCCGTCGACGAACTCGCCTGCGCCCTCGGTATGGACCCCATCGACCTGCGGGTGTGCAACGAACCCCCGGCCGAGCCGGACAGCGGACACCCCTTCAGCAGCCGGCACCTCGTCGAGTGCCTGCGCGAGGGCGCGGCGCGCTTCGGCTGGGACGGGCGCGACCCCCGGCCGGGCGTACGGCGTTCGGGGCCGTGGCTGACAGGCACCGGGGTCGCGGCCGCCACCTATCCGGTGCTGGTCTCGCCCAGCCGCGCGACGGTCACCGCCCACCCCGACGGGCTGTACGTCGTACGGCTCAACGCCACCGACATCGGCACCGGCGCCCGTACCGTACTCGCCCAGATCGCGGCGGAGGCGCTCGGCGTCGGGGTGGAGTCGGTCCGTACGGAGATCGGCGTCACCGGGCTGCCCAGCGCGCCGCTCGCGGGCGGCTCCGCCGGCACGGCGTCCTGGGGCTGGGCCGTGGACGAGGCGTGCCGGTCCCTGGCCGCTCAACTGGCCGAGCGGTCCGGCCCGTTGCCGCCCGGGGGACTCACGGCGTCCGCCGACACCGCGGGGAAGGCGGATGCGGAATCCCCCTACGCGCGGCACGCGTTCGGCGCCCACTTCGCCGAAGCCGCCGTCGACACGGACACCGGGGAGGTGCGGGTGCGGAGGCTGCTCGGGGTGTACGCGGCGGGGCGGATCCTCAACGCGCGCACCGCCCGCTCCCAGTTCATCGGCGGCATGGTCATGGGCCTCGGCATGGCGCTCACCGAGGGCGGCAGTGTGGACCCCGCCTCCGGCGCCTTCATCGGCAGCGATCTCGCGGGCTACCACGTGCCCAGCCACGCCGACGTGCCCGCGATCGAGGCGCACTGGATCGACGAGGAGGACCCTCACCTCAACCCGATGGGCAGCAAGGGCATCGGGGAGATCGGCATCGTGGGAACGGCCGCCGCGATCGGCAACGCCGTCCACCACGCCACCGGCGTCCGCTTCCGGGAGCTGCCGCTCACCCCGGACCGCGTACACGTCTGACGCTCATACGCGGCGGCGGTGGCTGGTGTCGCACCACGGGTAGGTCCGGCTGCGACGGCAGGTGCACAGCGCGACCACACAGCGGTCGGAGACCGCGCTGGTGCCGTCCTCCAGGACGACTTCCACCGGCCCCTCGACGAGGACGGGCCCCTCGCGCCGGACTCGGATGCGGCGCGGCTTGTCAGACGGGTCGTTCGGCACGGATGACCACCAGTTCTTCCGTCGTCTCGTCGTCCTCGATCAGACCCTGCGCGTCCAGCCACGCCCGCCGGGCCCGCAGGACCGGCCCGAAGGGGATGAACCGCCGCGCGGCCACCGCCGCCTTCAGCCCCGCGCCGCGCAGCTCCCGCAGGCTCGCTTCCGGGCCGCTGAGCGCGGAGTGGACCAGCAGGAGCACACCGCCGGGGCGCAGCAGGAGGGGTGCCTCGCGGCAGATACGGCGCACGAGCAGCCGCCCGTCGTGCCCGGCGTCCCAGGCCCGTGCGGCGCCGTGCCGGGGAGCGGTGGCGGTGCGCGCGGGCACGTAGGGCGGATTGCTCAGAATGAGGTCGTACGCGCGTCCCGCGACCGGCGCCAGCAGGTTTCCGCGCACCACGTGCACCGGCAGACCGGTCAGCCGGGCGTTGAGGCGTGCGGTGAGAACGGCACGCCAGGAGATGTCCACGGCGGTCACCCTGGCACCGCGCCGGGCCGCGGCGAGGGCCAGTGCGCCGGTGCCGGTGCACACATCGAGGATGTGGGCACCCGGCGGCACCGGCTCGTCGCGCAGGGCTTCGGCCAGCAGCGCGGTGTCGGCCTGTGGGGTGTAGACGCCGGGTGGGGCCAGAAGAGTCATGTATGCCGAGTGCCCGGCAATGCAGGAAAGATCCTTGTAAATACGCGTTTATCAGTCGGATTCCGATTTCGGCCCGGCGGACAGGGGGACCGGGGCGGTTTCTCCGTCGTCGAGGGGCGCCCGCAGTGAGGTGCGCCCCGCCCGCCAGTGCCCCAGCAGGTCCTCGCCGAAGCGGTCCTCCAGGAACATGGTGGCGTCGATGCCGAACACGACATCGGGGGCGAGCTGCGGCTCCTGCTCCAGGAGGCCGCCGATCACCTCGTGCCGCACCACCTGCTCGTGCACCGCGTCGGCCTCCACGTGCTCGGTGTAGAAGAGCTCGGCGGCCGGCCCCGCGCCCGCGCGCTTCATCGCGAGCGCCATGCGCCGGGAACCGGGCGACGAGATGACCTCAAGGGTGGCGAAGTGGCCGACGAGTGCGCCCCGCAGGCTCCGGTGCAGCCCGAGCAACGACATCAGGTTCACCGTGGCGAGCATGCGCGCCGACCCGGCGTTCAGGTAGTGGCCGTATGCCGTGTCGAGGCCGAGGTCGGTCATGAGGTCGGCGAAGAGCCGGGCGTGCACCCGCTCGGCGCGCCCGCCGCCGTACTCGTCGAACTCCACCGCCGCCATCCCGGCCTTGGCCCGGCCCCACAGCCGGGGGAGCACCCAGGCGTGCGGGTCGGCTTCCTTGAGGTGGTAGAGCGAGCGCTGGGCGGCGTACTCGCGCAGCTGCCACAGGCGGCCCTCCTCCTGGAGGTAGTGCGAGACACCGGTGCCGTGGACGGGCTCGACGAGCAGTTCGCCCAGGGCCTCGTCCACGTCGTGCGCGCGTGCCGCGTCGCGCCGCAGGGCGTCGAGGAACCGGGCCTCCAGCAGAGCGCGCGCGGTGAGCAGCGCGGGATCCCATTCACAGGCGTCGTCCACCCCGGCGAAACCCCGGTAGTGCGGCTCGTAGCAGACGTACAGCGCGAGCTGGAGGTCGTCGCCGTAGGGGTCGGCGTCGGCGGCCGCCCGCGCGTCCGGCAAGGGGGTGCCGTCGCCGCGCAGGTGGGCGATCACCGCCGCGGAGACCTCACCGCGGCCGTCCGGCAGGGCGGGGCCTCGTTGATCGATGGTCATGGCCTGTGTGTACCCGCTGTACGTCGGCGCATCCGCTGCCCCTCCCGGCGGTGCCCCTCGGATTGCGATCTGTCAGAGCGGGTACCGATGCGTGACCCCTAGTGCACCGCGGGAGCGGATGGCCGTGCCGGGGCACGGAGAGTGGCAGGAGGCCGTGATGGACAGCGACGACAGGAAGCGGCGTACCGACGACGGGCGCGACGAAACCGTCGAGGGGCGCGCGGACCGCAAGTGGGGCGACCTCATCCAGGAGGTCAGGGTGGCCCAGACGGGCGTGCAGATCCTCTTCGGGTTCCTCCTGACCGTGGCCTTCACCCCGCTCTTCCACCAACTCGGCGACACCGACAAGGCGATCTACGTCAGTACGGTCGTGCTCGGATCGGCGACCACCGGCGCCCTGGTGGCTCCGGTCTCCTTCCACCGGATCCTCTCCGGCCGCCACGTCAAACCCACGGCCGTCGCGTGGGCCTCCCGGTTCACCGTCGTCGGGCTCGTGCTGCTGTTCGCCACGATGACCTCGTCGCTCGTCCTGGTGCTGCGGGTGGCGTCGCACGGCGGGTACTGGCCGTGGCTGGTCGGTGCGGTGGTGGCCTGGTACCTGGTGTGCTGGTTCGTGCTGCCGCTGTGGGTGCGCCACTGGCACACGGAGGGTGAGGCGGACTGAGCGCCCGCCTCCGGGGCCACCCGGGTGACCTCCGGCCCGTCAATGGGCCGGATCGGTCGGAAGGCCCACGGGCATCTCGAACCACACGGTCTTCCCCGCTCCGCGCGGCACCCAGCCCCAAGCCGACGAAAGCCTCTGCAGCAGATACAGGCCGTGCCCCGACGACCGGGCCGGGCGGTGCCTCCCGTGCGGGCGCGGCCGCAGGGGGCTGTGGTCGCTCACCTGCACCCACAGCTTGCCGTCGATGCGGTCGAGGCGGAGTTCGTACGGGTCGTCACCGTGCCGGCACGCATTGGTGACCACCTCGGAGACCAGCAGCAGCACGTCCTCCACGACGGCGCGCCTCTCCGCGCCACGCGGGCCGAGCCACTCGTCGAGGACCTCACGGGTCAGATCGCGGCACCGGCCCACCACACCGGGTCCCTGTTCGAGGCTGAACCGGCGACACTCTGTCACGTGTGGGATGGCGTGCCCGCGATTCATGCCGGGCGAGTACCCGGACCGCGATGGATGAACCGCAATCGGCATCAAACCACTGTGAAAAGGGCATCACGTTGTCAGGACGCTCGGACGACGGACCCCGCCGCCAACCGGCGGCGCAGGCCCCCGCCCCGTCGAAGGAGCCCTATGCCAACCGCCCGAGAAGACACCATCCGCACGGAATCGCCGCCCGTGGCACCGGCGGCCACGGGCCGCAGCCGCGCGCTGGACGGCCTACCCGAGGTGGCCAGGCCCGAGGCCCTGAGCACCGACGACGCGCAGTCCCTCTCGGAGACCATGTTCCGGCGCCTGGCCGAGCTCGACGAGGGCACGCCCGAGCACGCGTACGTACGGAACACGCTGGTCGAGCTCAACCTCAGCCTGGTCAAGTTCGCGGCGCGGCGGTTCCGCAACCGCGCCGAGCCGATGGAGGACATCGTCCAGGTCGGCACCATCGGACTGATCAAGGCGATCGACCGCTTCGAGGTCGAGCGGGGAGTGGAGTTCTCCTCCTTCGCGCTGCCCACGATCACCGGTGAGATGAAGCGGTTCTTCCGCGACACCAGCTGGGCGGTCCAGGTACCCCGCAGGCTTCAGGAGCTGCGTCTGCGGATGGCCAGGGCCCTGGAGGTACTCGGCCAGGAGCTGGGCCGCCCGCCGACGACGGCGGAGCTGGCCGTCCACCTCGGGGTGACCGAGGCCGAGGTCGTCGAGGGCGAGCAGGCGGCCAACGGGTACATGGCGCGTTCGCTCGACATCCCGGACGACGAAAGCGGGGCCGCCGTCGGCCTCATGTGCAGGCTCGGCGAGGAGGAGGGCGCGTTCGACGTCGTCGACTCGCTGGAATCCCTCAAACCGCTCATCGCGGGCCTCACGGACCGCGAGCGCACTCTGCTCTCCCTGCGCTTCGGCGAGGAGCTCACGCAGGCCGAGATCGGCGCCAGGGTGGGACTCTCGCAGATGCACGTCTCCCGCCTGCTGGCCCAGATCCTGGAACACCTGCGTGCGGGGCTGCTCGAAGACGTCCCCGAATCCGTCGCCGCCGAATCGGGCACCGTCGAATAGGCCGGAGCCCGGTCAGCGGCTCTCGGGAGAGTGGCGGTACCCGGGCGAGTGCGTGCGCTGCCGCGAGGGCAGTACGACCTCCACCCACACCACCTTGCCCGTCCCCACCGGCATCGAGCCCCAGTCCCCGGCGAGCCGGTCGAGCACCATCAGACCGTGACCGCCGGGCAGCGAGGGGGCCCGGGGGCGGCGTGTGGGGGCGACGGGACTGCCGTCGGCCACCTCCGCCCGGAGGTGGCCGTCCTCGTGGCGCAGCACCAGCTCGCGGGGGCCGCCCGCGTGCAGACAGGCGTTGGTGACGACCTCGGAGACGAGCAGGAGCACATCGTCCACGCGTGCGCGGTCGTCCTCCTGCACGGCCGTGGTCCACCCCCAGTCGGCCAGCGCGTGCGCGGTGAAGTCCCGGCAGCGGGTCACCACGCCCTTCGTGCCGAAGAGCTCAAGGCGGCGGATCTGGCTTCGCCCGGCCCGGCTCGTGTCGCCCATCGCCTTCTCCGCTACTCCGGCGGGCGGCCCGCGAGCGCCTGGCCCAGGTCGGAGTGGATACGGAACACCGCGTCCGCACCGGTGATCTCGAACATCCGGGCGACGGGCGGCTGGAGCGCCACGAGCTCGATGCCGGCGCCCGTGGTCTGCGCGGCCGCCGCCCGCGCCCGCAGCAGCGCGTTCAGCCCGGTCGAGTCGCAGAACCACAGAGCGGCGCAGTCGACCACGATCCGTTCCGGGGCCTCGGTGATCTGCTCCGCGAGCGCGGCACGCAACGGCTTCACCGTGTCGTGGTCCAGCTCACCGGTGAGCGAGAGCACCGCGATCCCGCCGATCCGCCGCGCCGCGACGGCGAACCGTCTGCCTCCGGCGGTGCTCCCGTCATGCGAGTCGTCGCTCGTGTCCGCTGCCATGAGTCACCCGCCTCCTTTGCCACTGCCCGGTGCTCCGCACCGGCGCCTGTAGGGAGAGTGCCCAATGATCGGCGCTCTAGTGCGCGGGCGGGGCCGTGGGTCCGGCCCACTCATCCTGCCCGGCCCGGGCGGCGTCGCGATCGGTGTGGCCGAGCCGTGTGTGTGCCCCGGCCCGCGCCCCGTATCGATGCCTGTCCGGTTTGAGCTGCTGATACGGGGTGACCCGGAAGACAGCGTGAGAATCCGGAGAACGAGAGAGGGGCACCGATGGGCATCACCGACAGCGCGGCCAGGCTCGCGGCCGAGGCGGACGTGAAGGGACGCACGACGCACGCCACCCACAGGACGACCGAGGCGGTGGCCGGGGTCCAGACGGCGGTCGGCCAGGCGGCCCGCACGGTCCGGGACCACACCCCCGCGCCCGTACGCCGGGCGACGGCCGTGGCAGCGGTGGCCGGGCGCGCCCACCCCCAGCAGCTCGTGCTGGCCGCGGTGGCCGTGGCGGCGGCGTTTTTCGTCCTGCGGGGCCGACGCGACAAGGAGTGAGGGCGCCCGCCGCCACGCCGCTCCGCACGCCGTTCGGCCGACCGAGGACCGCGCCCGGTCGCACGCGCGGGCGTCCGGGCGCAGCATGGAAGGCGGAAAGTCGTGCCGATCGGCCTGGGCCTGGCCAGCGGGCGTGTCCCGCACAGGGGCGTACGGGTGAGGAGGCCGGTGATGGCTGGTGCGCAGTCCTTCCCGGCCCGTTCGGGGGCGAGAGATCCGTCGCTGGTGGCCGGTGGTCTGCTGGACGTGCTCGGGGTGGCCGCGGTAGTCCTTGACGCCGAGGGCCGCATCCGGCTGTGGAGTCCGCAGGCCAAACGGGTGTACGGGTACACCGCCGAGGAGGCCCTCGGGCAGTACGCCGCGAAGCTGCTGGTGGACGAGGAGCACCGCCATGTGGTGCTGGGTCTCTTCGCCCAGGTGATGTCCGGTGAGGGCACCTGGGCGGGGGTGTTCCCCGTCCGGCACAAGGACGGCAGCACGCTCCTGGTGGAGTTCCGCAACGTACGCCTCGAAGCCGACAACGGCCGTATGTTCGCGCTGGGCCTGGCCTCCGAGCAGGCCACGCTGCGGCGGGTGGAGCGCGATCTGGCCCTCTCGCTGCGGCTCGTGGACCAGTCGCCCATCGGCCTGGCGGTCCTCGACACCGAGCTGCGGTACGTCCTGGTGAACCCGGCCCTTGAGCGCATCAACGGCATTCCGGCCGACGAGCACCTGGGGCGCCGGATCGTCGACGTACTGCCGTTCCTGGACGGGGCCACGGTCGAGACGAGGATGCGCCAGGTGATGGCGAGCGGACGCCCGGTGCTCGACGAGTTCACCACCGGCCGCACCGCCGCCGACCCCGAGCGGGATCACGCCTGGCTGGTGTCGGTGTACCGGCTCGACGACCAGGCGGGCCACGTCCTGGGTATCGCGGTGTCCGTCGTCGATGTGACCGAGCAGCACGAGGCGGCCGTCTCCGCCGCCCAGGCGCGGCGCCGGCTGTCACTGATCGCGGACGCGTCCGTCCGCATCGGCACCACCCTCGACCTGGAGGTGACGGCCCGCGAGCTGGCCGACGTCGCCGTCCCGGAGGTGGCGGACATCGCGGCCGTCGACGTGCTCGACACCGTCCTGGCCGGTCCCCGGCCGGGGGAGGCGGACGGCGGCGCCGTGCGGTTCCGCGCGCTGGCGCTCAACGCGGCCTACCCCACCCCCGCCACCAAGGCCGCCGACCCGGTCGGCGACGTCGCCCTGTACGGCCCCACCCGGCTGGTGACCCAGTGCGCCCGCACGGGCCGCCCCGTCCTCGTCCCGCGGGTGCGCCCCGAGGATCTGCCGCGCATCGCCCGCAACGAGGACGCCGTCCACCTCCTCGCCGCCGCCGGCGTCCACTCCTACCTCGCCGTCCCCCTCATCGCCCGCGGCCAGGTCCTCGGCGCACTCGACCTCAAACGCGCCCGCAACCCCGCCCCCTTCAGCGAGGACGACGTCCTGCTCGCCACCGAACTCGCCGCCCGCGCGGCCGTGTCCATCGACAACGCCCGCTGGTACCAGCGCCAGCGCGAGACGGCTCTGATGCTGCAGCGCCACCTCCTGCCCCAACGCCCGGTCGCCCCGAGCGGGCTGGACATCGCCTACCGCTACCAGCCGGCCGCCGCCGACGACGAGACCGGCGGCGACTGGTTCGACGTCATCGCCCTCAGCGGCGACCGTACGGCCCTCGTCGTCGGCGATGTGATGGGCAGCGGAATCAACGCCGCCGCCACCATGGGCCAACTGCGGGCCACGGCCCGCGCACTGGCCCGTCTCGACCTGGACCCCGCCACCGTACTGACCCATCTGGACGCCGCCACCGCCGATCTGGGCGATGCGACGGCGACCTGTGTGTACGCGCTCTACGACCCCCACACGCACCTGTGCCACATCGCCGTCGCCGGTCACCCACCCCCGGTGCACCTGCGGCCCGGCCGCCCGCCCCGGCTCCTGGACCTGCCCACCGGTGCGCCACTGGGCGTGGGCGGCGTGCCGTTCTCGACCACCGCCGTCACCCTCGACCCGGGGGACGATCTCGTCCTGTACACCGACGGTCTGATCGAGACCCGCGACCAGGACATCGACACCCGTCTGGCGACCCTCACCGATCTGCTGACCGGCCCGAGCCGCCCCCTGGAGGACACCTGCGACTTCCTCCTCGCGGCCCTGCGCCGCCCGGACACCCACGACGACGTCGCCCTGCTCATCGCCCGGGTCCACGCACTCGCGGACACCTGACCGGGCTCACATCTTCGTGCCGAAGTCCTGGGTCCACCAGGGGCCCCCGGAGCCGTTGTGGATCCCGACCCCCAGCTCCCTGAAGGCGCAGTTGAGGATGTTCGCGCGGTGCCCGGGGCTGTTCATCCAGGAGTTCATGACGTCGGCCGGGGTCTGCTGGCCGCGGGCGATGTTCTCGCCGTAGGTGGACCACTGGTAGCCGGCGGCGTGGATGCGCTCGCCCGGGCCCGCCCCGCTCGGGTCGGTGTGGTCGAAGAAGTTCTGTGCCGCCATGTTGTCGGAGTGGCGCTGCGCGGCCGTGGCGAGCCGGGAGTTGTCGGTCACGGGTCCGCAGCCGTTCCTGGCCCGCTCGGTGTTGACCAGCGCGATCACCTGCTGGGCGGTCGACCCCTGCCTGGCGAGGGAGTTCGGGGCGCTGGGGGAGTGCGACGCGGGAGTTCGTGCGGCGGCACTGCGCGGTGCGGGGCTGTGCGCGGCCGGCTTCGGCGAGGCGGCCGATCGGCTCGGTGACGGCGATGAACTCGGCTTCCGAGAGGCCGAGTTGGGCGACCGTGTGGGCGACGGCCCGGTGGCGGTGGCGCCGTCGGGGCTCGCCGTCGTGACGGTGGCGTCGGCCGGGGCGTCCGCGACGGTGTGGCCGGGCGCGGACGGATCGTTCGAGAGATGGATGACCACGGCGAGGCCGCCTATCGCGGTGGCGCCCGCCAGCACCGCGGCGGCACGGCGCCGCCGCCTGGCACGGTCCCGGTCGCGGCGGAGCTCGCCCCGGGTCGCCGCCTCGGCGTGCGCGCCTCGGCCACGGGGTGCCTGGCGGTGGCGGCCGGGCGCCGACTGCGCCCGTACGGGCTCCGCCGTGGCCCCTTCGGGTTGGGGTCCATCGGCCACCCCGTACGCCATGGGCGCGGTACCCCGGTGTGCGGCCAGGGCCGCGAACAGACCGGCCGCCGAGGCCACCGGAACCAGGGCGAGCCCCGCCAGCAGGCCTTCGGGCGGTACGAGTCCGCTGCCGAGGCCGGAGCAGACCGGGCACACGCGGGTGTGCCGGGTGATGCGTTTGCGCCACAGTGCGGAGGGCACACCGTCCCAGAGCGGGAGCAGGCCGGTGAGTTCGTGGCAGCGCGGGGCGACCGCGAGGGTCCGTACCACTTGGCGGCACGCGTCGAGCCGCTCCTTCATGCGCTGCACGCGTACGGCCGTGTGCTGCGGGGACAGTT
Source organism: Streptomyces sp. NPDC031265 (assembly GCF_055570295.1). Lineage (NCBI taxonomy): Bacteria > Bacillati > Actinomycetota > Actinomycetes > Kitasatosporales > Streptomycetaceae > Streptomyces > Streptomyces sp. NPDC031265. Next base: position 37,127 of record NZ_JBVIHM010000019.1, read on the forward strand.
CGAGCGACGCGGCCACCTCGGCCCGGGTCAGGCACCCCGCCGTCTCCAGCCACCACAGCGAGAGCAGCCCCCGGTCCTCCGGCTCCAGCCAGCGGGTGGCTTCGGCAGCCTCCCTGCGTTGCCCGGAGAGCCCGAGCCGCAGGATCGTCAGGTCGACGAAGTCGGCGCCGGGGTCGGGCAGGTCGCTCGTCTCCTGGATGCCGGTGCCGTCCGGCCGGGTGCGGGCGCGCTGCCAGTACTGGCGCAGCTGGTTCATGGTGATGGCCACCACCCACGACCGGAAGCTGCCGGAATCCCGCAGCCCCGCCAGGCCGTCGAGCATCCGCAGCACGCTCTCCTGGACCACGTCGTCGACATCGGCGTGACCGTTCAGCGCCCGCCCGACGATGTTGTACACCAGCGGCAGGCAGGCCGCGACGAGCTCGTCCTGGGCCTGCTGATCACCGGCTCGCGCCGCCTCGACCGTGGCCGTCCCGTACTCCATGTTCACGCCTCGTCCACTCTCCCCGGGCCCCGGTGGTCTCCGGGCTCCAACCGACTGCTTCTCCACCGTGGGAGATCGACGGGGGACCGGCGGATAACGAAAAACGTGGAGGGAGTTTTTTCGCGCCCTCGGTCACGCCGCGTCACACCGTCCGTCGGGTCACGAGATGGCTCACGGAGTCATCGAGAACTCCGCCAACCTGGTCTACACGGGGCAGTCCGACGCCATGAACGAGGCGCTCGCGGACTACTTCGGCAACGCCATCGAGACGGACGCGTACGGCATTCCCACCGACAACCCGGACTCGGGCCTGGTGGGCGACGCTGTGCCGGACGAAGTCCCCGCGCGCCTGCGCGCTGCGCTACCTGAACGACGGGCGGACCACCGCCAAGTCCTGCATCGGCGCCGGTTTCGAGGCGGACAACGGCGGTGTCCACCTCAACTCCTCCATCTTCGCGGGCGCGCTGTGGGACGTGCGCGAGGACGTCGGGGCGGCGCCGACGGCAAGGGCCGGCTGAAGCTGATGAGCCCCACCGACGGCCGCTACCAGGTCAACCCGGCGACCGACGGCAAGAACGTGGCGTGGCAGGCGTACGGGGCGAGCGGCGTGGACATCCTGGCCCGGCCGCCCGCGGGCGGACCGGTCAAGGTGCTGTGGCACACCAGCCGCAGCGTGGGCAGCTCCACGTCCGTCGACGGGGGCACCGTGGCCTTCCCGTACTACAACTACGGCGGCAGGCCGGGCGTGGCCTATCTGAGCATGAAGGAACCGGCGAACGTGGTCCAGATCGGCGGCGGCACCTACCACCGCTCGCCCTTCCCGTCGGTGAGCAACGGCAAGGTCGTCCACCAGGACATGCGGCGGGTGCGCGCGGCCGTCTACGAGTACGGCACCCGTGTCGTCCACGTCGCCACGGGTGCCGACACGGTGGTCCAGCGGTCCACGGCGGGTGCGAGCCTCGGCCCGACGGCCATCAACCACACCCACGTCTTCTGGCTGACCGACGAGGTCGACGGTGATGGCAGGACGGCCTTGCGCCGGGCCGGGTTCGACGGCTCCGGCGTGGTCGACCTCAGCCCGGAGAGCGGCCCGGACGGGCTGGGCGGCTACGACCTCACCGCCTCCGAGGACGCGGTGACCGTCGCGCTTGGGGAAGGCCCCCGGATCCCCGACACCGAGTACCGCAACGAGTCGCTCGCCGAGCTCTGGCAGTTCCCGGCGGCCTCACCCACTGGTGAGGGTGTGCGCGGGGAGCGGATGTCGTGCAACCGGGGCGAGCAGTTGTCGGCCGCCGCGGCGAGCGGGCGCCAGGTGGTGTGGCTCGACGCGACCGCCGGCATCAGCGATGTGGTGACGTGCCCCCGGCTCGCAGGCCGCTGCGCCTGACCAGGGAGCACGAGGCTCGGCGGACAGGTGCTGTCCGCCGGGCTCCATGCGGCTGATGCGGTACGGCGGGAAAGTCATCGACCCGATCCAACCCGGCGGATGAGAAGTGTCAGGCCTTCACGGGAACGGCGTCCGCGGTGGGCGTCACGGCAGGCGTCTTGTCCGGGCGGGCCGTGTAGAAGACGGAGCCCTGCTTGCGCTCCCGCTCCAGTTCGCCCTTGGCGACGAGTGCTTCGAGGGTATTGCGGACGACCTGGGGGCTGGTCTTGCGGTCGGGGTGGGCGGTCGTCAGTTCGGTGAGGATGTCGGAGACCGTACGCGGCTCCTGGTGTCCGTCGAAGAGGCCGAGGACGACTTCGCGCAGGGAGGGTCCGGAGGTCTCCGCCTTGCCCCGGGAAGCGGTCTTCGCCGGAGCCGTGTTCTTGCGCGGGGTCCGCGCGGGCTTGGCCGCCGCGGCCTTGACCTCGGTCTTCTTCGTCCGGGGGGTGGGTACCTTCGCCGGTGCGGCGGCCTTCGCGGGAACGGACTTGGCGGGGGTGGCCTTCGTGGGGGTGGCCTTCGCCGGGGCGCCGGTGAGGGTGTGGTGCATGGTCTGCAGCAGGCCGTGGTCCCGCTCCAGGGCTTCGAGCTGGCCCTTGAGTGTGTCGAGTTCGGCGCGGATGCGTGATTGGTCCTGCTGGTTGGCATCCAGATCTGCGGTGACCCGCGCCGCGTACTGGTCCTTGAGTGTGGTGGTGTCCGGCTCGTCCGCCATGGGAGTTCGCTTTCCTCGTGCTGGATGGTGCCGCCGGATGCCGGCCCTTGCTGCGGGCACAGCACAGGCGAGTACGCAGAAAGATACACACCTAACCCAAATAAACGCAGCCCGTCTGAATCGCCTGCACACTAAAGAGTTGATGAGAGAAACGGTGAGTCTCTCGATCACGCGGGGACCGCCGGTTATCGAACACGTCCTACGACCGGCGTGGTAGGTGGACCACGGTTGCCTACCGCGAAAGTTCACCCCGGAATGAAACCTCGGTCTGATGTCCCGTCAGCAGCAGTCGCCCAGTGTGCGGTTGCCGGAATTCGCATGGGAAAACGGACGCGGAAACGGGAGACGACATGAGTGCTGTCAACGTCAACGGACGTCGGGTGTCGGTCGCTCTGAGCGCGGCCGCGCTGATGGTGGGGAGCCTGCTCGGCGCCACCGCGGCGCAGGCCAAACCGGGCGTCGCCAACATGGGTACGGGATCGGGGAACAAGGCCGGGATCAAGTGCGTCCAGCGCGCGTTCAACGCGTACGCGGGTACCAAGCTGGCCGTGGACGGCGTCTACGGAAAGAACACCAAGGACGCCGTGGTGAACTTCCAGCGCTTCTGGCACCTCCCGGTCGACGGGATCGTGGGCCCGAACACCGGCGGCACGATCGAGTTCATGGTGGCCCAGAACAACGGCGGCAAGGACGTGTGGCGGACCGACGGCTGCTGGGCGGTCGTCCCGACCAAGAACTGACCGGGCCGCACAGGTGCCGGTGCCCGTGCCCGTGCTGTCACGTGGGCTGTGACCGGCATCACCAGCATGGTCCCGTCGCACCGGGGCACCTGGACTCCAGGCCCCGTCGCGTCCCCCGTCGCGACGGGGTCGCCCCTGTCCCCGTACCCTGTGCGGTCCGGCCCGGCGGCGGTCGGGGCGGCTCTTTCGTGAAAGCGAGGGGGATTGACTCATGGGAACCCTGGGCAAGTGCGCAGGGGCGAGTGCGGGCGGTTCCGCATGCAGGACGGGGGCAGTGAGGTGAGTGAGGAAACGGCTCCAACATGGAGGACCGGACTCGTGCCGGTCGACGCCGCGGAGGCGCGCAGGCGCGTGAAGACGCTGCTGGGCGCCGCGCTGGACAGATCGCCGTTGTCGACGCAGGACCCGGCGGTCGCGGACGCGCTGCTCGTGACGTCGGAGCTGGTGACGAACGCGCTGCGGCACGCGGGCGGCGTCACGGCCTTCGAGGCGATGGCGGACCGTGTGGGGCTGCGGCTGGTGGTCGAGGACGCGAGCACGGGGCTGCCGTCGACGAAGGAGCCGAGCGGTGACTTCACCCCCGGCGGCTACGGATGGCCGATGATCTGCCGCCTGGCGACCAGTGTCACCGTCAGCCTGCTGCCCGCCGGAGGCAAGCGCATCCAGGTCTTCCTGCCGCTGTGATCGCCGCTGTGAGCTGGGCGGCGTGAGGCCGTGAGCGGCCCGGCGAAACCGGTCGGCCGACCCCCCAGGTCTGTCAGGGCGGTGCCGACCGCGGCGACGACCACGTACACCGCTGAGAGCTGGGCGAAGCTCAGGAGGCCGAGGGCGTACGTGGCGGGGACGCTCAGCAGATACCAGCAGATGGGTGTCGGCGGCGTACTGGCCCGTACGCCGCCGACAGCCACCCGAACCCGCGTCACTCCGTGGCGATGCCCATGCCGGTGCGGAGCTTGGTGAGGATCCGGCGCAGGATGCGGGAGACCTGCATCTGGGAGACGCCGAGCGTCTCACCGATCTCCGCCTGGGTGCGCTCCTCCACGAACCGCAGATGCACGACGAAACGCTCGCGCTCGGTCAGGGTGTCCATCGCGGGCGCGAGGGCCTGGAAGTCCTCGACCAGCTCCATGGCCGGGTCCTCGCTGCCGATGATGTCGGCGAGGGCAGCCTCGCCCTCCTCCTCGTTGCCGGACAGGGCGGCGTCGAGGGACGAGGAGTGGTAGCCGTTGGCGGCCAGCTGGGCCTCCAGGACCTCCTCCTCGCTGATGTCCATCAGCTCGGCCAGCTCCTTGACGGTGGGGGAGCGGTCCAGGCGGCTCTCCAGCTCGGCCCGGGCCTTGCCCAGCTCCGTCCGGCGCTCCTGCAGGCGGCGCGGGACGTGTACGGCCCAGGTCGTGTCGCGGAAGAAGCGCTTCATCTCGCCGACGACGTAGGGCACGGCGAATGTGGCGAACTGCGTCTCGCGCGACAGCTCGAACCGGTCGATGGCCTTGATCAGTCCGATCATGCCCACCTGGACGACATCCTCGATCTCGTCCGCGTACTGGCGAAAGCGCCGCGCGGCGAATCGCACGAGCGACATGTTCATCTCGATGAGGGTATTGCGCGCGTACTGATAGCCGGGCGTCCCCTCCTCCAGTACCGCAAGCTGCTCGAAGAAGAGCCGCGACAACTCCCGTGCGTCACGTGGCGCGAGTTTGTCGGGGCACTCGACCAAAGGCAGCTCGGGTGCCACCTGGCTCCGCTGACCCACCATGGTTCCGACCTCGACCGTCGTCATGATCCCTCCCTGGACCGACCTGTACGCCTTCCAACATGCTCCGATGCCAAGAGCGTGTACCCAGGAAGTCCCCTCTCACACGGACTCATTTCCGAACAGGCCGAAATGATTTGAGCGCGGCACCCGCCGTCGGAGAGGATCGCGGGCATGTTCTCGCGCAAGCACCGCCGTCCGAAGTCCGCCGAACTCCTCAAGGCCTGGGAGTGCCTGGACGCGGGTGACACACCCGGCGCCGTGCGGCTGCTCCGGACCGCTGGGGAGGACCTGCCACTGGGCGAGGTGGCGCTCGTGGCCGGGCGCGCCGCCAAGGCGGCCGGTTTCGACGACCTCGACCGGGCCGCCGCGGCGGTGGCGGCCCGCCCCGACGACGACCGGGCCCTGTACGACTTCGGGTACGCGTGCATCGAGCGCGGCCTGTCCTTCCTCGCCGTCCCCGCCCTGCGCGAGGTACTGACCCGCAACTCGGGCGCGCTCCAGGTGATGCGCGAGCTGGTGGCCGCGTACGAGAGCGAGAACCGGCACGGCGAGGCGGTCGAGCTGCTGGCGCGCCACGAGAGCGGCTTCGAGGAGTGGCCCGACCGCTATCTGCTGGTCTTCAACGCCATCATGGCGGGCGACCTGGCCCTGGCGAACCGCCAGCACGGGCTGCTGCCCGCCCCGGAGGACCCGATGTGGCTGCCCGCGCACCGGCGCCAGCGGCACATGCTGGAGCGCGCCGCGAGCGCCGGCCCTGTGAGCGCCCTCGACCACGCCGATGTGCGCGGCTGGCAGTTCGTCATGGGCGGTACGGTGCTGGGCACGCTCTCCCCGTTCGGTTTCGGTGCCGGGATGAACGGCCGGTACGCCTGGCTGCAGGACTCGTACGGCGAGTGCCTCCAGGGGCTGCTGCGGCTGAAGGCACTCCTTGACGCCGCCGGGGTGCGGCCGCGCTCGGTGTCGCTGCTGCCCGACCGGGGCAGCCGGATCCTCGGCCTGGCCGCCGCCGACGTGCTGGGGCTCCCGGCCGAGCCGTTCGCGCCGGGGCGCGAGGACACCGTGCTGATCGCGTACGACCTGAACGAGCTGGCGGCGGTCGACGAGGGCCCCGAGGTCCTCGGGCGGCTCCAGGAGCGGGTCCCCGGGCAGGTGCTCCACGAGCACGCGAGCAGCTGGACCGACCCGCCCGTCATCACCGCCGACAGCGTCGCGCTGCTGCACCAGTCGGTGGTCGCGCCCTGGGACGGGCAGCTGCGCGCGGGCGAGGACGGCGAGGTCGAGCGGGCCGGGGCCGACGAGCGCCCGGACGCGGTGATCGCCGCCGAGATCGTCGGCGCCGACCCGTCCCCGAGCGAGGGCGACGGCGAGACGCCCGCGGATCCGGACGAGCGCTTCACCGAGTTCGTCACGGCCGTACGGGGCTCGTGGCTCCTGGGCGAGCGCACCCGGCTGACGTCGACCGGCCCGGTGCCCAGCTCCAAGTTCGCCTGACGCCCGACGTGGTGTCGCCCGGCCGTTCAGAACTTGCGCCAGCGTGCCATCGCGAAGGAGAACAGTCCGAAGAGCGCGAGGCCCGCGGCCACCGCGAAGAGCAGCCAGGGACCGGCCGGGGTCTGGGTGAAGGAGCGCAGGGTGTCGTCCATGCCCTTGGCCCGGCCGGGGTCGAACCCGACCGCCGCCCAGAGCGCGAAGCCGCCGGCCGCGGCGAAGACGGCGCCGCGCGACACCCCGCCGGCCACACCCGTGCAGTCCACCAAAAGGCGGGTGCGCGGTGACATCTCGCCGAGCCGCATCCGGTCGTGATACTTGCGCAGCGCCGCCCGTACCGCGATCCACCCACCGACTCCGGCCGCGACCACTCCGGCCGCACCGACCATCCACCGCCCGCCCGGCAGATCGAGCAGCCGGGCCGTGAGGTCCTGGGAGGTGCGGTCGCTGGAGCCGCCTTCGCTGCGGCGGTCACCGAGCGCGTAGGTCGACACGGTGTACGCCACGAAGCCGTAGAAGAGGCAACGCGCACCGGAGAGCAGGCGTTTGCGCGCCTTGTGCCCCTCGGCTCCGGCGGCGCCGAAGAGTGCCTCGGACAGGCGCCACAGGGCCATGCCGGCCAGCCCCACCGCCAGCGCCCACAGGACGGGCGTGCCCAGCGGCCGGTGCGCGATCTCCGCCAACGCTCCCTCACGGTCGGCCTGTTGGCCGCGATCGCTTCCCTCGGCCACTCGCGCGGCGAGCAGCCCCACCAGCAAGTAGATGGCACCGCGCGCCGCGAACCCGGCCCGTGCGGCCCCTTCGACCACCGGGCCCCGAGCCGCCCGCCGGGCCCTGCCCCGCCCCGACACCGTCACCGCACCCACGTCCACGGCCACCTCCCGGTATGCGGGTGCCCCGGGCCGACGCGCGCAACCCCTCCACCGGCCCAGGGGCCGGGCGTTCGCATCCCGGCCGTGAGGCTCACCAGGATTCCGACACCTCGGCCCGGTGCCGCTCCCCGGCTCCCGCCGCCGCCCGGATGCGCAGGGCGACGAGCGGCAGGATCAGTACGGAGAGGATGGCCGCGCCGACGAGCGCCGCGCCTTCGCTGGTGCCGAGCGTGCCGTCGTCGATGCCGATGGTGGTGATGGCGACGACGAGGGGCAGACAGGTCGCGCAGTACAGGGCGAGGGCGGTGCGGTCGCGGCGCCCGAGGTCGTTCGGCGCGAGGAGGAGGGCGGGGGGCGCCGCGTACGAGCAGGAAGAGGAGGAGGAAGGCGGGGACCAGGGCGAGCGGCCGTCCGCCGTGGAGGAGGGCGGACAGGTCGAACTCGATACCCGTGACGATGAAGAAGATCGGTACGAGGAAGCCGAAGCCCATCGCCTCGACCTTGCCCAGGACGTCGCCGCTGTGGTCGGGCGCGGCGCCGACCAGGATGAGCCGCGTGAGCAGACCGGCGGCGAACGCGCCGAGCAGGGAGTCGAGACCGAAGGCCGCCGAGAGCCCGAGCATGCAGGCGAGCAGCAGCATGACGAAGCGGACGGCGAACTGACCGCTGCTGTGCAGGGTCCTGGCGATGATCCGGGAGAACCAGGGCGGCCGCGGCCGCAGCGCCCAGACGACGGCCGCGGCGGTGACGGCGGCGAACGCGAGCAGCACGACACCCGCCCGCCCGGGTCCGCGTCCGCCGAGCAGTACGGCCATGGCGATGATCGGGCCGAACTCGCCGACCGCGCCGAACGCCATCACCACGGTGCCGAAGCGCCCGCGCAGGCTGCCGGAGTCGCGCAGGATCGGCAGCACGGCCCCGAGGGCGGTGCTGGTGAGCGCGGTGCCGATGACGAAGCTCTTGTCGGCGGCGCCGCCGGTCAGCGCGAAGGCGATGCCGAGGGAGACGGCGAGCGTGATCAGCCAGGCCTGGACCGACCGGCGCAGGGTGTCCCCGCGCACGGCGCCGAAGTCGATCTCGTACCCCGCCAGGAAGATCAGCATGGACAGCCCGAGGTGTGACAGCACGTCGATGAGCTGGTCCTTCTCGGCCCAGTCCAGGACGTCGGGGCCGATGAGGACGCCGAGCAGGATCTCGAAGACGGCGACCGGTACGGGAGCCCAGCGGCCGACGGCGTATGCGAGCAGGGGCGCGAGGACCGCGATGGCCATGATCAGGATGAGCGTCCCGGTGTGCGGCATGGCTCGTATCTAGCACAAATATGGACAGGATCCAGCAAACGGGACCTGTCTGCGCCGCGGTCAGGCGAACGTGGCCGCGTGGTCGGCCGCCCACCGTGCGAACGGCAGCGGCGGCCGCCCGAGGATCCTCCGCGCGGTCCCGGTCGCCGGGGACCCGCCCTGGGTGGCGGCTACGATGAACTGCACGATCGAGGCGGCGGCGGCGGGCGACCCGAACCGCTCGAACTCCTGCTGTGCCCGCGCCTCGGTGAGTTCCTCGATCCGGATGGACCGTCCGGCGGCCTCGGCGATCAGCTCGACCTGGCGGCGCTGCGACATCAGCTCGCCGCCCGTGAGGAGGTCGCTGACCCCGCCTTCCGGGCGGCCGGTCAGCGCGGCGACCGCGGCGGCGGCGACATCGCGCTCGTGGATCGGCGCCATGGCCGCCTCTGGGTGCAGCATCCGGACCACGCCCTCCGCGCGGATCGAGTACGACCAGGTCAGCGCGTTGTTCGCGAGGACGAGCGGCCGGATCGGAGTCCAGCGCAGACCGGAGGCGGCGAGCGCCGCCTCCATCGCCCGGTGCTCCTCCGCGATCGCGTTGCCGTGCGCGTACGGCAGGAGCACGCTCCCGGAGGAGAGGACCACCACGTGCTCGACGCCTGCCGCGCGGGCGGCGGCGGCGAAGCCGGCCATGCCCTCCGCCGTGGCGTACACGAACACCTTGCGTACGCCGTTCAGCGCGGCCGGGAGCGTCGCCGGCCTGGTGAGGTCGGCCGCGACCACCGGGACGCCGGCGGGCAGCTCCGCCGTCTCCGGGTCGCGTGCCGACGCCCGGACCGGCTCGCCCAGGGCGAGGAGCTGGTCGAGCACCTGTCGTCCGACGCTTCCGCGAGCCCCGATCACCAGCGTGGTCATGTACGTCCTCCTCGGTCGCCGTGCCTTCCGGGTTCCCTCCCGGCATGGTCAACGACGTCAGAACGGGCTTGTCGCGCCAGACGGTCATAAAATGCTGTTACCGACCAGTCCGCTTCCGAGGGAGGCCTCGATGCGAGCGACCAAGGGTGACCAGCTGGTGCAGCACGGCAGGGTCGTGGGCCAGCACGACAAGACGGGCGAGATCGTCCAGGTGCTGGGGGAGAACGGCACACCGCCCTACCGGGTCCGCTTCTCGGACGGCCATGAGTCGATCATGGCGCCGGGCCCCGACTGCGCGGTTCGGCCGTCGGCCGAACCGAGGAAGGAGCAGTGGTAGGCGAGCCTTCGGGGCTCGTCTTGAAATCGCCCCCGGCAAACCCCACTTGAAGGATTTTCACGTACGCCAGTCCCCCCCTCTTGGGAACCTTTCCGTGCAGGAACATGTCATCCATGGGAAGGTGTCGATCTCCCCTGGAGTGATGGGTGGGACACCAGGGGTGGACGAGTGAAGGGGCGCGCCGGTGGGCGGGGAGCATGGTGTCGATCTGAGTGGCAGTGGGCCCCCGGCGGATCCGCCCGCCCAGAACGGCGGCTCGACGATCGGCTCGCCGGGCACCTACCGCATCAAGAACTCCTCCGACAGCCAATGTCTGAGCAGCGGCGGCACCGGCGGCTCCTACGGTCCCTGCGCGTCCACCGCGTCGTATGCGTGGACCTTCTCGTACGCCTCCGACGGCACCTTCCAGCTGATCAACCGGGCCAGCGGCTACTGCCTGGTGGGAGGCGGCGACTTCGGAGGCGGCGGCGGTTTCACCGGTGACGCCGGCGCCTTCCCCTGCGGGAAGTCGGGCGGCGGTCAGTACCGGCGGATCGGTAGCCGCACGTCGTCCGGCAGCACCATCAGGAACACACAGAGCGGCGAATGCCTCGAAGTGGGCAGCAGCGGCGCGATGGTGACCCCGTGCGACTCCACCCAGCACGCCCAGCTGTGGGTCAACGGCGGGTCCGCCTCGTGAGGTTCGGCCACCGCCGAGTCGGAGGGAGCGCGCCGGGGAAGGGTCCGGGGCGTGACTGACTCCACCCTCTGGATCTCGTCGTTGACCGCCGGCACGGCCGTGCTCGCCAGCTGGGTCACCAGCCGCGGCACGGCCCGCGCGGCGCAGATCCAGGCCGTCGCCGCCGAGCGGACCCAGCGCACCATCCGGATCAGCGAGGCGCGGCGGTCGGCCTATGTGAGCCTGATCGAGCAGGCGCACAAGATGGCGGAGCTGTACTGGACGGTGTCGGACATCCACAAGTCGGGTGGCAGCCGCGCCGAACAGCTCCCCGCGCTGCGGGAGGTGCAGACCAGCCTGCGGGTGGAGTACGGCAGGCTCCGCCACTTCATATGGGTGATCAACCTGGAGGGCCCGGACAACGTGGCCGCGGCCGCCGAGACGCTCAGGCTCTCGACCCGTCCTCCGCACCGGGCACTTGGAGCTTCCATCGAGGGCGAGCCGGACGCCGTCGCGCTTTTCGACCAGTGCTACGACCCTTTCTGGGAGTCGGTCCTGGCCTTCGTCTCCGCGGCTCGCACTGCGGTGCACGACTTGTAGGGCCACACGTACCAGGGCGTGAGGAGCGCCGCCGGAGACTCCACGTCCCGGCCCCGGCGCCCACCCCCGACCGGTGGGGCCACAGAAAATGATGAGACTTCGCGCGTGCCACGTACTACCCTCCCCGGATGCCTCAACTCACCGGTGACGAGCCCCTGCCGGGGCGGTCGCGCTCGCTGTCGCGCGACCGCGACTTCGGCGTCTTCTGGGCCGCGCAGACCCTCTCCGTCGTCGGTGACTCGTTCGCCCTGATCGCCCTGCCGCTGCTGGTGCTGCACGCGACGGGCTCGGTCGCGCAGATGGGCCTGCTGACCGGCGCCGCGGGCGCGGCCGCGGTCGGCGCCGGCGTGTTCGCCGGGGTCGTGGTCGACCGGCTGGACCGCAGGAAGCTGCTGATCGCGTGCGACCTCGCCCGTCTGGTGCTGTACGCGCTGATTCCGCTGGTGTGGGCGTTCGGCCCGCAGATCTGGCTGCTGTACGTGGTCCTTCCGCTGGCCGAGGCCGTCGGGATGCTGTTCTCCGTCACGTACGTCACCGCCGTACGCGCGCTCGTGCCCGGCGACCGCATCACGCAGGCCAACGGCAGGCTCAACGCGACGGCAGCGGCGGCCGGGGTCGTCGGGCCGCTGCTCGCGGGCGTGCTGGCGGCCTGGCTGGGCCCGGCGGCGGCCGTCGCCGTGGACGCGGTGAGCTTCGGGGTGTCGGCCGCCTGCCTGAGCTTCGTACGGTTCAAGGGCCGTACCGGGCCGTCCGGTGACGCGGCGGCGCAGGGCCCTCGGCGGGAGTCGATGGGCAAGGAGTTCGCCGCCGGGGTGTCGTTCCTGCGGCGGCATCCGGTGCTGCGGAGCCTGACCGTTCTGCTGTCGGTCTTCAGCTTTCTGACGCTCGGCCTCAACGACCTGATCATCTATCACCTCAAGCACGACCTGGGCCAGGGCGACGGCGCGGTCGGCACCGTCTTCGCCGTGGGCGCTCTGGGCACGGTCGTGGGCGCGCTGCTCGTCGCCCGGATCCGCCACCGGCTCGGTTTCGGCGCGACCTGGACCGGCGGCGTCGCGGTCTGCGGGCTCGCCCTCGCGGCGATCGGCTCGGCCGGCAGCGTGGCGGGCATCGCGGCGCTGACCGCCGCGTTCCTCGGGTGCGTCAGCGTTTCGGGTACCTGCTCGATGTCGTTGCGGCAGGAGGTGACCCCGGACCATCTGCTCGGCCGGGTCACCTCGGCCTTCTGGACCATCCACTACTCGGCGGCCCCCATCGGCGCGGCCGTCCTCACCTGGGCCGCGCAGCGGTACGGCACGGGGTCGGTGTGTCTGGTCGCCGGGGCGTGCTGTCTGCTCACCGCGGTGCTCGCGCTGTTCACGCCCGTTCGCGCGCGCCGCCCCGAGCAGGCCGGTCCGGTCGCGGGCGGCCCCGTCCCGAGCGGGCCTGGCCAGGAGTCGGCCCGTAGTGGATCATGTTGAGATGACTGATCCACTTCCCTCGGCGCCGCTTGCCGCAGTGCGGCTGGCCGGGTACACGAAGGCCGACCAGAGTGAGATCCTGGGCGATGGCGCCGACCCCTTCGGTGTAGCGGAGGCCGGTCTGACCTGGCTGCCCAAGGAGGACCACTTCGGTGTCCGCCACGAGGGCCGGCTGGTGGCGCACGCGGGACTGCTGCCGCTGCGGATGTCGGTCGGCGGCGCCGACGCACAGGTGATGGGCGTCGGCGGGGTGGCCGTCGCCGCAGCTCTGCGCGGACACGGTCTGGCTCGGCTGGTCGTGGGCGCGGCTCTGGACCACGCGCGCACCAGGGGGCCGCGGTACGCGCTCCTGTTCTGCCGGCCACCGCTCGTCGCCCTCTATGAGCGCCTCGGCTGGCGAACCCTTGACCGGGACGTCGAAGTGGAGCAGCCCGGGGGACCCGTCGTCATGCCGCTGCGGACCATGTGGATCCCGCTGCACGACGACGAGCCGTGGCCCGACGGCCCGGTGAGGCTGCTCTCGTACCCCATGTGAGTGCCGGACGGCGAGGTCAGGCCATCCGGGGATCGGGCTTGAGGATGGCGAAGGGGGCGCCGTGGGGGTCGGCGAGCCAGGCGATCCGGCCGACGTCCGGCACGTCCGCCGCGGGCATGATCACCGAGCCGCCGTTCTCCTGCACCCGGCCGACCGTGGCGTCCGCGTCGGCCACCGCGAAGTACGGGATCCACCGCGGCTCCATGCCCTCCTGGGCCGGGGCGAGGCCGCCGAACGAGGCGTTCTTCTGGTCGCCCTCGGCGGTGGACAGCACGGTGTAGGTCATGCCGGGGGACTGCATCTCCTGGGACCGCCAGCCGAACAGGGAGCGGTAGAAGGACAGCGCGGCCGGTACGTCCTTGGCGTGCAGTTCGGCCCAGAGGAGCGTGTCGTCCTGGCACGTCACCTCCAGGCCCTTCGTGGCGGCGGGCTGCCAGACGGAGAACTCGGCGCCGCCCGGGTCGGTGAGGCAGGCCATCCGTCCGGCGTCCATGACGTCGAAGGGCTCCGCCCGAACTTTCCCGCCGGCCTGCTCGACCGCCTTGGCAGTGGCGTCCGCGTCCGGCGTCTGGAAGTACACCGTCCAGGCCGGGCTCGCACCCTCCTCGGTGAGCGGGCCCAGGGCGGCGACCGTCTTGCCGTTCTTCTGGAAGAAGCCGTACCCGCCGGCGTCGGGGCCCGCGGACTGGAAGTTCCACCCGAAGACGCCGCTGTAGAAGTCCGCCGCGGCCGCCGTGTCGGGGCTGCCGAGGTCGAGCCAGTTGGGTGCGCCGGGGACGAAGTCGGTGCTGAGCATGGTTGCGTGCCTGCCTTTCGCGGGTCTGGCCGTGAGGGCGGGGAGTCCGCGGCCGGGCCGGTGTTCTCCCGGGGGCGAACCAGCCCATAACGGATCGTAATGACAGAGCCGCGCATCGGGCATACGGAAGGGCGGAACGGGTGACGTCCGGACGGATGCGGGGCCCGGCCCCGCGGGGCTGTGCGGGCCGCGCACCACCGCGTGAGGCCGGTCGCGGCCCCCTCAGTGGCACTCAGTGGCACTCAGCGGCGAGGCGCGGCGGCCCGCCGCTCGCCGAAGCGCCACGTCCGGCTCGTCTTCCCGCCCTCGCGCCGCCGCTCCCCGAGGTGGTGGAAGCCGCGTCCCATACGGCGGCCGAGCACCAGATAGCCGAGCAGCGCCCCGGAGGTGTTGAGCAGCACGTCGTCCACGTCGAACGCGCGCCCCTCGACGAGTGCCCCCTGCGCCAGCTCGATGAAGACCATCACGACGACCGTGTACAGCAGCACGCGCACCGCCCGCAGCCGTCGGCGCACCAGCACCGGCAGGATCAGCCCGAAGGGCGCGCCCAGCAGCAGATTGCCGCCGACCTGCCGACACGCTTCGAGGAGCGTGTACTCGTCGGCGTACTGGCGCAGCGAGTGCCCCGGCCGCAGATTCGACCCCGCGATGTCGCGCGACGCGGGCGACGGGGTGAGGGTCACCTCGGCGAGGACGACGGAGAACGCCACCAGCGCCGCGATCGCCACCACCATGATCAGAATCCGAACGGCCATGACCCGCCTGGCCGTTCGCGCCTTGGCCCGCTCGACTTGAGTGGTCATGCCGTGCGGATTCCCCGTAACACGGACGGTACGCCCCGGCGCGCGGGGCACCCGTCACGCGAGCAGGGTGAGCGCCCCAGGCAGGACCCGCGCGGTGACCGGCAGGACGGCCTCGACCTCGCCGTCCGCCCCGTACGGCAGGGGGCGGTCCGCCTCGATGCGCACTTCGCGGCCGCGCAGGATCTCCACCTGCGGCCGGTGGACGTGGCTGCCGTCGTCGAGCTCCTTCATGACCTTGAAGAACAGCCGGCGGGGGGAATCGTTGAGGATGACCACGTCAAGCAGCCCGTCGTCCACGGCGGCGTTCGGCGCGATGTGCCGTCCGAAGCCGTAGAAGCCGGAGTTGGCGGCGATGACGGTGTAGCCGCTGCGCTCGTGGAGCGTGCCGTCGATGGTGACGCGGTAGTGGGCGGTGCGCCAGCCGAGGACCGCGCGCAGTCCGCCCATGTAGTACGAGGCGGCGCCGCGCAGCAGCCGAGAGGCGTTGGCGTGCCGGTTGGCCACCGCGTCGACCCCGGCGTAGACGCTGCCGAGGACGGCGACCTTGTCGTGCACGGCCGATTCGACCTCGATGGCGTCGACCTTCCTGGGTGCGCCGCGCAGCAGGAGCTCGGCCAGCGCGGCGGGCTCGGAGGGCAGCCCGAGCGCGCGGGCGAAGTCGTTGCCGCGCCCGGCCGGCACGATGCCCACGAGGGCGTCGGTGCCGGCCAGAGCGCCCGCCACACATCCCGCCATGCCGTCGCCGCCGACCCCGAGCACCACACGGCCCTGTTCGGCGGCCCGGCGGGCCAGTGTCCGTGCGTGATCGAGGCCGCGGCTGTACTCGACCTCCAGCTCCGCACCCCCTTCGCGCAGCAGCCGGGCCAGCGGGATCAGGGCGGCGGCGCCCTGTGACCCGCCCGCGGTGGGGTTGACGACGGCCGTGAACTGTCGCATGGCTACGCTCCGATGGGCGACGACGGTGTTGCTGCGGGCGGGGGACGCGGGTGCTGCGCGCGGTCAGACGGCGGGCAGCGGCGGCAGCAGGATGCCGGGGTTCAGGATGCCTGCCGGGTCGAGCCGGTCCTTGACCGCGTGCAGGACCTCGACGCCGAGCGGGCCGATCTCCCGGGCGTACCAGTCGCGGTGGTCGGTGCCGACGCCGTGGTGGTGGCTGATGGTGCCTCCCGCGGCGAGGATGGCGTCGTTGGCCGCCCGCTTGGCCGGGGCCCAGTGTGCCACCGGCTCCTTGCCCTGGGCGCTGACCACCGTGAAGTAGAGCGAGGCGCCCGCCGGATAGACGTGGGAGACGTGGCACATCACCAGCGGCGGGGTGCCCGCGTCGGTGAGGGACTGGGTGAGGGCGGCGCGCACGGCCTCGTACAGGGCGGGGATGTCCGACCAGAACGCGGCCGTCTCCAGCGTCTCGGCGAAGGCGCCGGCGTCCAGGAGCGCGTCGCGCAGATAGGGCGCGGAGTAGCGGCCGTGGGCCCAGCCGGTACCCGGGTCCTCGCCGAGCGGCTCGCCCTGCGCCCCGCTCAGTGCGGTGTGCACACGCGCCTTGCGGTGGGCGACCTCGTCGGCGGTGCCCTCGTACCCGACGATCGCCAGGCAGCCCGCGTCGGAGGCGAGACCGCCGCCGATGGCGTCCGGCTTGGCCAGGCCGATCATGGTCTCGGTCTCGTCGGACAGCCGCAGCACGGTGGGCATCGGCCCGTCCTGGGCGAGCGCGCGCAGGGCGGCCTGTCCCTGGGCGAAGGACGGGAAGCGCCAGCCTTCGTAGACCTTGGCCTGGGCCGTGGGGTGGATCCGAACGGTCACCGAGGTGATGACGCCGAAGGCCCCCTCGGAGCCGAGGACGAGCTGGCGCAGATCCGGTCCGGCGGCCGAGCGCGGGGCCCGGCCGAGGTCCAGCGTGCCGCGCGGGGTGGCGACCTGAAGGGCCGTCACCATGTCGTCGAAGCGCCCGAAGCCCGCGGAGGCCTGGCCGCTGGAGCGGGCGGCCGCGAACCCGCCGACCGTCGCCCACTCGAAGGACTGGGGGAAGTGGCCGAGCGTGTAGCCCTGTTCGGCGAGCAGGGCCTCGGCCTCGGGGCCGCGCAGCCCGGGTTGCAGGGTGGCGGTGCGCGAGACCCGGTCGAGGGCGACGAGGCGGTTCATACGGCGCAGGTCGAGCGCGACGAAGGCATCGTGCGCCTGGGGGGCCAGTCCGCCGACGACGGAGGTGCCGCCGCCGAAGGGGACGACGGCGACCCGGTGCTCGGTGCACGCCGTGAGGACGGCCAGGACCTCGTCGTGGTCGGCGGGCAGCACCACGGCGTCCGGCGCGTCACTGACCTCACCGGCCCGGATGCGCAGCAGGTCGGGCGTGGACTTGCCGCGGGTGTGGCGGACCCGGGTCTCGTCGTCGCCGTGTACGTGCGCCTCGCCGACCGCCGCCTCCAGGGCGGCCCGGGCCGCCTCGGTCAGCCGCGAGGGGCCGGGCGTGACGGCCGTGAGGGCCTTCGCCGGGGCGTCCGCCGGGCGCACCCCCAGCAGGTCCCGCAGGAGACCCACCACTTCTTCGGGCAGTGGTGCCGCCTTGGCCGGGTCGCCCCAGCCGCTCCACAGCATGTCCACCGAACCCACCTGATCACCCGCTTCGTCGCGCAGTTGTTCCGGTCCCACGGCGTGGGGGGCGGCTTGCCGTCGCCCGTTCCGTCGTTACACTGTGACAGATGAAGCCCATTCGTCACAACCGTCGGGACGACGAGGCGGTGCTCGACGCCGCCCGGGACTGCGTTCTCGCGGTCGGCGTCCGCCGGACGACCCTCACCGACGTCGCACGCCGGGCCGGGGTCTCCCGCATGACCATCTACCGGCGCTGGCCCGATGTGCGCACCCTGGTGGGCGACGTCATGACACGGGAGTGGGTGTCCGTCACCCTCGGGGACACGCCCACGACCGACACCACCCGCCCCGTGCGCGAGCAGTTGGTCGACGGGCTCGTGGCGGGGCTGCGCGCCTTCCGGTCGCATCCGCTGCTGTGCAAGATCCTCGACGTCGACCCGGAACTGCTGCTGCCGTACCTCTTCGACCGGCGGGGCGCCAGCCAGGACGCGCTGCTCGCCTTCGTCCAGGAGGCGCTGGAGCAGGGGCACGCGGACGGTTCCGTACGCGCCGACCACCCGCTGCGGCAGACCAGGTCGCTCTTCCTGGTGATCCAGTCCTTCGCGCTCTCGCTGCAGACCATGACCGACGCGGCGGACCCCGAACTCGCCGACGAAGCGTTCTACGACGAGCTCCGGCACATCCTTGAGAGGACCCTCGCCCCATGAGCCGTACCGAACCCCGCTCGGACTTCTCCCTCACCGCCGCCCGCCGCGCTCGCGAACTGGAGGGGCTGGCGGCCGGGACGACCGTCGACGTCCTGGTCATCGGCCTCGGCGCGACCGGTGCCGGAGCCGCCCTGGACGCCGCCTCGCGCGGTCTGTCGGTCGCCGCGATCGACGCGTACGACCTGGCGTTCGGCACCTCGCGCTGGAGCTCCAAGCTCATCCACGGCGGACTGCGCTACCTGGCCTCCGGGCAGCTCGGCGTCGCGCACGAGAGCGCGGTGGAGCGCGGGGTGCTGATGGAGCGCACCGCCCCCCACCTGGTGCGCGCGCAGCCGTTCGTGCTGCCCCTCACCTCGCTGACCTCCCGGCGCAACGCGGCGCTCGCGCAGGCCGGGCTGCGCGCCGGCGACCTGCTGCGCGTCTCGGCGGGCACCGCACGGCGCACCCTGCCCGGCCCGCGCCGGCTCTCGGCCGTCGAGACCCTGCGGACCGCGCCCGGTCTGCGCCCGCACGGCCTGTACGGCGGGCTGCTCTCCTGGGACGGCCAACTGGCCGACGACGCCCGCCTGGTGACCGCCATCGCCCGCACCGCCGCCGGACACGGGGCGCGCATCCTGACCCGGACCCGTGCCCTGTCCGTCACCGGTTCCGGCGCCCTCGTACGCGACGAGCTGACCGGGCAGGAGCTGACCATCAGGGCCCGGGCGGTCGTCAACGCCACCGGCGTCTGGGCGGACCAGCTGGTCGACGGCGTCAAGTTGCGCCCCTCACGCGGCACCCACCTGGTGCTGCGCGGCAGCACCCTGCCCGGCCTGACCGCCGGGCTCCACATCCCCGTGCCGGGCGAGAGCAGCCGCTTCGTCCTGGTCCTGCCGCAGGGGGACGGCAGGGTGTACGTGGGGCTCACCGACGAGCCCGTCGACGGGCCGCTCCAGGACGAGCCCACGCCCCCCGAGTCCGACATCGGCTTCCTGCTCGACATCCTCAACACGGCCCTGGACACACCGGTCCACCGCGACGACGTGGTGGGCGCCTTCGCCGGGCTGCGGCCGCTCCTCGACGACGCCCCCGACGACGGCTCGGGCAGCCGCACCTCCGACATCTCGCGGCGGCACGCGGTGCTGACGTCGAGCGAGGGCGTCGTGACCATCGTCGGCGGCAAGCTGACCACCTACCGGCGGATGGCCCAGGACGCCCTCGACGCCGCGCTGGGCGCCCGCGGTATGTCGGCGGCGCCCTGCCGCACCGCGCGACTTCCCCTGGTCGGCGCCGCCGCGCCCGCGGAGCTCGCTGCCCTGCCCGTACCGCGCAGGCTGCTCGCCCGGTACGGCACCGAGGCCACCGCCCTGCACGCGCTCGGCGAGGCCGACCCCCGGCTGCGCGAACCGGTGGCCGACGGAGTGGAGACCACCCGGGCCGAACTGTGGTGGGCGGTCAGGCACGAGGGCGCGCTCGACGAGTCCGACCTCCTCGACCGCCGCACCCGCGTCGGCCTGGTGCCCACCGACCGGGCCGCGGCCCTCGACGCGGCGCGCGAGGCGCTGGACGCGGCGGCGCACGAGCCGGCCGGGCCCTGAGCCGCTTCGGGATACCGGCCCGGGGCCAGAAGGGAGACGTGGCCCTGAGCCGGATGGAGCAGTGTGAAGGCGTGAAACAGCAGGGCGCCTGATGCTGGGTCAGGGGAAACGGGCGAGCCGGACCCGGCCGCTGCCATGTCTTCAGGAGGTACCCACATGGTCGCACACCTGCCCGGACGCCGTGCCCGTCTGCCGTTGGCCGTCGCCGCTCTGCTCGCCGCCGCGTCGGCCGGCGCACTCGTCCAGCCCGCGCAGGCCTCGCAGACACCTCCGCCGCCGCAGGACCGGGCGCTGCAACGAAGGCTCGATCAACTCGTCGGCGCGGTCGGCGGCCCGCCCGGCGCCATCGCCGTACTGAAGCGGGGCGACCGGGCCGAGGTCTACCGGGCCGGGGTCGCGGACATCGAGTCCGGGCGGCCGCCCCGCTCCACCGACCACATGCGGCTCGCCAGTGTGTCGAAGGCGTACAGCGGGGCCGTGGCCCTGCGGCTGGTCGACCAGGGGCGGCTGACGCTGGACACCACCATCGGCAGGCGCCTGCCGGGACTGCCCGCCGCGTGGTACAAGGTGACACTTCGTCAGCTGCTCAACCACACCAGCGGGCTCCCCGACTTCACCGCCTCCGACGACTTCCGCAGAATCCTGGGCGAGGACCCCCACCACGTCTTCGACTCGCGCAGGCTCCTTGACTTCGCCGCCGGGGAACCGCTCGCCTTCCCGCCGGGCTCGCGCTACCAGTACTCCAACTCCGACAACATCGCCGTCGCGCTCATGGCCGAGGCCGCGACGGGCCGCCGCTACGAGGACCTGCTCAAGCACCTCGTGTACCACCCGCTGGGCCTGCGGCAGACCAGCCTGCCCCGGGGCTTCCGGCTGCCCGAGCCGTATCTGCACGGCTATGCGGTCGACCCGCCCGCCCCGCCCGAGGACGTCACCGAGCTCTTCGGCTCCTCGGGAGTATGGGCGTCCGGGGCCGTCGTGGCGACCCCGAAGGACCTCGGCCGGTTCATCCGCGGCTACGCCGGAGGAAGCCTCCTCTCTCCGCACACCCGCAAGGAACAGCTGAAGTTCGTCCCCGGTGGCGCGTCCGAACCGGCGGGCCCGGGCGTCAACTCGGCCGGACTGGCGATCTTCCGTTACGCCACCCGCTGCGGCGTGCTGTACGGCCACACCGGCAACACCGCCGGATACACCCAGCTGGCAGCCGCGACACCGGACGGCAGGAAATCCCTGACGTTCTCCATCACGACCCAGACCAGCAAGAGCATCAAGCCCGCCCTCCTTGCCCAACTGCGCAAGGTGCAGGAGGACTTCGCGTGCGCGCTGCTGCGCCGCTGAGAGGACGTCCGGGGGATATCCCCACCCGCCACCCACCGGCCTGCCGGATGTTCCCGCCAAGGTGAGGCGGGCCACCATGACTTCATGATCACGCAGTTCAGGAAGACCGCGGCGCTCGTCGCCGGACTGTGCGCGCTCGGCGCACTGACCACCACCGGCGTGGCGGACGCCGCGGAACGGCCCGGCCCCGACGGCCTCTGGCAGGTCGACGACTACGGGACCGTGCTCGACGTACACGGCGGGCGTCTCGACACCTACCAGGTGACGTCCTTCAGCTGTCTGAAGGGTGTCGCGGGCACCCGCGAGAAGGGCGCTCCGGCGCGGTACGCGATGGCGGACGGGGACGTATACACCTTCCGCGGCGGGGCGAGGACGAAGATGCACATCGACGGGGCGCCGGGGGACCGCGCCCTGCGGCGGCTCGCCGCACTGCCCGCCACCTGCCGGGCACCGCAGCCCGGCGCGTTCGACGTCTTCTGGCAGACGTTCCAGGAGAACTACCCGTTCTTCGCCGCCAAGGGGATCGACTGGCAGGAGGTGCGCGACCGCTACCGGCCGCGCGCCGAGGCGGCGCGCACCGACGCCGAGCTCTACGGCATCCTCACCGAGATGGTCGCGCCGCTGTACGACGCACATGTCGTCGTCTCCGCCGACAAGACCGGGTTCTTCGGCATGACCCGCCCCGGGACCGTCGTCCCCGGCCCCGACCTCGACGCCAAGGTCACGGCGTTCGTCGAGCGGCGCGATCTCGCGGGGCGGCCCCTCCAGCGGTACGCCAACGGCCGGATCGGGTACGCCGACGTGCCCGCGCCGGGCGGCGGAAGCTACGGCTATCTGCGCCTTTCCGCGTTCAGCGGCTACAGCGAGCAGAACACCTACGCGGCGAACCGCGCCGAGCTCGACCGCGCCCTCGACGCGATCCTCACCCCTGACCGGGTGCACCGGCTGCGCGGGCTGATCCTCGACGTACGCATCAACGGCGGCGGTTCCGACAGCCTCGGCCTCGACCTCGCCGCCCGCCTCACCGACCGGCCGTACTTCGCCTACGCCAAGCGCACCCGCCACACCGCGCCCCAGCCCCAGTACGTCCGCCCGGCCGCCGCCGCGCGCTACGCCGGGCCGGTCGCCCTGCTCACCGGAGGGTCGACGTTCAGCGCGGGGGAGACGTTCACCCAGGCCATGATGGATCGCCCCGCGCCGACGACGCGGATCGGGGAGTCCACGCAGGGTGTCTTCTCCGACGTGATGGAGCGCGGGCTGCCGGGGGAGGGCCACGGAGAGTGGTGGTTCGGGCTGCCCAACGAGGAGTTCCTGACCCGCGACGGCAGGACGACGTTCGACGGGACCGGTGTACCGCCCCTCCTGCCCGAACCCGTCTTCACGGACGCGGAGTTCGCCCACGACAGGGATTCGGCGTTCGACCGTGCCGTGAGGTGGCTGGGGGAGCGGGTGCGTTAGGGCGTGGACCCCGGCCCTCTTCCGAGCGCCGGGGTCCGGTCGGCCTTACGAGGCGTCGCGCACCGTCCCGGTGAACTCCGGGCCGGGGTGGGGGACTCGCTGAACGTGTCCTTGGGCCACCGCGGGTCGACGTCCAGGGTGGTCAGCCCCGGCGCCACGGATGGTCAGCCTTGGCGCCGCCGCCCCGCCGCCTCTTGGTCCGTCCCCTTCGTCCCGGGTTCGTCCGCGTCCAGTACGGACACGGCGTGGGCCGCCGAGGCCAGGGTCACGTGGCGGTGCCAGCCGGCGTAGGAGCGGCCGGTGAAGTCGCGGATGCCGAGGCGGTCGGTGGTCTCGCGGAAGTCGTGGTCGGCGCGTCGGACGAGTCGGCTCAGCCGCATCAGGGTGGGCAGCCGCGTCTCCGTCATATCGGTGAGCCACAGCTCCACGGGGCCCTGGCGGCGGCTCTCCGCCACCCCCAGCAGGGCCAGTTCACCCGGTCCCGCCAACTGGCGCACGGCGGGCGAGGGGCGGACGCGGATCTTGGTGGTGAGGTGGATCGGCCGCCCGCTGCCGGGACCGCGCCCCGGCAGCGGGGCCGGACGCATCCGGTCACGGGCGGCGGTCATGATCTGGATGGCCTGCTGGACCTCCGGCGTCCGCCCCTGCATCCCGGGGTCGGTCACGGTGAGCTGGACCGCGCCGTTGATCCGGGCGAGGAAGGGGACGCCGGCGGCCCGGAACGACGCGATGGTGGAGGCCAGGTCCATGTGCCGGGCGTCCAGCACGACCGGCCGCTGCGGTAGCCCCCAGCCGCTCGCCGTCTCCACGGCCGCCTCGACCGCCGAGTCGCCCAGGGTGCGGTCGCCGAGATCGTCGGGGATGGACGCCTGGCGGCGCCGGATGCGGTCGTTGAGCCAGGAGGACGACAGATGCAGCCGCCAGTTGAGGGGCACGCTCATCCGCTCATTGGCGGACCAGACCCCCACCGCCTGCTGGGCGTTGACGAGCTGGCCCAGCTCGGAGACGAACTGCCGGTCCACACCGACGGAGTTCTCCCCGGTCTTCGGGATGACCATGGGCCGCACCACATACGCCAACGGCGGCTCCAGCTGGGTGATGTGACGGGCGAGGGAGCGGCGCACCGGGACCCAGTCCCAGGTCGAGTCGCTCACGAAGTGGTGGAGGCTCTGCTCGGTGGCCGAACCGCCCAACAGGGCCGCCATGTTGCGTATCGAACGGCGCCCCTTCGCTCCGAGGAGGCCGCGCAAGTACGCGATGCCCCTGAGGCGTTGGTCGCTCCGGCGCAGGGAGGCGAACAGCACCGTGCTCACCTCGGTGAGCACCCGTTCGTCCCAGGCCGCGGGTGTGCTGGACCGGTGGCAGTCATCGTCCGGCGGACAGTTCTCCAGTATCTCGGCAACGGCATTCATGAGTCCCCCGTGGACCTTGGAATGAGTGGGAGGAAGGCTCGCCCACTCCGGCGAACCACTTGATTCCGGATCCAACGATGCTCGTCGCGCACTCGCGTGCCAAGGTAGAGGGGGCACCCTCTCACCGCCCCGGAGCGAGGGGTAACCTCCCTCCGGCCGCTTCCAATCTTCCGGCCCCCACTTCTTGCCGGAGACAACCGTCACACGTGCCGATCCGAGGTGGTGGCGGACACCACGGGGAACGGCATGCTCCGGCAAAGGACAGGCCGGCCGACCGGCGCGCTCTCCCCGATTCCCTGGTCAGGACGCTGCTGTGGTGGTGACGGAGGGCGGCGCATGTGTGGCCCGGCCACACAGGACGCACCCTGAAAGGATGCCGGAGTGGGTGGTGCACCCTGCTACCGGCGGTACGGCCGCGACGCTCAGCGTACGCCCGCGCCCTCGTCGGGAAACACCCTGCTGCATACGCGGAAACGCCCGGCCGCGAAGACCGTGGAGGTCTTCGGGGCCGGGCGTTCCGGCGTGCCGTTCCGGCTCAGGCCGAGCGGGCTCCGCTGTGGGCCAGCAGGTCGAGCGAGAGCAAGGGGGTGGTCTCCCTGGGAGCGTCGATCACCGGGTCGCAGGCCAGCACCGCCTGGTGGAGGCGGTTCATCCGGGGAGACGGTTCGAGCCCGAGCTCGTCGCCCAGCATCCTGCGCAGCCGCTGTACGACCTCCAGCGCCTGGGTGCGCCGGCCTGAACGGCTCAGCGCCAGCATGAACTGGGCGTGCAGATTCTCATGGGTGGGATACGACGCGCACAGCGCGCTCAGTTCACCGAGAAGGTCATGGTGCCTGCCGAGCCTGAGATCGGCGTCGATGCGCTGTTCCTGGACACTGATCCGGGTTTCCTCCAGACCCGCCAGATGAATACGCAGAACGGGTCCCGCCTGGACGTCGGAGAGCGCCGATCCCTGCCACAGCCCCAGTGCTGTCGACAGCAGTTCGGAAGCGTCGGCGTCATTCTTGCCGAGTTCGGACCTGCCCTGTCGTACGAGATCGTGAAAGAGAGTGACGTCGAGTTCCTCGGGGTGGACGGCGAGCAGATATCCGCCGTCCCTGGTCTGCAGCAATTCGCGCGCCGCCTTGAGGCTGCCGATGCGCGGCACCCGCTTCAGGATGCGCCTGAGCTGCAGAACGTACGACTGGAGCGTGGAAAGCCCGGTATCCGGGGGGCTTTCTCCCCACAGCTCCTCGATACAGGTGCCGACCGTGACGACTTGATTGGCGTTGAAGACGAGCAGCGCGAGGAGCTGGCGCTGTTTGGGCGCCGTGGGGGCGTAATCGTGACCGTTTTCACGCACGCGCAGCGAACCGAGCACCGAGAATTCCATGACGACCTCTCGCTTGTTTCCCCGTAATAACGAAACCGGCGACGACCGACGGCTTCGTTGTTCAGCGAGACTATCCCCGGGGTCCGGGCGGCTCTCCCAGGAGAGTTCAGGATCCGTCAACTCGCTCCATCGCGGCCCCCCATCGGGAGTTCAGTCAGCCTCCCTCGGGATTCCGTAACGTCGGCCCCGTCGACACGATCCCCGAGGAGGCACACGTGCGACTCGCAGGGAAGGTCGCCATCGTCACCGGTGGCACCAAAGGCCTGGGGTACGCGATCGCCCAGGCATACGCCAAAGAAGGGTGCCGCGTCGTCTGCGCCGCCCGCGAGCCCGACGAGGGACGCGAACTGCCGCCGGTGGGCGAGGGCGACCTCGCCTACCATCCCGTCGACGTCCGCGACCCGGACTCGGTGGAAGCGCTGATGCGCGGCACATACGAGGCATACGGCCGCCTGGACGTCCTGGTGGCCGGCGCGGGCGTCAGCCGGGCCGGTCCGGCCGAACGGCTGGACGCCGCCCACTGGGCGGACGTCATCTCCACCAACCTCAACGGTACGTTTCTGTCCGTGCGTTCAGCGGTGCCTTACCTCTTGCGCGACGGCGGGGGCCGCGTCATCACCATGTCGTCGGCGCTGGCGACCCGGGTGGCCCCCGGCTCGTCGGCTTATGCGGCGTCGAAGGCCGGGATCGAGATGCTCACCCGGGTCGTCGCCGTCGAGCTGGCAGGACAGCCCATCACGGTGAACTGCCTGAGCCCCGGCTTCATCGACGAGGGGATGGGGCGCCAGCTGGCCCGCAACGAAGCCGTCTGGGACTACTACCGCGGCAAGATCGCGGCCGGGCGCGCCGGGCGGGCCGAGGAGATCGCCGATGCCGCGCTCTTCCTGGCCGACGACGGCTCCGACTACGTCAACGGCCATGTCCTGGAGGTCAACGGCGGGCTGAGGTGGTGAGCGACGACCACTCCGGCCCGGACCTCACAGGCACTGACGACCAGCAGCCGTCGTAACTTTCGCAACCACCCTCGTAACCTTCCGACAAGGAGATCCACAACCATGTCCCCATGGACCAAAGCGACTTGGGCGGAGGCCTCGTGAAGGCACTGGTGTCCGGTGACTCCGGACTGCGCCTCGACTCGGTCGCCGAGCCCGAGCCGCGCCCCGACCAGGCGCTCGTGGAGGTGCACGCGATCGCCGTCAACCGCGGTGAGCTCGCACTGACGGGGCAGCTCCCCCCGGGGTCCCGGCTCGGCTGGGACGTGGCGGGCACGGTCCTGCGCGCCGCCGCCGACGGGACCGGGCCCGTGGCGGGCACCCGCGTCACCGCGCTCGCCGAACGCGACGGCTGGGCCGAGCGGATAGCCCTGTCGCCCACCCGGCTGACCCCTGTGCCCAGCGGCATGGACTGGCCCGCCGCCGCGGCCCTGCCGGTGGCCGGACTGACCGCGCTGTACGCACTGGAGTACGCGGGACCGCTGCTCGGCAGATCCGTGGTGATCACCGGCGCGGGCGGCGGAGTGGGCCGGATGCTGGTGCAGCTCGCCGCCGCGGCCGGCGCCGAGGTGATCGCCCAGGTCGGCTCCCCGGGCCGCGCGGAGGGCCTGCGGTCCCTGGGCGCCCACACCGTCGAGACGTACGAGGAGGGCGACGCCACCGGCGGTCCGGTGGACGTCCTCGTCGACAGCGTCGGCGGGCAGGTGCTCGCCGGTGCCTTCGGGCGCGTACGGCCGGGAGGCACGGTCGTCTGCTACGGCAACACCGTGCGCGAGGAACTGCGACTGCCGCTGGACTGGGGCCATGCGCGCCCCGGACTGCGGATCAGCTATCTCCACCTCTTCGACGAGGTGACCCGCCGCAGCGTCGCCCGGGACCTCGCCTCGCTGGTGCGTCTGGTGGCCGAGGGGCGGCTCACTCCCGAGGTCGCGGCCGTCGGGTCCTGGAGCGATCCCGAGCCCGCGCTCGACGCGCTGCGGCAGCGGCGGGCCAACGGCAAGGTCGTCCTCACCCTCTGAGACCTTCCTCCCCGGGGCCCGGCGGTTTGTGCGGACCGCCGGGCCCATACCCCTGCCGTGACGCGGCCCGGGTCCCTCCAGCCGCCGGTCATCGGCGCACCTCCTGTCCTCCAGGAGGCCCGGCCACCGTGGAACACATGAGCCTGCCATCCACAACGCCCTCCGACACCCACCTCGCCCAGGTCCCGCCGCCCCGCGTGGAGGAGGTGGCCGACCGGATCTTCGCGTACGTCCAGCCCGACGGGGGCTGGTGCCTGAACAACGCCGGGATCCTCGCCGGCCCCCACTCGGTGGCGCTCGTCGACACCGCGGCCACCGAGACCAGGGCCCGCGCCCTGCGCGGCGCCGCGCTCGAACTCGGCGGCGCCGAGCCGCGGACCGTGCTCAACACCCATCACCACGGCGACCACACCTTCGGCAACGCCGTCGCCGCCCCGCACGCCACCGTCATCGCGCACGCGCACACCCGCGCCGAGATGGCCGAGAAGGGCGAGGGCCTCAAACACGTGTGGCCCGGCACCGACTGGGGCGACCTCGGCGACCTCGGCCGCTCCCTGCCGATGGTGACCTTCGAGGACCGGCTGACGGTGTACGTCGACGAGCTGGCGGTCGAGCTGCTGTACGTGGGCCCGGCGCACTCCAGCAACGACGTCGTGGTGTGGGTGCCCGAGCACCGGGTGCTGTTCGCGGGCGACGTCCTGATGCCCGGCTGCACGCCGTTCCTCCTCGGGGGGTCGATCCTCGGCACCCTGGAGGCGATCGCGCGGCTGCGCGCCCTTGAGCCCCGTACGGTCGTCGGCGGGCACGGGCCGGTGGCCGGGCCCGGGGCCCTCGACGAGGCCGAGGCGTATCTGCGCTGGCTGCAGAAGGCCGCCACGCAGGGGATCGACGCGGGACTCACCCCGTTCGAGGCGGCCCGGGACACCCCGCTCGGCGCGTACGCGGAGCTGCGCGACCCGGAGCGGCTGGTGGCCAATCTGCACCGCGCCTACTCCGAGGCGCTGGGCAAACCCCTGGACACCCAGATCCGCTCGGCCCCGGTGATGGCGGAGATGGCCCGCCTCAACGGCGGGAGCGCCCTGGCCTGTCTGGCTTGAGCACACGCGCATGACCTCGCCCCGCCGGTTCGACCGGCGGGGCGATGTCATGTGCAACTAGGGCGTGTTTCGAAAGTCCCGTCTGCCCGGCGGCGTCTGGCACGCACGCTCGCCGCGTTGTCGGGATCACCCCGATACAACCAGTATCGGGGCGACCCTCCGCCTTGCGATCGCACGCACCAGACGCCGCCGGGCCCGCCCTTCGGGCGGACGACGCTACTTTCGAAACACGCCTAGGCGCGCTCGGCCGACGCCTCGGAGGAGGGTGCGACGGTGTGCAGGGCGCCCCGGTGGAAGACCAGCGGCGGGCGCGCGGCGTCCACCCCGAGACCCACCACCTCGGCGACGGCGAAGAAGTGGTCGCCGAGCCGCTGGACCTGGCGCACCAGACAGTCCAGCCAGGCGGTGGTGCCCGGCAGTACCGGGTTGCCGTGCGGCGACTCCCACCACGTAAGACCGGCGAACTTGCCCGCGGTGTCGCCCGGTCCGCCGCTCTTGGCGAAGCGCGCGCACAGTTCCTGCTGGTCATGGGCGAGGATGTTGACGGTGAAGGACCCCGCCTCGCTCATCGGCGGCCAGCTCACCGATTTCTCGTCGATGAAGATACCGACGAGCGGCGGCTCCAGCGACACCGACACGAACGACCCCACCACAAGCCCGGCTGGCCCGGCCGCCGTCGCCGCGGTGACCACGGTGACGGGGCTCGGGACGTGGCCGAGTATGTGCCGGAACAGCTGCGGCTCCACGAACGCACCCACAGGCGGTGCCCAGGACATGTCGACCTCCCAAATGGTGTTCTCCGGTCAACAGCCATGCTGGCGGAGGTGGTTGGGGAACCGGTCGGAGGTGGATGCAGAGCCGCCGATGAGCGCGTCGCGCGCCCCCGGCGTCGCCTTTCATCCTCCATCCGTCCCCTATCGGCCACCTCGACCATGGGGACACCCGTATATGGATGGAGGAGCCGGCCATGCCCGTGCCCCAGCAACGAGATCCCGAACTCACCCGGAAACATCTGACGACCTGGCTCGGCGAACGGCTGCCGGAGGCGGCGGACCTGCGTGTCCGTGTCGAGGTGCCCGAGGGCCTCGGCTTCTCCAACGAGACGCTGCTCGTGGACACCGAGTGGGGGCGGGCGGGCGCCGAGCACCACCGCCGACTCGTCGTCCGGGTCGCCCCCACCCGCTACCGGGTGATGCCGGGCTCCCGGCTCGACGAGGAGTACCGCGTCCTCGACGCCCTGCGGGACACCGATGTGCCGGTGCCCGGTGTCCTCGGCTTCGAGCCCGACCCCGGACTGCTCGGCGCGCCCTTCTACGCCATGGACCGCGTCGAGGGCTGGGTCCCGCCGGACCTGCCCTCGTACCACCGCGACGGCGGACCGGTGGCCGCGCTCGACGAGGGCGGTCGCGCGGCGGTGTGGTGGGGCGGTGTGGAGGCGCTGCACCGCATCCACCACCTCGACGTCACCTCTCTCGGCCTCGACGGCCTGCGCCTCTCGGCCCACGGCCCGTACGGGCTCGGCGCCCAACTCGACTACTACGAAGCCCATATGGACCACTTCGGCGGCGCGGACTCGGTCCCGGTCCGCGAGGCGCTGGCGCTGCTCCGGGACGGGCTGCCGCCCGAGCCGGAGCGGCCGAGCCTGCTGTGGGGGGACGCGCGTCTGGGCAACCTGATGTTCTCCGGTGTGGCGCCCGTGGCCGTACTGGACTGGGAGATGACCTTCCTGGGACCCGGCGAGGCCGACCTCGGCTGGTACCTCTACCTCGACCGGCACCTCAGTGAGGGTGTCGGCGCACCCCGGCTGGCCGGGCTTCCCGGGCGCGCCGAGACGATACGGCGCTACGAGGAGCTGGCGGGGCGGCCCGTCGCGGCACGCATGGACTGGTACGAGGTGTTCGCGGGCTTCCGGTTCGCCCTGATCGCCTCCCGGGTGGGACGGCTCCTGGTGGAGCACGGCCTGGTCGCCGCAGAGGCCGACGTCCCGCTGGCGCGCAACGCCGCCAACCTGCTCGCCCGCACGCTGGAACCGCTGGGCTGAGTCCCGAGTCCCCGCTTCCCCCCACGCAACCAACTGGCCCCACCCTTACGTACCTTCGGACCGTTCAGAGAGGCCGTTCCATGGAAACCCATCAGCACCGCACCGACGCCCTGGTCGTCGGCAGCGGTTACGCCGGATCGATCGCGGCCCTGCGGCTCGCCGAGGCCGGGGTCGCCACGATCGTGCTTGAGCGAGGCCGCCGCTGGCAGGTCGGCGCCGACGGCGACACCTTCGCCACCCAGCACCGGCCGGACGGCCGCGCGTCCTGGCTGAGCCCGAAGTCCCCGCTCACCGACCAGACGCTCGACATCTACCCCGGCGTCCTCGAATCCCTGGAGGGCGAGGGACTGACGATGATCGCCGCGGCGGGCGTCGGCGGCGCCTCGCTGCTGAGCAACGGCACGATGGTCGAGCCCTCGCCCGAGCTGTTCCGCCGGGCCTTCGGGGACTTCCTCGACCAGCGGGAGATGCACGACGTCTGGTACCCGCAGGCCCGGGAGCTGATCGGCTGCTCCCCGATACCGAAGGACGTCCTCGACTCGGACTTCTACCGCTCCTCGCGCGACTTCATGGACCAGCTGGAGCGGGCGGGCATCCCCTACGACCTGGTCGACCTGGCCGTCGACTGGGACGCGGTCCGCGAGGAGATGGCCGGCCGCCGGGCCGCCTCGCACATCGCCGGGCTCAACGTCTTCGGGGTGAACAGCGGCGCCCAGCGCAGCGTCGACCTCACCGTCCTTGCCCGCGCCGAGGCGACGGGCCGCGTCGAGGTGCGCCCGCTCAGCGTGGTCACCGGGATCCGTCCGCAGGGCGACGGCCACCTGGTCTCGTACGACGAACTGGACGAGCGCGGCGCGCTGGTGGCCCGGCATGAGGTGCGCACCACGCACCTGGTCCTGGCGGCGGGCACGCTGGGCACCACCCGGCTGCTGCTGCGTGCCAAGGCCGCGGGGTACCTGCCCGGCCTGGACGCCTCGGTGGGCACCAGGGTCGGCAACAGTGAGGTGATCACCGCCCGGACGGGGATGGCCCCCAACAACCCGGCGCAGGGCGGCCCGTGCTCGGTCATCGTCAAGGACTGGCAGGACAACCCGCACGCCCCGGTGACCCTCCTCAACTTCCCCTGGGTGGACGCCCCGTCCGACGAGGGGTGGATCACCACGATCGGCGCCTCGCCGACCGAACCGCTGGGCTCTTTCCGGTACGACGCCGGCAAGGACGACGTCGTCCTGAACTGGCCCGTGGAGGACCCGCGCGCGGTGCGGGCGACCCACGCGGTCCAGCACACCCTGGACCGGCTCAACGCGGCCACCCCGGGCAGCAGGACCGCCTTCAACCGCATCGGCACCACGGGCGGGAACGTGGTGGGCGGTGTGCCGCTCGGCCTCGCCACCGCCGCCGACGGCAGTGTGCACGGCGCGCGCAACCTGTACGTCGTCGACAGCTCGCTGCTGCACGGCTCGTCCGGCGCCGTACCGCCCGCGCTGACCATCTCGGCGGTCGCCGCGCGCGTGGCCTCGCTCCTGGTGGCCTCGGTCGCGGGCGCCTGACGCACCGCGTCCGACGCACCGCGTCCGCCGGCGGACATACGAGAGGGGCTCCCCCGATGGTTTCGGGGGAGCCCCTTCCTCGTGCCTCGCGGTGGTGCGAACTGCCACGTGCTTACCGGAAGTTCGGGATCACCTGCTCGGCGAAGAGCCGGGCGGTGCGGGCCGTCTCCTCGTAGGGCGGGTTGCCGGAGATCATCTGGAGGCTGATGGTGACGTCGCCGTACCACTCGCGGATGGTGCGCAGCCGCTCGGTGACCTCGTCGGGGGTGCCGACCAGCGTCTTGTTCTCGGCCACCGACTTGTCGAAGTCGGACTTCTTGATCTTGTCCACGATGGCCTCGTACCCGGCGTAGCCCTCGCTGCGGCGGGTGCCCCACGCGGCGACGGCGTCGACCATCACGGCGTTGGTGCGCTGCGAGTACTCACGGCCCTTGGCCATCGCCTCGGCGGAGTCCTCGCTCAGGTAGCAGCCGTAGCTCAGGTGCACCTCGTCGCCGCCCGGCGCGTGGCCCGCGTCGGCGTACGCCTTGCGGTACAGGGTGAGCATCTCCTGCACCTTCTCGCGCTTGGAGATGGACGGCACGAGCAGCAGCCCGTGGCCGTCGTGGCCGGCCTGCTCGCACGACGAGGGCGTGATGGCCGCGGCCACCAGGATCCTCGGGTGCGGGCGCTGGTAGGGCCGGGGGAGCAGGGTGACCGGGCCGAACTTGTGGAACTCGCTGTCCCAGACCACGTTCTCCTCGGACCACAGCTTCTGGCAGGCGCGCAGGCCGTCCAGGAAGCGGGGCCGGCTCTCGTCCATGGCCAGCTCGAAGGCGTCGAACTCGTCGGGCAGGAAGGCCCGGCCGAAGCCCACCTGGAGGCGGCCGTGCGAGATGTTGTCCAGCATGGCGAGCTTGCCCGCCAGCTTCAGCGGGTGGGTGAAGGCCGGGATCACCGCGCCGGTGACCAGCTTGATCCGGCTGGTCCTGGCGGCCGCGGCGGCCAGGAACGTCACCGGGTCCGGGCTGTAACCGCCGTACTTGAAGAAGTAGTGCTCCACGGTCTTGATGTGGTCGTAGCCGAGCTCCTCGGCGAGCTCCACCAGCCGCAGGGCCTCGTCGAAGTACACGTCGGCGGGCTTCTCTTCCGGACCGACGGTGGGGAAGAAATTGATACCGAATTCCATTGCTACTCCGTGTCGTTGCAGACGTGCCGTTGCGGACGTCTCGTTGTGGACGTGTCGTTGGGCGGTGCGGTCAGAACACGACTCCGGCGCCGCCGTCCACCGGCAGCACGAGGCCGGTGGCGAAGGACGCCTCGGGGCGGGCGAGGTGGACCAGCCACCAGGCGATCTCCTCGGGCTGTCCGACCCGGCCGAGCGGCACCCGGGCGCGCTGTCGCTCGCGCATCCGCTCGACGCCCGCGGGGTCGAGCCCGGCGTGCTCGCCGATGGGCGTCTCCACGGGGCCGGGGGCCACGGCGGCGACCCGGATGCCGCGCGGTGCGAGTTCGAGCGCCCAGGTGCGGGTGAGGAAGTCGAGCGCCGCCTTGGTGGCGCCGTAGACGGAATGGCCGGGCCAGCCGCGCTGGTTGCCGGCGGTGGTGACGTTGAGGACGGTGCCCTTGGCCGCTTCCAGGTGGGGGAGCGCCTCCTGGGTGAGGAAGAGCGGCGCGAGCAGGTTGGTGGCGACCTGGCGGTGGGTGTCGTCCGCCTCGATGGTGCCGAGCGGGGCGGACCGCATGGTCACGGCGTTGTTCACCAGGACGTCGAGGCCGCCGAGTTCGCGGACGGCCGCCTCGACGACCAGCCGCGGTCCGTCCGGCGCCGAGACGTCGGCGGCGAACGGGTGGATGCCGGGGCGCCCGGCCGCGGTCTCGGCGAGCCGGGCGGCCCCGCGCCCCACCACCAGGACCCGGGCGCCCTCGTCGGCGAACGCGTGCGCCACCGCCCGTCCGATGCCGCTACCGGCCCCGGTGACGACGACGCACCGCCCGGCCAGGCCCGTGTCCGCGCCGGTGGCCGGGCCGGTCACAGCTCCGTGCGCTCTCCGTCGGTGCCGACCGGCGACCACCACAGGTTGCCGCGTGTGACACCGTCGGCGAACAGGGCGCTGCGGCCCTCGACGATCTTGCCGTTCTCCCAGCGCAGCATGTGCACGCCCTCGACCTGGAGCCGCTCGTACGGGGAGACGGTGCCCTCCTCGGCGTGCGCGCGGTAGCCGTCGAGCCGGTAGATGTCGACGGAGATGCCCTCCGCCTCGTTGATCAGGATGCTCAGCGTCTCGGCCTGGATGCGGCCGCCGCACGCCTCGCCCAGCTTGCCCATCTTCTGGAGATAGTCGTCCAGGCCGTTGAACCAGCCGGCGAACTGGTGGTTGCCGGGCATCTGGAAGCGCAGGTCCTCGGACCAGTATTCGGTGATCTTGTTCCGGTCGCCGGTCATGAGGGCCGCGTAGGCAGCCTCCACCCGCTCACGTGTCAGATCGGCCATGGTGTTCCTCCTGCTCGGTGCCGGTGTGCGAACCGGCCACGCTGTCATGGGAGTTGACCCGGTACCGGACGAGCCAGCCGTCGTCGTGACGGACCAGCTCGTCCCGCCCGGTGGTGCTCAAGTGGAGCTCGCAGGGCCGGCCTCGCGGGGTCTGTACGAGCACCGCGTCGTAGCGGGTGTGCACGGCGCCGTCCGGGGCGGGACGCACGGTCAGCATCCCGATCAGATACCGCCGCACCCGCCCGTCCGCCCGGCGCTCACCGACCGCCCCGCGGGCCGCCGCCGCGATGGCCGCGCGCCCGGTGCGTACGGGCGGCGCGTTCCCGGCGAAGACCTTGTCCGCCGGGGCCTCCTGCTCGAAGACGGCGTCCTCGGTGAAGGTGAGCGCCCAGCGGTCCACGTCGCCCTCGCCGAGGAGGCGCACCTGGCGGGCGTAGAACCGCTGGATCTCGGCATAGAGGCGGCCGTCCGCGGTTTCCGGGAGCGGGGGCGCCATCGGTTCAGGACCCGTCGTGGGCGATGTCGCGGTGCTTGATCAGCCACCGGCCGGACCGCCGCACCAGCACGTCCTCGCCGGTGGTGCTCAGATACACCGAGGCCTTGCCGCCGTGCGGGGTCTCGAAGACCACCGCGTAGTACTGGGTGCGGACCGCCTCCTCGTCCCCCGTCCCGGCGCTCTCGGGGACCGCGACCACCATGGAGAACCAGTGGCGGCGCTGGACGCCGCGCCCGGCGAGGCGGTCGACACCGCGCCGCATCGAGGTGGCGATGTGCGAACGGCCCTTCCACGGCTCGGGCTTGACGTTCTGCGCGAACACCCCGTCCTCGGTGAAACCCTCCGCCCACTCCTCCGCGGAGCCCGCGTCGAGCAGCTGCATATGGCGGGCGTAGAACTGGAGGATCTGGGCGTAC
Source organism: Streptomyces sp. NPDC031265 (assembly GCF_055570295.1). Lineage (NCBI taxonomy): Bacteria > Bacillati > Actinomycetota > Actinomycetes > Kitasatosporales > Streptomycetaceae > Streptomyces > Streptomyces sp. NPDC031265. Next base: position 72,532 of record NZ_JBVIHM010000019.1, read on the forward strand.
GTGTCCGCCGAGACGGCGGGCACATGGGTGCCGGCGGACGCCATGACCGCGGCGACATCGGGGGTCACCGGGCCGCTCCGGCCTCGCGGGCGACGCCCTCGACCACGACGTCGCTCAGGTGCGGCTCACCCTTGATGACGGTGCCCAGCGCCTTGAGGCGGGCCCGGAACTCGGGCTCGGCCAGCGCCGTGTCGAAGGACTCCTTGCTGTCCCACTCGGCCACGTTGAAGTAGATGCCCGGCTCCTTCTGCGAGCGGATCAGCTGGTAGCGGATCAGACCGGGCTGCACCTCCATGAACTCGGCGACGTGTGCGTAGATCCGCTCCAACTCCTCGGGCTTGCCGATGAGCGTCAGCTTGTTGACGAAGACGACCACGAAGACTCCTCGTTAGGGCGAACGGTGACACCCGGCCACCGGCGCGGGCCGGAAGGCTCCGGATCGCGGGGTGGTGGCCCCGGGGGCGCTCTCCACACTCCGCTCCGCCGCTGATGCCTGGTTGGTGACTCGGTGGTGGACGGCGGCGCCGTAAACGCCACGACCGGGCCCCCAGCCCGTCGGCATCGCGCCCCGATCCGGTCACCGTCCCGGCTGCCGATGCTGAAGGCACCGTCTTGTCCACCGAACCCGGGAGTGTCCGTGTCCGAGGCATCCGTGCCCGTTCTCATCGCCGGCGGCGGTCTGTCAGGCCTGTCCACCGCGCTCTTCCTCGGCCTGCACGGCGTCCGGCCGCTGCTGGTCGAGAAACACCCCGGCACCTCCGTCGTGATGAAGGCGCGCGGGCAGTACCCGCACACGATGGAGGCGCTGCGCATCGGCGGCGTGGCCGACCGGATCACCGCCGCCTCGCCGGGCGGCACCGGTGACTTCTACATGGCGCTCGCCGAGACGCTCTCCGGCCCGGTGCTGCGCGGCATCATGACGCAGGGCGAGATGAGCATGGGCCATGTCTCGCCCGAGGACTGGGCCATGGCCAGCCAGGAACACACCGAGGTCATCCTCGCCGAGCGCGCCCGCGAGCTCGGCGCCGAGCTCGCCTTCGGCACCGAGCTGGTCTCCTTCACCCAGGACGCCGACGGGGTCACCGCGCTCCTGCGCGACGTGGCCACCGGCGCCGAACGCACCGTGCGCGCGGGCCACATGGTGGCGGCGGACGGCCGCAAGAGCCCGGCTCGCCGGGCCCTTGGCGTCGGCATCCACGGACGCGGGCGCCTGGGCGAGGTCTTCCGGGTCTTCTTCGACGCGGACATGAGCGGCCCCCTGGAGGGGCTGGCGGGCGGGGTGACCGAGGGCCGCAGGTTCGCCTTGTTCCACCTCCTGCAGCCGGTGCCGGGCGTCTTCTACACCACGGACATCCCGGGCCGCTACGGCTACATCCACGGCATGACCAAGGACCAGCCCGACTTCCGCGGCTACACCGAGGAGCAGTGCGCCGCCCTCGTACGGACCGGTCTGGGGATGCCGGACCTGGAGCTGACGGTGGCCGGCTCGGGCCGCACCGAGATCGTGTGCGAGGTCGCGGACCGGTTCTCGGTGGGGCGGGTCCACCTGGTGGGCGACGCGGCGAAGGTGGTGCCGGCGCCCGGCGGGCTCGGCGGCAACACGGCCGTCATGGACGGCTTCTACCTCGCCTGGAAGCTGGCCATGACCGTGCGGGGGCAGGCCGGTCCCGGGCTGCTCGCCAGCCACGACGCGGAGCGCAGGCCGGTCTCCGACATGATCGCGGAGCAGCAGTTCGCCAACACGGTGGAGCGCCTGGGCCCCGACCTCGACGACGGTACGGCCGCCGCGCCCATCGACCCGGTCGCGCAGGTCTTCGGCTACCGCTGCGCCCAGGGCGCCGTCGTCCTGGAGCCGGGCGACGAGGGCGAGCTCCTCGAAGACCCGACGGCCCCCACCGGACGCCCCGGCTCGCGGGCGCCCTACGTACAACTCGGCGACGGCGGCTCCACCACCGGCCTGTTCGGCCGGTCCTTCGTCCTGCTCGCCGGGGCCGACGCCACAGGGTGGGAGAAGGCGGCGAAGAGCGCGGCCGAGCGGCTCGGCATCGAGATCGCCGTGCACCGGGCGAGCGGCTGGGAGAAGAGCTACGGCGTGACGCCCACGGGCGCCTCGCTGGTGCGCCCCGACCGCTTCATCGCCTGGCGTGCCGCGGACGACTCGGGGGCGGCGGGCCTGGAGGACGCCCTGCGCACGGTCCTGGACCGCCCCGCAAACTGACCACCGCACCTTCCCAACCAGCTGAATCGGAGACACCCATGACCATTTTGGTGACCGGGGCGACCGGCAACGTCGGCGGCAAGGTGCTGGCGCGCCTGCACGCGGCGGGCCATTCCGTACGGGCCCTGACGCGCGATCCCGCCCGCGCCCAACTGCCCTCCGGGATCGAGGTGGTGGGCGCCGACCTGGGGCTGCCCGACACGCTGCCGGACGTGCTCGACGGCGTACGCAAGGTCTTCCTCATGTCGCTCGGGCACAACAAGCGCACCCACGACGCGAATCTGGTGGCCGTGGCGCGGAAGACGGGCGTCGAGCACATCGTACAGTTGTCCACGCTCGGCGTCGCGGAGGTCGAGGAGGAGAACGACACCCCGCTGGGCCTGTGGCACCGCCAGGCCGAGAAGGCGCTCACGGAGTCGGGCCTGGCCTGGACGATCCTGCGGCCCAACGGTTTTATGACGCACGCCCTCGGCTGGGCGGACGCGGCGCGCGGGGACGGTGTGGTGCGCAGCCCCGTCGCCGATCTGCCCGAGGCGCTGGTGGACCCGCAGGACATCGCCGACGTCGCGGTGCGCGCGCTGACCGAGCCGGGCCACGAGGGCCGCACCTACGCGCTGACCGGCCCCGAGGCACTGACGGCCCGTCAGCAGGTGGCGGTGCTCGGGTCGGTGCTCGGCCGGAAGCTGCGCTTCGAGCAGATCTCGATCGAGGAGCACCGCGCGGTCATGGCGGGGCTGTACGGGGAGGCGACCGCCGACGGCGTGGTGGCGGCGCTGCGGAAGGCCCTCGAATCCGGCGACGACTTCCGTGGGCGGCTGTTCCCGGATGTGCAGGGCGTGCTGGGCCGCCGGGCCCGCAGCTTCCGGGACTGGGCCGAGGCGCACACGGCCGACTTCGCCTGAGCCCCGGTCCCGGTCACCGGTTGAATTCGACTGACCGGCAGACCCGTTACGGCGCGGTGCCCGGCGTCCATCGGATGGACGCCGGGCACCGTCGTGCTCGCCGGATGGGGGCAGGCCGCGCCGGGTGTCAGGCGGCGGCCTGGGAGAAGGCCCGGGTGCGCTTCTGGTAGCGCGGACGCCATACGGCCCGGTAGAGGAAGCGCACCGGCGGCGGCACCACGCCGAGCGCGGTGCGCTGCGTCTCCTCGGAGGCGCCGTCAAGCACCCAGGGGAAGTACAGGGCGCCGCCCTTGACCCCCAGCATCCGCCGCTGCTCGGCGCCGAACGTGTCGTACTCCGGGGCGCTGAGCACCGACTGGACGACGGGCAGCGCCGCCTGCTCCTCGTGGTCGAGGTGGTGGGCCAGCTTGTCGGCCACCGTGGCGATCAGGCCGGGCAGCCGCTCCGCCTGCTGCTGGGCCAGTACGTCCTCGACGGCGTCCAGCAACGGGTCGAGGACCTCGTGCTCGGCATCCATCTCGTCGAGCATCCCCAACCGCTCCGGGTCGTCGGCGAGCTTGGCGCGCATCAGCGGCCACAGCACCTTGTCCTCGGCGGTGTGGTGGATCGTCAGGAAGGTCTGGAAGGTCTCCCAACCGGTCCGGAAGGCCGAGCCGGGCGCGGTGCCGTTGTCCCGGGCGGCCGCGGCCAGCAGGCCCAGGTCGCGCCGGAAGGCGTCGTGGGTCGCGTACATCAGCGTCAGGTCGGGCTGGTCGCGGCCCTCGGTGGCGTTCATGGCAGGGGGTCCTCTCACAAGCGGGGTCGGGTGTCGCTGCTGCGGTCGTTGCGGCGGCGGGGGAAGATGCCGGGCCGGCGCTCAACGGTGCACGTTGTTCCGAACCTATGGAACAGCTTGCCCCACACCTCGCTGTGGGGCAAGCTGTTCCATAAGCTTTGTCGGGGCGGACGGTTCGGCAGCGGGCCGTGCGGCGGCCGGTGCGGCGGGGCGCGTGCTGGTGAGCCGCACCGCCGACGGGTGTGACCTGCGTATACGTCACGGAGAGGAGGCGCGGCCACCAGGGCCGCACGACTTACACTCGTGCCACGACGACGACAGGACGGAGCCGGATGTCCGCGCCCACCGAGCCGAGCCGCACCTCCGACGCGCCGGGCCGCGGGCCCGATCCGCGCGCCGAGCGCAGCCGGGCCGCCGCCCTGGCCGCCGCCCGCGACCTGCTCATCGAGCAGGGCTGGTCGGCCGTCACCCATGTCGCCGTCGCCGCCCGCAGCGGCGTGGGCCGCACCACCCTCTACCGTCACTGGCCCGAGGCCTCGGGCCTGGTCCGGGACGTCATCGCCGAGCGGATCTCCACCGCGCACACACCGCCGACGGGCGTCCTGCGCGACGACCTGATCCGTGAACTCGACGGGCTGCGGCGCCTGCTGCACGACCCGGTGAGCGACCGGGGGCTGCGCGCGGTCATCGAACGCGCCGGGGTCGACCCGGTCTTCGCCCAGCTCAAGGAGGTGCTCTACCGCGAGGGCTCCCGCGTCTTCCGTACCGTGCTCGACGCCGCGAAGGCCCGCGGCGAACTGGCCGCGGACCTCGACCCGGACCTCGCCGTCGACCAGCTGGCGGGCCCGCTGATGTACCGCCGTCTGCTCGCCGGGCGCTCGGTCACCGCCGAGTACGTCGAGCGCGTCGTCGACGACTTCCTCGCGGCGCACGCCCCCGCCTGAACCGGGACCCGCCCCGGCACACGCTTCTGGGAGCCCGTACCGGGGCGGGCGCGGGGAGCCTCGTGGAGCTGGGTCAGCTCACGCCCTGCCCGGCCACCGCGTGGCCCCGCAGCGACGCGCTGACCTTGGACAGGCGAAGGGCGAGCTGGATCTCCAGGGCCGGGCCCGGCTGCTGCCACTCGGGGCCGAGGAGCTGCGAGACGCGCTCCAGACGCCGGGCCACCGTGTTGGTGTGCACCCGCAGCGCCTCCGCCGCGTACGTGGGACTGGCGCCCGCCGCGAAGTACGCCTCCAGGGTGGCGGCGAGATTGGTCGAGCGCCGCTCGTCGTAGGTGAGGATCGGGCCGAGCGTCTGCTCGATGAACGCGCCGATGTCCCGGCTGCCGCCCAGCAGCATGCCGACGAAGCCGAGTTCGTCGGCCATCGCCGGAGTGTCCGCGCCCTCCTTGCCGAGGATCGTCAGGACGTCCAGACAGGCGGCGGCCTCCCGGTACGCGGCGAGGAGCTCCTCCGGGCCGCCGCCGGCCGAGGCCGCACCCACCGCGACCGGCCGGCCGAGCGTCTTGGCCAGGCGCTGCTTCACATCGCGGGCCGCCTCACGCGCGTCGGAGTGCGGCAGCAGGATCACGAGATGGCCGTTGTGGACCGTTCTGGCGCCCCCGCGGAGCCAGACGAAGGTCGACGTCCAGGTCGAGAGCGCGTGTCCGTCGCCGACCGGCAGCCGGGTGACGATCACGGCGTGCCGACGGCTCAGATCGAGCCCGAGCCCCTTGAGGCGGCGCTGACAACGGCGGCTGAAGGGGACGCCGTTGAGCAGCCGGTCCAGCGCCTCGTCGCGGAACTTGCGGTCGGCGGACTCGGCGCCGCGGTTGAGCGTGACCAGGATCGCCGCCGCCTGGACCGCGTACCGGACCAGGTCCATGTCGGGCGTGCGGTCCGCCGGGCAGCGCAGGACGAAGGCGCCCCGGTCCTCCTCGCCGGTGCGGACGGGCACCACCACGGTGCCGTCGTCCAGGTGGACCACGCGCTGCTCGGCGCGCGCGGTGAAGGTGGCGGCGGCCAGCTCCTCCTCGTCGTCCCACTGGCAGCTGGTGCGGGCCATGGTGTCGTCGTTCTCGTCGCGCAGCCAGACCGAGCCGTCGAGCGTCTGGCCCGCGGTGACGGTGAACGCCTTCACGTCGACTCCGCCGAGGGCGAGTTCGACGAGCCGTTGACCGCTCTGCGCCGTCTGCCGCTGCGCCCGCTCCCTGGCGCGCAGCCGGTCGACCTCGGCGCTGAGACCGGCGACCCGGTCGCGGGCGAGCTCCAGGGCCTGGACCGATTTCACGGCGGCGACGGCGTAGTTGGCGACGGTGGACATCGTCGCCACCTCGTCCGCGGTGTACGAGCGGGCGACCCGGTCGCCGCCGAAGAGCACGCCGACCACCTTGCCCGCGCTGCGCAGCGGCACCGCGAGCAGCGCCGTCAGCCCCTCTTCGAGGACGACGGCCTCGATGTGCTCGGAGCGCGGGATCGTGTCGTCCCGGTGGCAGTCGGAGGTCCACACGGGCGACTGCCCCACCGCGTTGATGGCGTTGAGGCCCTGCCAGACGGGGACGCGGGCGACCCCGCCGAGTACGGAGATCGCGCCGTCGGCGGCGCGGATGCACGAGCCGTCCTCGCCGTCGAGAAGCAGTACCCAGGCCATGTCCACGTGCAGAAGGAGCCGGGTGCGGCGTACGAGGGTCGTGAGCAGCGAGTCGAGGTCCTCCTGCTCCGCCAGGGCCCGGGTCGTGTCCATCAGCAGCGCGAGCTCGTTCTTGCGCCGCTCCAGGTCGGCCATCTGCTGCTCGACCCCGAGGGCGAGCTGCTCGGCCCGTTCGAGGTCGTCCACGACGTGGGGCGGAGCGCCTCCCCGCCTTGCCTGCAGGGCCGGTTGGCTGAAGGCTCCTCGGGAGGACCGCATGGCCAGCAGTTCCAGATAGGTGACGGCACCGCTCAGGGTGGCCGTGTCTTCGGACATCTCACTCCGTACTGTGCGCAGGGGGACGCTCCGCCGACGGGTTGCGCCGACGCGGTTGAGCGACCGGGGGTGATGGGGGGTGTCTTGTCTCCGCCGGTCCGTTACGCGGCGGAAGGGCGCCCGGCGGCCGGGGGTGGGCCATGGCCGGCGGATCGCCCGGCAGCGCGGCAGTCACCGCTGACCTGCTCTTGAGTTCTCCGGCTGCATTCTTCGTCACCACGACAGGACCCCCCCGCGGCCATTAGGACTTCATCACGATGGCGCGATCAAGTAATTTCCCGTGTTTTGGCCAGAACTATGCGCCGCTGCGGGCATCGGCACCGATGGGGCTCCCAACGGGGTTCCGAAACTTGACATGCAGGTAATGCTTGCGTGATGGAGGAGTGAGCGATGAGCTGGACAAGGTCTTCAAGGCCCTCGCCGACACCGCCCGTCGGCGTCTGCCGGACCGGCTGTTCCAGGACAACGGGCAGACCCTCGGTGAGCCGTGCGAAGGCCTGGCGATGTCCCGCCAGGCGACCACCCAGCCCTGGGGCCACAGCAACGTCTCGGACTGGCGGCCTCGCTCCGCCTGGGAGCGCCGCCGCACCGACGGCTCCGGCGTCGCCGACGTCGTCGGCACCTCGTGGAGTCCGTCCCGCCCGAGCGCCTGGTGTTCACCTGGACCGGTCCCGATGAGGACCGCCCGACGGCCCCGCCACGGTCACGTTCGAACTCAAGCCGCTGGGTGGTACGGCCCGGCTCAGCGCCACCCACGAGAACCTGCGCGACGAGAAGGAGCGCCGCGATGCCGCGGGCGGCCGGTCGGCGGTGCTCGCCAACCTCAAGACCTCTGTGGAGTCGGGCAAGCCGCTGTCCCTGCCGATGTGGACCCACCCGGGCAGTGAGGACCGACGCACGCCGCCAATCCATTCGCGCCCCGAGCGACACCTCCGTAGCCTTCGGGTATGCAGATCGCGATCCACGAACTGACCGCGGCCGACCGTGAACTCATCGACTTCGCCCGCGCCGTCGTCGACGCGAACACCGACGGCCAGGACGGCGTCCACACCATGGGCGCCGCCGTCCGCGCGGCCGACGGCACGATGTACGGCGGCATCAACCTCTACCACTTCACCGGCGGCCCCTGCGCGGAACTCGTCGCCCTCGGCCACGCGCGCGCCTCCGGCGCCCGGGAACTCTCCACGATCGTCGCCGTCGGCAACATGGGCCGCGGCGTGCTCGGCCCGTGCGGCAGGGACCGGCAGGTGCTCTTCGACTACCACCCGGGCATCCGCGTGCTCCTCCCCACGACCGGGGGCGCCGTCGCCGCCGTACGGATCGAGGACCTGGTGCCGTTCGCGTACGCATGGAGCCCTGACAAAGACTCGAAGGCGTCCGAGGGGGAGCAGCCCGGCACGCCGTAACCGCCCTGCGGGAATGGTCGCGCTGGCGGCGTGCCGTTGACGCCTCCGCCAGCTCACCGTGCGCTCTCAGCCTCCCCCGCGTCGTGAAGGCCGGGGCCGGCGCGTTCGCCGCCACACCGCCCAGATCCGGGACGAGCGAGGCCAACTGGCCCTCGGAGGAGGCCGGTATGTTCACCAGCGTCTCGCTCGTAGCCCGAGTCCCCCGCACCCGTATCCCGGCGAGGGCGATTGCGGGTCCGCTGTCGTATCCGCCCGGAGGCCCATCGCGTAGGGCATCAGGCATGTGCCGCTGCGGCGTGATCACGAGATGGGCTTCCGGGGCGGGACACGCGCCAGAACGGCCGACGCGCCGACGACCGGGCGAGAGGGTGCTGACCCCCTCACCGAGAGCCTCTCCTTGACCTTGCCACTGGCGGCAGGGTTGAACGATGAGCGGCATGAACACCACGACCACCAACACCACCACCGCAACGCGGACCACATCGCGGACCACCAGGATCGTCGTCGTCACCGGGGCCGGTACCGGCATTGGCCGGGCCACCGCGCGTGCCTTCGCGGACGAGGGTGCCCATGTGCTGGCCATCGGGCGGCGGGCCGAACCGCTTCACGAGGCCGCCGCCGACCGGGGGCGGATCACGCCGCTGGTCGCCGACATCACCGCCGAGGGCGAGCCCGCGCGGATCGTCGAGACCGCGCTGGAACTGCACGGGCGCCTGGATGTGCTGGTCAACAACGCGGGCATCGTACGCAGCGGTGCGCTCGCCACCCTCGCTCCGGAGCTGATCACACCGCAGATCGCCACCAACCTGATCGCGCCCACGCTGCTGGCCAGGGCCGCGCTGCCGTCCCTGGAAGCGTCCGGCGGGGTGATCGTCAACGTCAGCACCTCGGTCGGACAGCGGGCCTGGCCCGGGAACTCGCTCTACGCGGCGACCAAGGCCGCACTGGAAGCGCTGACCCGCAGCTGGGCCGTCGAGTTGGCGCCCCGAGGCATTCGGGTGGCGGCCGTCGCCCCCGGAGCGATCGACACACCTATCGGCGAACACCAGGGACTGGCGCCCGAGCGGCTGGCCGCGCTGCGCGAGTGGCAGTCGGCGCACACTCCGCTGGGCCGGATCGGCCGACCGGAGGACGTCGCCTGGGCCATCACCCACCTCGCCGCACCGGCCGCGTCGTTCATCACCGGGGTGATCCTCCCCGTCGACGGAGGTGCGGTGGTGGCGTGATAGGAGTGGCCCGGGAGGTGGAACGGGTGCGGATCGGCGAGTTGGCGAAGGCGACCGGGACGACGGCGCGTGCGTTGCGGCACTACGAGGAGGCGGGACTGATCGCCTCGGAGCGGGCCACCAATGGCTACCGCGTCTTCGACGACCGTACGGTGGTACGGGTCCGCAACATCCGCCACCTGCTGGCCGCGGGGCTCACCCTGGACGACGTACAGGTGTTCCTGCCCTGCCTGGACGGCGACGTGACCGCGGCGCCGCCCTCGGACCGGGGCCTGCGGATCGCCTTGGAGCGGCTGGCGGTCCTCAACGAACGCATCGCCGCCCAGACGGAGGCCCGGGACCGGTTGCAAACCGCGCTCCAGGAGAGGACCGGCGGCCGGATCCGCCCGGTTGCCTAGGCTCCCATCGGGGTCATATGGGCTTGTTCGCTCTGCACCGAAGGGCTCGGCTCCTTGGTGGGATTCCTCCTGCAACCACCTCCAGGCCCATCGGCAGTGGGCCGACGCGTTCCAGAAGACGCACAACCGGGCCACGGTCTGCGTTGCCATGGTGTCGCCCACCAGCGGCAAGGACGGGGACTGTCGGTGCGGCCCGGCCGGCCAGAAGGACGTCTCCGCCTGGGAGCGGGTACACGACGCCACCCGGACGACCGGCGCGCCCAGGCCAACATATGGAAGCCGGACCGCAACTGCTGCAACGACGCGTGGGGCACCGACGACTGGTACGGCGGACAGGACTGGGCCGCACCCGCACCGGCGGCGGGTCTGAGCCGGGCGAGCGACGGTCCGTTGTCGTTCATGGTCCCCACGTGCCGGACTGGTGACCGCTCAGAATGCGGGTCATCGTGCGGTGCGGTCCCGGGAGGCTGTGAGACAAGGGTGGACCCCGGCGATCAGCGGATGTGCGCGACCGTGTCGCTGTGCGCGGGTTTTACCTGTCCCTGATGGCATGCCCTGGTCAAATCTGCCAGGCTTTCCGGCAGCCGTCGCCCCGGACCGCCCCGGGGAGGCGCGCGACCGAAATCTCACCGCAGCCATCGCGCGAGCGATGCACGCAGTCCGCGGCCGCCCTCCGGCGCACCCAAGCCGTCGGGCGGCCACCGAGCAGGCCGGAATCCCGGCCGCGTCAAAGGAGTTACGTGTGAGACCGACCCCCCACAAGGCCCTCGCCGCGGGCGCACTCGCCGTCGCCGCGCTGGCCGGTTTCTCGCTGTCCGGGACCGCGGCGGCAGCCGCACCGCAGGCGGCACCGGAGGCACCCAAGGCCGCCGCGTGCACCCCGGCCCAGGTGGTCGCCAACGGCGGCTTCGAGAGCGGGACTTCGCCCTGGAGCCAGTCGCAGACCAGCGTGATCACCAGTCGCACCGGTCAGAGCGCCCACGGCGGCACCACCTTCGCCTGGCTGAACGGCGTCGGCAGCACCCACACCGACACCCTCTCCCAGAGCGTCACGATCCCCTCCGGGTGCAGCACCGCCACGCTCACCTTCTGGCTGCACATCGACACCACCGAGACCACGTCGGCCACCGCGTACGACAAGCTCACGGCGAAGATCGGCAGTACGACCCTGGCGACGTACTCGAACCTGAACAAGAACACCGGATACATACAGAAGTCGTTCGACGTCTCGGCCTTCGCGGGCCAGACCGTGAACGTCGCCTTCACCGGCACCGAGGACTCCAGCCTCCAGACGAGCTTCGTCATCGACGACGTCGCCCTCAACACGTCCGGCGACACGACCCCGCCGGGTGACTCCACCCGTACGCCGGCCTCGCCCTCGTACACCGTCAACCTCAGCAGCAACACCAGCGGCACCGTCTGGACCGGTCACGAGAGCGCGACCTTCACCAACGCCTCCGCCACCGCGCTCAGCGAGGTGTATCTGAGGCTGTGGGACAACTACCACGGCACCTGCTCCGCGATGCCGATCACGGTCACCAACGTCACCGGTGGCACCGCGGGTTCCCTGTCGGTCGGCTGCACCGCCCTCCAGGTCGCCCTGCCGACCCCGCTCGCGCAGGGCCAGAGCGCCACGATCGGCTTCGACCTGGGCATCACCGTCCCCAGCGGCGCCGACCGGTTCGGCCACGACGGGGCCTTCAACAACATCGGCAACGCCCTGCCCGTCCTCGCGGTCAAGGACGGCTCCGGCTGGCACCTGGACCCGTACACCAACAACGGCGAGTCGTTCTACTCCCTGGCCGCCGACTTCAAGGTGACCCTCGACCATCCGACCTCCCTGCTGGTGCCCGCCACCGGCACCTCCGTCGACACCCCCGGCTCCAGCGGCCGTACCGTCACCACGGCCACCGCCTCCAAGGTCCGTGACTTCGCCTGGGCAGCGGGCCCCTTCGCCAAGATCTCCGGCACCTCGGCGGCCGGGACGGCGATCAACATCTACTCCGTCTCGGGCATCAGCTCCTCCGACGCCCAGTCGATGCTGAGCACCGCCAAGTCCGCCGTGGACACCCACGCGGCGCGCTTTGGCGCCTACCCGTACGGCGAGCTGGACGCGGTGATCGACAACAACTACTGGTTCGGCGGAATGGAGTACCCCGGCTTCGTCCTCGACCTGGTCAGCACCACCGCGCTCACCCACGAGATCGGCCACCAGTGGTTCTACGGGATCGTCGGCGACGACGAGTACAACAGCCCCTGGCTGGACGAGTCGTTCACCGACTACGCCACCGACCTGGCGCTGAACAAGACGGGCAGCGGCTGCTGGAACAGCGTCTCCTGGGCGTCGTCGGCCGAGAAGATCACCAACTCGATGGCCTACTGGGACGCCCACTCCTCGCGCTACTCCACCGTCGTCTACGGCTACGGCAAGTGCGCCCTGCACGACCTGCGGCGCGTCCTCGGTGACACCGCCATGGCCAAGCTCCTGAAGGACTACGCCACTTCGCACTGGTACGGCGTCTCGACGACGGCCGAGTTCAAGGCCGCCGCCCAGGCCGCCACGACCACGGACCTGACGTCGTTCTGGACCCAGCACCGCATCGACGGCTGACGCCCCCCTCGCCCGTCACGGCAGCGGCTGTGGCGGGCGAGGGCCCGTGTAGTGGGCGCTGGGGCGCATACGGAGCGGGCGTTCCTCGTACTCCTCCAGGGCGTGCGCGATCCAGCCCGCCGTGCGGGCCACCGCGAACACCGCCTCGCCCGCCTCGGCGGGCATACCGCACGCCACGCTGAACACGGCGAGCGCGAGATCGACGTTGGCGTGCAGCTCGGTGTGCCGGGCCGTCGTGGCGATCACGTCATGGGCCGCGTCGAGCGCCTCCTCGGCCTGCGGCAGGTCCGCGAGCAGCTTGAACAGCGCCTGGGCGCGCGGGTCTTCGCCCGGGTAGAGGCGGTGGCCGAGGCCGGGTACCCGGCTGCCCGAGCGCAGATGGGCGGCGACCACGGGGGCCGCGCCGCCGCGCTCCAGGACCTCGGCGAGCATCCGGTGCGCGAGCCCGCTGGCGGCTCCGTGCAGCGGCCCGTCCAGCGCGCCGAGCCCGGCCGAGACGACCGCGTACGGATGGGCGCGTGCCGAGGCCGCGACCCGGGCGGCGAGTGTGGACGCGGCCAGGTCATGGTCGATCAACAGGGCGAGGGCCGTGTCCAGTACGTTGATCGACGCCTCGTCGGGGAGCCTGGGCGTGAGGCGGTGCCACAGCTGCCAGGCGAGCCGCTCGGCGCCGCGGTGCCGCTTGCCGGCCATCGGCAGCGCCCCGACCAGGGTCGGGATGAGCATCCGGGCGCAGCCGAGCACCGCCGCCGGCTCCAGGTCGAAGCGGAGCGGATCGGCGGCCGAGACGGCGACCGCGGCGACCCGCAGCCGGTCCATGGTGCCGCTGTGCGCGGGCAGCGCGCCGACCGCGAGCCGCGCCGCGTCGAGGAACTGCTGGGGCGCGGTGAACCGGGCGCCGCGCGGCAGTGTGCCGGTCCACACCCACTCCGCGACCTCCTCGAAGCCGTATGCCCCGGCGAGCTCGACCGCGTCGACCCCTCGGAAGTAGTAGCGGTCCTTGTCGATGAGCGTCAGTCCGGTGCGGAAGTTCAGCTCACCGCCGCGTGCGACGGGTTCGCGGCGGGCACTGCGCCGGGCCAGCGCGTCGACCTCCTTGGCGTCGAAGGTCGAGCCCCGCCCGCCGGGCGCCCGCTCGCTGCTCAGCTGGCCGCGGCTGACATACGCGTACACCGTCTCCGGCTTCACGCCGAGCCGTTCGGCCGCCTCGCGGGTGGTGAGGCGCGACTGATCCGTCATGGGGTCACCGTATCCAAGATCGATCAATGTTGATTCAATCAATATTGACAGCAATCTCGTCAATCATAGACAGTCGAATCAACATTGAGGGAGGAAGAGACATGTCGACCACCACCACGGCAGTACCCCGCGGACTCGCGGGTGTCGTCGTCACGGACACCGCACTCGGGGACGTCCGCGGCCGCGAGGGCTACTACCACTACCGCCAGTACTCGGCCGTCGAGCTCGCGCAGACCCGCGGCTTCGAGGACGTGTGGCACCTGATGTTCCACGGCGAACTGCCCGACGCCGCTGCCCTCGCGGACTTCACCGCCCGCACCGCGGCCCTGCGCCGTCTGCCCCGGGAGGTAAGCGACGCGCTGCCCGGCATCGCCGCGGCGGGTGCCGCCTCCGGACCGCTCGCCGGACTGCGCACCGCTCTCTCCCTGCTCGGCGCCGCCCAGGGGTTCCGGCCGGTCTACGACCTCGACGCCGACCGGCGCCGCGAGGACGCGCTCGCCGCCTGCGCCGCCGTCCCGACCCTGCTGACCGCGCTCTACCGGCTGGGCCGGGGACTCGACGCCGTCGAGCCGCGCGACGACCTGTCGTACGCCGCCAACTACCTCTACATGATGACCGGTTCGCTGCCCGAGCCCGACCGCGTCCGGGCGATCGAGCGGTACCTCATCTCCACCGTCGACCACGGCTTCAACGCCTCCACGTTCACCGCGCGCGTCGTCGCCTCCACCGGCGCGGACATGGCGGCGTCCCTGGTCGCGGCCGTCGGGGCGCTCTCCGGCCCGCTGCACGGCGGCGCCCCCAGCCGCGCCCTGGACACCCTCGACGCCATCGGCTCCCCGGAGCGCATCGATACGTGGGTGCGCGAGCGCGTCCTGGCGGGCGACCGGATCATGGGCTTCGGCCACCCCGTCTACCGCACCGAGGACCCTCGCTCGCGCATGCTGCGCGGCATCGCCGAGGACATCGGCGGCCCGTTGGTCGCGTTCGCCGTCGAGGTGGAGAGGCAGGTGGAGGCGATCCTCGCCGAGCTGAAGCCCGGCCGGGAGCTGCACACCAACGTGGAGTTCTACGCGGGCGTGGTCATGGAGCTGTGCGGGGTGCCGCGCGAGATGTTCACCCCGACGTTCTGCGCGGCCCGGGTGGTCGGCTGGAGCGCCAACATCCTGGAGCAGGCGGCGGACTCGAAGATCATCCGCCCGGCGGCCCGCTATGTGGGCCCGCCCACGCCGCAGCCCGTGCCCGCGCTCTGAGGGGCCTGTCCCACCCCGTTCGGGCGTGCGGCGCCCGGCACTCGGCGCTTCCCGGAGCCGTCGAATAATGGATGTACCGCTCCCGCGCCGCGCCCCTACGCTCAGCGCGTGAACCCGGTCGTCCTCGCCTGCGCCGTACTGCCCGTGACAGCCGTGCTGTACGCGGCACTCGGTCTGCGCCGCCGCAAAGAGCGCCGGTGGTACCGGGCGGCGGTCGCGCACTGCGCCGCGATCGAGCTCGACCCGTACCACGCCGTCCGCGACGAGTGGTGGCCCGAGGACGACATCCAGGCGGCAGCCGCCCGGCTGCTGCTCGACGGGCTGGTCACCGTCAACCACCGAGGCAACCTGAGCCTCACCGCCGCCGGTGCCGACCCCGCACGTGGTGCAGGACACCCGCTTCCGGACGCCCTGCTCGCCGCGCTGCGCCGCCGCACCGCGCCCGCCACGCTCGGCAACGTGGTGCTCCGCGACGCCGTGTTCGACGACGTCCGGACGGAGTTCCATACCGCCTGCCACGACCATCTGATGCCGCAGCGGCCGGCTCCGCCGCGTGACCTCGGCTGTCTCGGCTGCACCGGCCTGATGCTGCTCCTGGGGCAGTTCGCGTTCGCCACCGCCGGGCTGTTCGACCGAGTACCCCACGGGGCGCTCCAGTGGGCCGGGGCCTTCGCCACGGGCCTCGCGCTGTTCGCGCAGTTCGCCTGGATCGGCGGTCTGCGCACTCCGGCCGAACTGCCCGACCCCGTCGCCGAACGGCTGGCCCTGCTGGGTCCGCACCCGGCGCTGGCGGAGCTGGCCGCGCGGAATCCGGAGGCCGAGGCCTGGCTGCGGGCCGGCCGGTTCCGCACGCGCCGGGGCCGGAACCGGGGGCGGCCCCGGCGCCGCGGCACTCCCGCCGACGCCGGGACCGGGGCCCGAGCAGGAGTGCCGGGTGACGCTGCGCAGGCGTGACCGCCCGGCGGACCGGCCTCAGCGCCAGATCGTCTGGACCGAGTCGAACTGGACCCAGGTGATCGGGTTGCCCGTGTTGGCGCCGTAGACGGTCACGGAACCGGCGGTGTTCACCTCGAAGCGGCAGGCGTTGATGCCCTGGCTGTTGTTGCGGGGCGCGGTGGCGCGGATGTACGAGGTCGGCCGGGCCATGGCGGCGGGCAGTGTGGCGATTTTGGTGTCGGCGGAGAAGCTGCCGGTGACGATGCCGCGGGCCTGCAGGAAGGTGGTGCCCGCGATGGTGACGAGGCGGACCTGCGGGGTCGAGCCGGTCTGCGCGGTGATGCCGGGCTCCAGGACCAGGTCGGCCCAGTCGCCCGCCTCCACGCCGGCGGCAGCCGCGGGGGAGGCGGTGGCGATGTTGGCGACGGCCACGGCGGCGGGTACGGCGAAGGCGGCACCGAGAATGCTGCGGCGGTTGTAGGACATGGTGGTTGGTCTCCTTGACGAGGCCTTGTGCGAAATGACGGAGAGGTCTGTGGGCGCGGTCAGCGCCAGACGGCGCTGAAGCTGTCGAGCTGGGCCCAGGTGATGGCGTTGGTGTCGCGTCCGCCGAACAGCCGCAGTGCGCGGTCGGTGCCGGCCTCGACCCGGGCGGCGCAGTAGCCGCCGTTGTTGTTGCGCGGCACGTTGGCGCGGGCCTCGACGCTGGGAGTCAGCGTGTCGGGCAGGGTGCCGATGACCGCGTCGCCGTCGAAGGTGCCCTTGACCCCACCGCTGAGCTGCAGCGTCGTGGTGCCGGCGACGCTGATGAGCCGGCCCTGGGGCGGGTTCAGGTCGGCGGTGACGCCCGAGGCGAGCGCGATCGGCTGCCAGTCGGTGATCACCTTGACGCCGTCGACCTCGGGGGTGTCGGGGAGCGTCACGATGGTGCAGGTGCGCGGCCCGGGGTCCTCGCAGGCGAAGCCGAAGTGGAGGTTGGTGACGCCGTTCCGTACGTCCACGTGCAGGCCCTCGGGCTCGCGCCACTCCAGCCCCGGCGCGGCGGTGATGAACTGCCGGGTCAGGACCGTTCC
The DNA here is from genome assembly GCF_055570295.1 of Streptomyces sp. NPDC031265. Classification (NCBI taxonomy): domain Bacteria; kingdom Bacillati; phylum Actinomycetota; class Actinomycetes; order Kitasatosporales; family Streptomycetaceae; genus Streptomyces; species Streptomyces sp. NPDC031265. Next base: position 89,512 of record NZ_JBVIHM010000019.1, read on the forward strand.
GGTCGCCCACTCCATGGCGGTGATGTAGGTGTTGCCCGGCGGGGGATTCCTGGTGCTCGTGCTGGACTCGCCGCTGAGCAGGTACAGCACGCCCTTGTGGGAGGCGTATCCCTGGAACACGCCCAGGTCCGTGGGCAGCTCGATGCGCTGGAGCGGCTCGAAGACGCCCGCCGAGGCCTTGGCCAGGTCGTACCGCTCGACGTGCGTCCCGCCGTCGTAGAACCGCACCACGAGCTCGTTGGCGCTGCGGTCGATGGTGGGGGTGGCGAAGAGCGCGCCCGGCGTGGGGCGGTACGGCGTGGCGTGCAGCGAGGAACCGTAGTCCAGGACCGTCCCCGACCGGAAGTCGAAGTTGGTGATGGAGGTGCCGAAGCCCTCGTTCTTGCTGTTGGGCTGCGACGCCGTCTCGGTCCACAGACGGATGACGCCGCCCCGGTTCTCGACGCCGAGGTTGACACCGTGGCCGAAGCCGCGCAGATACATGTATCCGGTGATCGCGCCCGACCGGTTGAGGCGGGTCACGCACATGTCGCCGTGCTTGTTACGGGTGTCGTAGTCGACCGGCGCGGACTCCCCGCTGAGGGTCAGGCCGCCCTGCATCAGCTGGAGTACGAAGAGGTCGCCGGACACCGGCTCGGTGCTGAACGACTGCATCACGGTGCTGTTCTTGAGCGGGCGCCGGTGCAGCAGCTTGCCCACCGGTCCCGCGAGGTCTATCTGTCCTTCAATGGTGACGCTCAACGACGCCGCTCCTTCATGCACGTTTCGGTGCTGCCGTGATCGGATCGGCGACAGTTTCGCACGGGCGTTCCCGTAAGGGGAGCCGTGGTGCGCCGATGAAGGCCCGAGCCTCGAACGGCGCACCAGCAAGCCCGACATGTCAGGAAAGGCCGCGGCCCCCGCCCGTCTCGGCCGCTCAATGCCGGCCGCTCGTTGTCAGCCGGTCAGGGTGGCCTTGGAGCGCATCGCGAGGAAGTTGCTCCGGTAGGCGTCGTGGGTCGTGGCGCCCTCGACGCGCAGCAGCGCCTCGTCGTTCTCCCGGAGGGAGGAGACGTCGAGGTTGTGGGATCCGGTGAAGGTCCACTTGGTGTCCGGGTGCCCCGCGTAGTTGCCCTCGACCAGAAGGTACTTGGAGTGCACGAACAGGTCGTCCGCCTCGCTGTCGGGTGTGCCGTTGTCGAGGTGGAGCTTGTACGGCTTGATCCGCGCGTGGTTGCCGAGGGCCGCGAGCTGGCTCGTCTCGTTGTAGACGACCTCGATCCAGCAGTCCTGGTCGGCGAGCTGCCTCAGCTTGTTGGCGACCTCGGCGCGGGTGAAGACGTAGGCGGCGACGCGGACGACCGTCTTGTGGGAGGCGGATCCCACCGTCGTGTTGCCCGTGCACGACACGTTGTTCAGCACGTCGACCATGAGGTCGCCGGTCTGCTGCGGGAAGAAGTAGTACTTCTCGCCGCCGGACGTGGTGCCCTGCCGGTAGTAGTCGGCGTTGCGCTTCTCGGCGGCGAGGTCGTCGAAGTACGCCGTGTACGCGGTGTAGAGGTCGGTGTTGCCCACGGAGGTGTAGGCGTTGTTCCAGAACCGGGAGGTGTTCGCCGCGGTCTGGTTGGCGGACGTCTGGATCACCACGTCCTCGGCGACGCCGACGTCTCCCACCCGGGAGAAGAGGAAGAACTTGTTGTGGTTGATGTGGTTCTTGCTCGGGTCGAGCGTGGTGTCCGCGATGCACGCCCGGTCCTTCGGGCACACGTGCACCCAGGACGGCTGGGTCATGTCCTTGCCGAGGGCGGCCACCAGCTGGGTGGCGGCCGTGGAGGTGGAGAACGCGTAGTCCAGGACGACCCGGACCTGCACGCCCCGGTCGTGGGCGCGCGTCAGCGCGTCGCTGTAGCCGGTGTCGGTCAGGGCGTACATGGCGGCGCGCAGCGTACGCCCGCTCTGGGTGTTGTCGATCACCCCGACGATGTGGTCCTTGATCGCGTTCTGCTCGGCCACGGTGCCCTGCGGGTCGTTGAAGACCGCGCCCGTCGTGGGCATCGGCGCCGGGTCCGCCATGGCGGCCGGGGACGGACCGAGCAACGCGGCCAGGAGGGACCCGGCGAGCAACGTCGCGGCACATATACGTCTGATGTCTCTCACTCCTCGACAAAAGGTCATTGACGAACTGCGCTGACAGAGGTCGTTGACAGAGGTCGTCGACAAAGATCGTTCCTGCTGTGAGCAGGTGCACGATAGCCCGCAGGGCCAGGCCCCCCGACGGCACCTGCCGAAATCGGTTGCCTCGCACCTCGTGTGTCTTACGTCACATGAGGCACTGGCGTCGCGTTGCTTGCGGTTTGCGCAATCTTGCGCGTACGCACTGCCCCGATCGCTCGAACGGCAGGTCAGGGCCCCGGTGTCGGGTGGGACGGATCCACGCCACCGGTGCTTTCGGGAGGCGAGCGCAGCGCTGCAAACGCACGTTCGTCCCCGGAACGCAAGTGCCCCGTGACCTTTCACGGTCCGCGGTTGCACATTCCGGTGCCGACGCGCGTCATCTGTTCGAAGGCGCGCACCAGCGCCTTCCGGGGCCGTCGGGGGGCGGGACGGGCGGGCCCAGTGGTGCACCAGGAAGGAGCCGAAAGTCTCGTGACGATCGATCGGGTAGGCGATGTGGTCCTGGCAGTTCTCGCGATGCGGGTGTTCGGCCGCGACGCGGCCCTGTTATTGCGGCGCGCGGCCGCCGCGGGCGTACGGACGGGTGTGAGCGAGTTGCTGCGTACGGACGGAGAGGGAGACCGGTGAGCCAGGACTTCACGTACCGCGCGCCGGGCAGACCCGCGATGACGAACCAGCAACTTCCGGTGGACTTCAGCGCGTTCCACCATATGCACCGGCCCGTCTATCTGCGCTGGGCGCAGACCATCCTCCACCACCGCGCGGACGCCGAGGAAGCCGTCGACGCCGCCTTCGAACAGCTCCTGATGATCTGGACCGTCGTCCTGTCGAAGGAGAACCCCGCCGCTTACGCCTGGAGCGTGCTGCGCAGTCGCACCCTCGACCTGGCCCGCGCCCGCAAACGCCGCCCGGCCCTGCTGGAGGCGGCGGCCTTCGAGACCGTCGCCCTGGCCCATACCGCCGACCCCATCGGCCAGTTGGAGGAGAGCCTCGCCCTCTTCCACGCGGTACGCCAGCTCCCGCCGCGCCAGATGGACGTCATGCTCCTGCTCCACCTCCACGGTCTGACCCCCGCACAGGTCGGCGACCACCTCGGCATCACCGCGGCCGCCGTCCGCTCCACCGCCCGCCACGCCAAGCGCCGCCTGCGCCACACCCTCGGCCTCGCGGCCCAGCAGACCGAGGAGGGACACGCTGATGACATCGCCCATTGACGGAGTGCTCGCCCGTGCCCGCCTGTCCCACCAGCCCTGCACCGAGGCCGACGTCGACGCCGCCGAGCAGCGCCTCGCCGCCCGCGTCGCCGCTCCGCCGCCCACTCTTCCGGCCCGGGCGGGCCGCACCCGGCTGTCCGCCTGGCGGGCGCTCCTTTCCGAGCCGGGACCGCCGCTGGACGAGGTGTGCGCGGCCCAGGACCTCACCGTCGTCTGCGAGATGTTCGTCATCCACCCCGACGCCCTCGACGACCTCAAGCTCTTCTTCGCCCGCGCGCTGCCCGAGCCGGCCGGCGCCCGCATCCTGGGCTGCATGCTGCATCTGACCGGCCGCCCCGAATCCGCCCGCTTCTGGTGGCAGTACGCGGCCGGCGCCGGTGACGCGGCCGCCACGTTCTGCCTCGGCCTGCACCACCGCGCCCTGGGCGAACACCCCGAGGCCGAGTGGTGGCACACCCAGGCCGACACCCTCAGCGCCCACGGCGCGACCGTCGCGAACGTCGACCTGACCACCACGCTGCGCATCCTGCGCGCCCTGCGCACCGGCCCGCTGCCGGTGCCCGACCTGGTCCACGCCGTCCTCGACTACATACCCGCCGCGCTCTCGTACGTCGACGACGACCTCGACCTGCCGCTGCCCGACCCCGACTTCGCCGACCACATCAGGGCCCTGACCACTCACGCGGCCACCACCCGCTCCCCGCGCATACCGCCCGGCCGCGCCCCGGACCCCCTGCCGGAACGCCCGACCCGTGCTCGCCCGACGTCCTTCACGACGGGACGGCGGGTGAACACGGGCGAGGCATGGCCGCCCGGCCCTTCGGACAGTCCCTAGCCGACGCCGTCGAGGAAGGCGAGCACGCGCTGCGTGAGCAGCGCGGCCGCCTCCTCGGTGTACGAGGGCAGGCCGGTGTCGGCGAACAGGTGCTGCTTGCCGGGGTAGACGAACAGTTCCGCGTCCGGAGCCGACTCCACCAGGGCCCGGGCCGCCTCGATGTCACCCTCCTCCACGAAGAACTCGTCCCCGTCCATCCCGTGGATCTGGACCGGAACCCCCTGCGGCCAGGCGTCACCGAACTCCGTGACCGGGACGCAGGAGTGGAACAGCAGCGCACCCTTCGCGCCGGGGCGGGTCTGGGCGAGGGACTGCGCGGGCAGCACGCCGAGGGAGAAGCCCGCGTAGACCAGTGTGGCCGGCAGCGCTTCGGCGGCCGTCCGCCCCCGCTCGATGAGCGAGCCGAACCCCGTCTCCTGCGCGTGGGCCACACCGTCCTCCAGGTCGTCGAAGACCCGCCCCTCGTACAGATCCGGGACGTGAACGGTATGGCCCGCCGCCCTCAGCGCCTCCGCGAAGGCACGGACGCCGGAGGTCAGGCCCTGCGCGTGGTGGAACAGCAATACCTCGGCCATGTCTGTCCTTTCGTGCACGGAACCGGGGCGGCTCCACGGCTTCGAGTATTGCCGGAGGCACTGACATCCGCCCTGGCCGGCTCAGCCGACGGTCACCTCAGCCGACGGGCTGGGGCCGCAGGGACGGCTGGGGCAGCCGGGGCACGAGAGGCGCCGGAGCGGTCAGGCGGTCCGCTCCCGCCGGGACCGGGACCGCGGCGAAGATCGCGTCCTGCTGAGCCTGGAGCTCCACGGCCCGCTCGGGGGTCGTGCCGGGGAGGCGCTGCTCCTCGTACAACTTGTGCGTGGCCTCCTGGGCGTACTTGCTCGCCGGGGTGTGGAACTGCACCTCGAAGAGGTGCTCCGAACGAGGAGCCCGCCAAGCGGAGTTGATGGCCTTGTAGCCCTTGGCGCGGCCCCAGGTGTTGGACCACTTGGTGTTGTCGTTGTGCCAGGTGGACAGCATGGAGGCGGCGATTGTGACGCCCTCGGTGTAATGGCCCTCGGGCCACTGGAGGGTGTAGCGCACCGAGTCGCTGATACCGGCCAGCGCGTCGTTCACCTGCTGCCCCGGGTGCTCCAGCAAGGAGGTGGCGACCTTGCGCTTGAGCGAGTCGGCCGACTTGAGGCGGTGGTCGAAGCCGATGAGCTCGGCGCCGCTGAGCAGCGCGGCCGCCCTCACCCGGGGGCTGATGGAACGCTCGGCCTTCTTGGCCCGGTCGATGAAGGCGTCGACCTTGGCGTTGTCGGCGGCATTGAGCGACAGCCCGTCGCCCTTCCAGCCGCCGTCGTCCAGCGGCTCCTTGAATACGGGGGCGAATACGGGGGCGAATACGGGGGCGAATACGGGGGCGTTGACCGTACGGGCGGTTCCCGCACGCTCGACCGGGGGAGCTGCGGTCGCGCTCTGGATCGCGCCCACGCTCAGCGCCGCGGCCAGTGCGGCGGCGGTCGCGGCCCGCGAGACGGTACGACTGATGTTCATCGGTGCCTGGTGTTCCTCTCTCGGCGGCGATCGTCCGCTGCCCGGGGGAGCCCCGGGCAACGGACGGTCTCTGACGAGAGACCCAACAGGAGGAAGCGGCGGCGAGTTGTCGCCTGGGCCCCAACCGGGCGAATGCTGTCCTGATCACACCGCACCACGGCGTGATCCCACAGGCGCGCCCTGTTGCCGGACTCAGCAGCCGAGAGCGGTGAGGTGCTGGTAGAGCGCCTCGTGCCCTTCCGCTGCCGGGTGCAGGCCGTCGACGAGCAGGTCGGTCTTCTCGTACAGGGGCTCCCACATGTCGAGGTGGTCGATGTGGTTCTCCTGGCACCAGGCCCGTATCGCCTCGCGCAGGGCCAGCGCCCGGGCCTTGGTGAAACGCAGGCCTCCGTAGTCCCGGGTACGTTCTTCGTCGAGCCACGTCGGTCCCATGACGACGAGTCGCGCGTTGTGATCGAGGGCAGCGGCAGCGAGTGAGCCGAGACTGTCCGCGATGTGCGCGAGCCCGTCGGCCTCCGGGGCGGAAAGAGGCACGGCGGAGTCGTTGATCCCGGCGGCGACGATGAGGGTGTCGGGCAGACGAGGCGCCAGCAGTTCCGGTGTCTGCTCGCTGACCTCGGCCAGGGTGCTGCCCGGGATGGCCAGATGGAAGACCCGGTGTTCGGCCTCGTTCCGGGCGATGTGGGTGGCCGCCAGGCGGGCCGCCCATCCTCCCCGCGGATCGCAGCGCCCGTACGCGATGCTGTCGCCCACGATCACAATGCGCGCCGCCGGGCGCAGCGGTTTCGCGTCCAGATAGGCCCAGGCGCGCTCTCCGGAGGAGAGGAGGACCCGCCGGCGGACGTAGTCGTCGACTTCGTAGGCGTCGGCCGCGGCGAGGTCCTGGTCGGTGAGGCGCAGTACGGCGCCTTCGACGACGGCGCCGTACTTGCGCTCCAGCGTCAGATGTACGTCCAGACCGCTGGTGGCGATCACGGACGGGTCGGTGATCGCCAGTGGCCTGGTCGTGCAGCCGACGAGCGACGCCGGAGAAGTGGGCACGCCCTGGCCGAAGAGGGCGGTCTGGACCCGCTCGTCCATCAGCGTGCCGAAGGAGAACAGGGCGTGAGGGCGTGAGGCGGTCACTTTGGGGTGCGGGGCCTTTCTTGAAGGGTTGATCAAGATCACCCTAACGGGCGCCGTGGCCGTCGGGTCCGGAGCTCCCGTGCCGCCTGCGCCCGACTCACCTGGCGAGGTAGGTCTCGATGCGGGCGATCGTGCGCGTGTTGTCTTCGAAGAGGTGCCCGTGCATCCCGGCTTCCTGGGCAGCCACGATGTTGGGTACGAAGTCGTCGATGAAGAGGCAGTCCTGCGGTCGCACCTCCAGGCGGGTGCACGTCAGCTCGAAGGCGCGCGGGTCGGGCTTGCCGACGCCGATCTCGTGGGAGTAGACGATCTGCTCCACCAACTCGTCGAAGCGGTACAGCTGAACTTCCCGTTCACGCGCGCCGACGAAGCTGTTGCTCAGGATGCCCAGGCGGCAGCGTCGGCGCAGTGTGCGCACGTACGCGATCAGTTCCTCGTTCGGCGTGCCCAGATATTCGGCCCAGAGGTCGGCCATGAAGGCCTCCGTCGACGGCGCATCCAGGCGCAGGCGGTGTGCGATCTGCTCGTGCACCTCGCGCTCGTCGATGGTCCCGATGCTTCCCGCCTGCCAGACGTCTCCCAGGCGCTCCTCCACCGTGCCCGCAGGCAGCCCCAGCCGCTCTTCCCAGCGTGGCACCCACCCCGTATCCGGAGTGATCTCCAGGACGCCACCGATGTCGAGGATGACGCAGCGCGAGTCCATCAGGGCTCCCCCTCATCCGTCACATGGCCGAGGCGTAGGCACGCCCTCAGTCCCCCCACGTGACCTGTACACCCACTCTCCGTCTTCGCCCTTGGGCCGGGTCAAGCAACCGGACCTCTTGTGACAGTTCTGTCGACAGCGGAGGCCCTTCGTGGGCCGGCACCCCACCCTGCTTTCACCCCCACGTCGGTATTCCTTCACGTGCCAGTCTCCCGAGCGGCGGCATAGGGGGCACACACTGAGCCACATCCCGCGCGCAACGGTGGCGACGACCGTCCACCGTGCCGTCGACCGGGGCTTGTCACTTTCCCGCCCCTTCGCTCAAGGACGCAAGGCCCGTGCCCGAACTCGTCACCCTCCGCGGCCGCGCCCTCCGGCTGGAGCCGCTCGCCGAACATCACGTCGAGGCGCTGGCCCGAGCCGCCGCCGAGGACCGCAGCAGCTATGCCTTCACGCCCGTGCCCTGTGGGGTGGAGGCGACGGAGCGGTATGTCGCCGACGCGGTGGCGGCTCGGGCGGCAGGACGGGCCTTGCCCTTCGCCACGGTGCGGATCGCGGACGGCCGGGTCGTGGGCTCGACGCGCTTCTGCGAGCTGGACTACTGGCAGGGGCCGGTGCCCTGGCCGCCGGCACCGCGCGGCCCGCTGGGTCCCGTACACACCGCGATCCCGGACGCGGCGGAGATCGGCGGCACTTGGCTCTCCGCGTGCGCCCAGGGCACGGGCATCAACGCCGAGGCCAAGCTGTTGATGCTGCGGCACGCCTTCGAGACCTGGGGCGTCCGACGTGTGTCCCTGCGCGCCGACGCCCGCAACCTGCGCTCCCGCGCCGCGATCGAACGCCTCGGCGCGGCCCTCGACGGCGTCCACCGGGCCCACTCCCGCGGTCTGGACGGCATGGTCCGCAGTACGGCCTTCTACTCGATCCTCGACGAAGAGTGGCCACAGGTGCGGGAACAGCTCGAACAGAGGGTTGGTGCGCGCCCGAAGGCGACAGGTATGCGCTCGCTCGTCCCGGCGTGAGGGAAAGCGCAGGGAAAAAGTGTTTGACGCCCACCGCCGTCCGGCGGTCGGATGGTGGCCCATGAGCACAGGGCAGATGCACCCCGGCCTGCACCCCGTCGACGACGCACTCGTACGGCGGTTGATCGCTGGGCAGTTCCCTCAGTGGGCGGGGCTGCCGGTGGTGCGGTTTCCGTCCGGCGGGACGGTCAACGCCATGTACCGGCTGGGCGACAGCATGGTCGTACGGCTGCCGCTGGTGGAGGGCGGGGTCGAGGACGTGTCGACGGAGCAGGAGTGGCTGCCCCGCCTTGCGTCACTGCTGCCCACGCCCGTCCCCGAGGTGCTCGGCAGAGGGGAGCCGGCCGAGGGGTATCCGTGGGCCTGGTCGGTGTACCGGTGGCTGACGGGGGAGAACCCCGAGGCGGGAGCGCTGAGCGAACCCGTGCCGCTGGCCAAGGATCTGGCCGAGTTCGTGGCGGCGATGCGGAGCATCACCCTGCCGCGGGCGCCGTCTGCCTACCGCGGCGGGCCGGTCGCCTCGCTCGACGAGTCGACCCGGGCGGCGATCGAGCAACTGCGAGCGATCCCGCAGGAGGGCGTCGACTGCGATGGCGCGGTCGCCGCGTGGGAGGACGCGCTGCGGGCCCCGGCCTGGGACGGGCCGCCGGTGTGGCTGCATGCCGATCTGATGCCGGGCAATCTGCTCGTGGACGGCGGCAGACTGACCTCGGTGATCGACTTCGGGTGCATGGGGGTGGGCGATCCCGCCTGCGACCTCTTCCCCGCCTGGAACCTGCTGCCCGCCGATGCGCGGGAGGTCTTCCGCGATGCGCTCGGCGTGGACGACGCGACCTGGATCCGCGGCCGGGGACGGACGCTCTCGCAGGCGCTGATCGCGCTGCCCTGCTACCGGAAGACCAACCCGGCGATGGCGAACAACGCCCGGCACGTGATCCGGGCGGTGCTGGGAGAGGACTGAGCGCCTCACCCGGCCGGGTGGCCCCAAGACTTCCCGGAGCTTCAACTCTGCGACACAGAAGGCGTGTTGGCGGATGCCCCGCTCCGGTGCGCCAGGCGGTCCGCCGCGCGTCGGCCCCGGCTTTCGAGCGGCAGCACTCCGGTCGCCGCGGCCAGCCCGAAGGGCGGCATGTCCGCGTAGATCGACTCGTACGACCCCTCGGGCACGATGTACGCCTCGTGCCACAACTGGGCAGCCTCTCTCCCGACCACCGAGCGCTGGTGGTCGCGGTGGCCACGCTGAGACGGCTCGGCTGTCCCGGGGACGCCGACCTCATGGAACCGTACAATGAACTGATGCACCAAGTGGCCGTCCGTGACCTGGACTTCGTGGAGACCCAGTCCTCGGATGCGGAGAAGGCCGAGACCGCCGTGGCGGCCACGGTCCTCTTCGAGCCGCTGCTGCGGGCGCTCCACCGGCTGGCCCGGGAAGAGGAGTCGGCCCGGCGGTACGGGTTGTAGAGCCGGGGCGTGCGTCACGCGGGCCGATGGCTGGAGTTCCCCGCGATGTCAGGTGGTCCGATTCGAGGGGGAGTTGATGGCTGACGTGCGGATTCGTGTCTCCGCGTACGCGCTCGCGCTGGAGGAGGGGCGGTTGCTGCTGGCCCGGCTGTCGGAGTCGTCACCGGTCTTCGCTCCGGGGCTTTGGCACCTGCCGGGCGGCGGGATCGACCCGGGCGAGCAGCCGGTGGAGGCCCTCGCGCGTGAACTCCGCGAAGAGACCGGACGCGAGCTTGCCGGTGCGCGGCTGGTCGATGCGCGGACGTATGCGGTCAGCCGGGGTGGCGTGGACTGGCACTTGACCGGGCTGTTCTATGCCGTCGAGCTCATGGCGGACGGCGCGTCGGAGGTCATCGAGATCGACGGCTCCACCGACGCGGTGAGCTGGATCGCGCTGTCGGAGCTGCGGTACCCGATGCTCTCCCCGGCTGCCGTCGACGGGCTGCGTATGCTCGGCGACCGAGGCGTGTGACCGCCTTCGGGCACGGTGTCCCGTGGACGGGGTGGGGCAACCGGTCCTGCCCCACCCCGATTCCGTCAGCGCAGCACCGACGAGAAGTTGTCGAGCTGGACCCAGGTGACCGGGTCCGTGGTCTGCGGGCCGTAGACCGTCACGCGGCCCGCCGTGTCGGCCTCGACGCGGGTGGCGTTGACGCCGAGGTGGTTGTTGCGCGGGCAGACACCGCGCGTCGTCTTCGGCGGCCGGATGGTCGCCGGGAGGGTGCCCAGCTGCGAGTCGCCGGAGACGTTGCAGGTGATCACGCCGCGCAGCTGGAGGAACTCGGTGCCCGCGATGCTCACCACGCGGGCCTGCGCGGGCGTGTCCGCGCCCGCGGAGACGCCCGCGGCCAGCGCGATAGCCGTCCAGTCCACGACTACCTGGACTCCGGTCGGGGCAGCGGCGGCGGGCGAGGCGGTGAGCAGTGGCACACCGACGGCCGCGGTGGGTACCGCGAGGGCCGTGGCGAGCAGGGAGCGGCGGCTGGTGGTGCGCGAGGGCATGGTCGATCCTCCGGATCGCGAGAGGTGGTGGGGGTGGCCGAGGTCCGGCGCCGTCATCGCCAGGCGGCCGAGACGCAGTCGAGGTCGATCCAGGAGATGGTGTTGTCCGCGGTGGCGCCGAACGCCCACAGTTCGCCGAGCTTGTTCGCCTCGACCCGGCACACTCCCACCCCGTAGTACATGTTGCGCGGCGTGTTCTGCCGCACGGGCCGCGTGGGGCAGAGCCGCTGCGGCAGCGTGGCGATGAGGGTGTCGGCGGTGAGGTTGCAGGTGAGCGTGCCACGCAGCTGGAGATACGTGGTGTCGGCGAGGGCGACCAGTCGGCCTCGCGGAGCCTCGGCGCCCGCCTTGACCCCGGCGGCGAGGGTGAGGTTCTCCCAGTCGGACAGCACCTTCACTCCGTCGACCGCCGGCTGCGTCGGGTACCAGCCGATGGTGACGTTGCGCCGCCCGGTGGTTCCCGGGACGGTGTCGCTGAAGCCGAACAGCAGCCGGGTCTCACCGGTCTTGGGGTCCACCTCGACGGCCAGCCCCTCCGGCTCGCGCCGTTCGAGACCGTCGGCGCCGGTGACCACCTGCGAGTCGAGCTTCGTCTTCGAGTCCAGGGAGTACGAAGTGATGTACGCGGTCCCCGGGTAGGTCGTGACCGGGTCCTTCTTCCACTGGTAGAGGTACAGGACGCCGTTGAGGGCGGTGTAACCCTGGAAGGTGAGTCCCGATTCCGCGCCCGCCGGCAGCTCGAAGGTGCTGCCCACCTCCACCCACTCGCCTTGAGCCGCCTTGGCCAGGTCATAGCGGGTGAAACACCGCACACTGCCCTTGAAGTAGACGATCGTCAGGATGTTGTTGGCGAGGTCCACCGACGGGCCGGTGCTCCGTCCGCCCGGCGGGCAGAACTTCTTCGAAGCGGGCACGTCGGCCTGGTCCAGCGTGGTCCCGTCGACGAAGGGGAACCGGGTGACGGCCGTACCGAAGGCGTTGCTGACACCGTCATTGGGGGAAACCGGTCCGACCTCGGTCCACAGACAGGTGTCGGTCCCGACCGGCTCGGCCCCCACCGAGATCCCGTGCCCGAAGCCCGTGAGGTACATGCTGCCCGTCAGCCGGCCGGTGTTCCGGTCGATGCGGTTGAGATACATGTTCCCGAGCGGCGTCTTGGCGGCGCTCTCCATCTGGAGCACGAAGACGTGCCCGTTGACCGGGTCGGAAGCGAACGCCTGCGGAGCGGGATTCTTCGTCAACGGCACGGTCTGGATGAGCTTGCCGGTCACCCCGGACAGGTTGATCCCGTTTGTATCGGTAATGGCCATGGATTCCCCTTCTGTGGGGCGCGATCCGGCCCCACCGACCGAGATCGTACGCATGTGCCATACCGGGAATTCACCAGAGCGGCCGCGCTGCCGCAGGGCGTACGACAGCGCGCGCCGCCCGGGTGGGGACCGGGCCGTTCCGGCCGGTCACTCTGTCATCTGGTCGCGGGCGTCGCCGGGCCCGCCCTTCCCGCCCTTGCCGCCCTTGCCGCCCTTGTCGGGCTCTCCGCGCCGGTTGGTGAGCTTGACGGTGACGCCCCTGGACTTGTTGGCGGCGGTCACCTCGTGGGGGCCGCTGACCCGGTTCCGCGGCAGGACATACCCAGCGGGTAGCCGTCGGGGGGACAGTTGCCCGGCACGCGCGGGCCGAGCCCGCCGGGCAGCGGTCCGGCGGCCAGGGCGGCCCCGGGGCACGCCTGATCCCCGCCGGGCAGGGCCAATTGCCGTCGCGCGGAGAGCGGCCACGGACGGTACGGCCGCGGTCAGCAGGTGCCTGAGGGATCTCGCGCCGGGACGGGCCAGGGAGAGAGGGAACACCGGAACAACCAGTTCCTCGTAAGTGGGATGCCCCCCTCGGGCCCAGGCTCACACACCCCCCTGTCGCCACAGAGCCACCTGGCGGGTGCCGCGGGCGAAGACCACCGCAAAGGACCATCGCGACCACTGACCGGCCGGTCACGGGGCCTGCTACACGTCGTCCCAGGCCACCGAACTCATCTTCCAGCCGGCAGGTGTGCGGACGAACTGGGTTGTCTTGTGACCGGAGCCCTCGAACCACTCGCCGTTGAGGAAACCGGACTTGCCGTACTCGCTGAACCGGTGGGCGATCGAACCGAAGATCTCGGTCCGCTCGGCCACCTCCCATTCGGAGAACTCGGTCAGAGTCCCGTCGGTGAGGATCTTCTCCCGGGGCTCGATGAACGCGTCGAGGTCGTAGATCACGAGCTTGCCCCCGACGTTGCTGATGATCATCCCCTGGGGGATGAACACCTCGCGGATGACGTCGACGTCGGGCCGGGTGCCTCCGGTGTTGGCGAAAGCGCCGAGGAAGGTATGTATCAACTGGTCGAGCTCGGCTTTGACGTCGGACACGACTGTCCCTCCCACGAGTGAACGCTTGGCGCTTGATCGTCGCCTACGGCTGGTGTGTCGGCAAGCCCCCGGCGGGACGGCCCGTTGAAACGACTCCCGTCGGGGTGAAGCCGCCCACGATCCGGTCCGATGCCGTCCCGGCCTATACGATCTTGGATGTACGAGTGCCAAGAAGGCCGGGGCACTGACCAAGTCACCGGGGAACAGGGGTACTTCTCATATGGCTGGAATCACGATCGCGCGTTCGGTGACCACCCTCACCGCCACCGTGGCCCTCATGGCCGGGAGCGCCGTGGGCGCGTCCGCCGCGCAGAGCCCGGCCGAGCCGGATGTGTCGGGGGTGCGCGCCGCTCTGCAGCGCGTCGTGGACGCGGGGGCGCCGGGAGCGTTCGCGGTGATCCGCGACCACGGCAACCCCGAGCGGGGCCGGACGCTGACCGTCGGCAAGGCCGACCTCGACGGTAGGCCGATGAACGCGGCCTTGCGGTTCCGTGTGGGCAGCAACTCCAAGATGTTCACCTCGGTCCTGGTGATGCGCCTCGCCGAGCAGGGCCGCATCGACCTGGACAAGCCGCTGCGCGAGTACCTGCCCGCCGGGACGCTTCCCGAGAGCTGGTCGATCACCGCGCGCCAGGTCATGGAGCACCGCGCCGGTGTGTACGACCACACCAACGACCTCCTCGAACAGAACGGGGAGGAGACCACCGCCGCCTTCGAGAAGCGCATCCGGAACAACGTGTACGAGCCCAGGGACCTCGTGGCGATGTCGGTGAAGCACGGTCTGCAGTACACCCCGGGGACGGCGTACGCGTATTCGAACACCGACTTCGTGCTGATGGCCCTTGCCGCCGAGCACCTCACCGGGCGCCCCTACGCCGAGCTGCTGCGCGAGCAGATCTTCGAGCCGCTGAAGCTGCGTCAGACGACCTTCACCGTGCCCGAGAAGACCATCGCCGGGCCGCACGTCACCGGCTATCTGACCAACGACGACCGCACCAAGCCGCTCCTCGACTCGACCGAGCAGACCGCGTCGTGGGTCTGGAGCGCGGGAGGCGTGGTCTCCTCCGCCCCTGATCTCGACCGTTTCATGACCGCTCTGCTCGCCGGAAGCTCCGGCGGGCTGGTCTCCGACGAGTCGCTGCGGCAGATGACGAGCGTGCTCCCCACCAGCACGGCGAAGATCAGCTACGGCCTGGGGATCAGGGAGATCGCGCTCTCCTGCGGCAAGGTGCTCGGCCACGGCGGAATCGTCCAGGGCTACCAGACGCAGACGTTCTCCACCCCGGACGGGAAGCGCACGGTCGTCCTCTTCGCGAACGCCTCCAACAACGGCGCGGTCACCAGCGGTTTGACGAACACGCTGGAGCCCGCGTTCTGCGGCAAGGCACCCACCGCCCCCGCATCGCACCGCTCGATCACCGGAAACGGCGACGCGGACAGGGACGACAGCCGCTGGATCCCGGCCGTCGAGGACACCCGCATCTGACCTGCCCCATGCGCAGAACGGTGCCCGCCGCCGGTGACGGCGGCGGGCACCCGCGCTCGGGAAGCGGCACCTACCCCGTGCCCACTACCGTACGAAGTTCTTGTCGATCAGGAGCTGCAGCACGTTGGTGTACTTGACCCGCGTGATCAGCACTTCTCGCGGATTCGACCGCAGGAAGGCGCGGCACTGGTCCAGGACGTCCTGGAAGCGGATGTACCGATAGTTGTCGGCGTGGTAAATGCCCAGTTCGGGACGCTGGGGTGAAATACCCCTGCGACCTGCGGAAAAGGGCGTCCCTGGAACGCTGGACCGGGACGCGTGCTCAGGCCGCCGGGAGCTGGTCGTACGTCTTGAAGGTGTAGTACGCCGTGTACGTAATCTTGCTTTCGCCGGTTTTGGCGGGCAGGCCGAAGCGGTGGTTCACCATGCCGGTGAGCGGGCCGCAGTCGGAGGCGGCCGGGACGGTCAGGGTCTCGTCGTACGCGCTGAAGCGGACCAGCGGCGGATTCTGCGACAGCCAGGTGCTGGGGCCGTCCTTCCGGAGGTGGAGCGCGACCGGGTGGGCGTCCGTGCCGATGGCGCACCGCTCGCCGAGCAGCGGCGAGACGAGCCGGAACTTCATGTCCAGGGCGCCTTTGTCGGTGCCGGTGCCCAGGAAGTCCGCGTAACCGCCGTACTCGGGCTGGATGGCCAGGCCGAGGAGGGGGTTGCGGCCGGCCGGGTCCCCGGCCCGGCCCAGCAGGCCGCCGGGCACCGAGGTCGCGTCGGCCCGCAGCGTCCCGAAGACCTGCCCGAACGTGCCGTCCGGCAGCGGCCCTTCGGCGTGCGTCAAGGTGATCGGCTTCATGTCCGGGACGGCGATCCCGCCGAGCTTGAAGTGCGAGTAGCCGACGGTCACCTCACAGCGCCACTTGTTCCGGTCGACGCCGGCGGGGAGGTCGGTGGGGCAGTCTCCGTAGTCGACGTGCGAGAACACGTCCGGGGCGGGGTCGGCCGTGCCCTGGGCGAGGGCCGGGGCCTGCGCGGCCGTGGCGAGGAGGGCGACGGCGGCGGCCACGGTTCCGACTCCCGCTGCGGCGCGGCCCGTTCGGCGGTTCCGGGCCACGGTCTTCATCTTGTTCGTCTTCATACCGTTGATCCTGGTGGCCGACCGGCCACCGATCATCGGGGACGACCCTGACTCGGCCCGAAGGCGCCCCTGAGGAGTCGTCAGGGGCTTCGCTCGCGCGTCGCCAGGGCCACCTGTCCACGTCTCCACGTCTCCACGTTTCGCGCGGGCCAACGGCAGTGCTCTCAGCGGTTGCTGTCGATCGTCTTCCGGATCCAGTCCGCGTACGCGGGCACGCTGCTGTAGAGGCCCGGGCCGTCCGAGCAGGCCACGCCCGGGGTGCCCGGACCCGAGGTGGTGCCGATGAGCTCCCAGCGGCCGTCCCGGCCCCGCTGGATCTGCGGTCCGCCGGAGTCGCCGATGCACGCCATGGCGTGCGGCACGCGGCTGATCGTGGGGTTCGGGAACGCGCCGCCCGGGCGGTCTGCGGCTGGGTGCGGGGTGGGGTCACTGCGCGGGCCAGTTCCGCAGCAGGGCGTCCAGGGCGTCCAGGATCCGGGTCCAGGTCTGCTGTGTGTCGGGGGCGCTGTGGCTGAAGCCCCCGCCGAGTTCGAGGGTGATGTAGCCGTGGAAGACGCTGCCGAGCAGCCGGACCGCGTGTGTCTGGTCGGGTTCGCTCAGGTCGTACCCGCGCAGGATGGCCCGTGTCATCTGGGCGTGTCTGCCGCCCGCGCCGGCGGCCGCCGCTTCCGGGGTGAGCCTCAGCTGGGCCGCGGCGTAGCGGCCGGGGTGTTCGCGCGCGTAGTCACGGTAGACGTTCGCCAGAGCGGCCAGGGCGTCCTTGCCCGCTCGCCCGGCCAGCGCGGCGGCGCCCCGGTCGGCGAGCTCCTCCAGGGCCAGCAGTGCGATCCGCGTCTTGAGGTCCTGGGAGTTCTTGACGTGCGAGTACAGGCTCGCGACCTTCACATCGAACTGCCGGGCGAGCGCCGAGACGGTCACCTGCTCGAAGCCGACCTCGTCGGCCAGTTCCGCCCCGGCCCGGGTCAGGCGTTCCGTGCTCAGCCCTACGCGTCCCATCGTCTCCCTCTCGCTCGCCTGGAACGATTATGTGTTTGCCTAACACCTTTAGGCAAACTAGCCTCACCCATATGAAGCAGCTGACTGAGACAGAGATCCGTGCCGCGTTCGTGAACTGCAGCAAGGGCGAGGCGAAGCGCCTGTCCGTGCCGCGTGACCTGGCCGACCTCCCCTGGGACGACCTGGACTACTTCGGCTGGCGAGATCCACAGGCGCCGGGCCGGGCCTATCTGGTCACCGAGCTGGAGGGCACCGTCAGTGCCCTCGTGCTGCGGAGCCCCGGGCACACCTCCGGGCAAGCCCGCCGCAGCATGTGTTCGATATGCCTGACGACCCACGACGGCGGCGTCTCCCTGATGGTCGCGCCGAAGGCGGGAAAGGCGGGACAGCAGGGGAACTCGGTGGGCATCTATGTCTGCAGCGACCTCGCGTGTTCGCTGTACGTACGCGGCAAGAAGGACGTGGGCGCCGGTGCGCGGCTCCACGAGACGATCACTCTGGAGGAGAAGATCGAGCGGACCGTGGCCAACCTCGCCGCGTTCGCCGCCAAGGTGACGGCGGTCTGACCGGCGGGCGTCGGGATCAGGCCGCCCGTTGGGGCCGGAACGTGCGGCGGTACCCGTGAGGTCCCCCTTCGGGCGACGCCCCGGACAACGCGTCACGGTGAGGGCGGGGCCGGGGCGCTCCGTCGGCTTCAGGCCGCGCCGGGTGGGGCTGACGGCGTCCGGGGCGCGTGTGTTGCGTCGGTGTGTGCCGTGGAGCGGCACACGGAATGACGCGATGCGTACGGCGACCGACCGGGTGAGCGGGTGAAAGGGACGCGATTGTCACCCGCCCCGACGGCATTTGTCGCCGGATTTCCGGAACGTTGAACGGGCGGAAATAGCCACAGTGTGGGAAATCAATCGGTGCGCGTCCGACGTGGTGGCCGCCGTCGGGCGGGGCCGCTTAGGATCACCGACGCGGACCGTGCACCGACGCGCAGCCCGCGTGTTGCCCGAGGGCAACAGGAGAACCGCGGGGGAGCATGGGGGAGTGGGAATGGTGACGCGGGAGCGAGCATGCGTCAATTCTTCATCGCCTTCGCCCATCGGCGAGATACGGCATCTGCACACCCTGGGCCCGACCGGCACCAACCTGGAGGCCGCGGCCCATGAGTGGTTCCGTCGACAGGGCCTTGAGAGCGAGGGGCGGGTGACCCTGCACGCGACCCTCGAATACGCGATGGAGACCGTGCCCAGAAACGGTGAGCACGCGCTGGTCGCCTGCGCCGTCTATCCGGAGCTGCACACGCTGGTCTTCGGCAACTTGCGGGTTTGCCGCATGGTGGACTCCTTCGTGTGGCCCACCCACGAAATGGTGCTCGCCGTCGCGCAGGGCGGGCACGCCGAGCCGCGTACCGTGGCCACGCATCCGGCGCCGGCCGGTCTCGTACCACCGGCGAGCGAACGGCAGTTGGTGACCAGCAACGCGCAGGCGGCCATCGACTGCGCCGACGGCAAGACCGAGGGGTGCGTCACCACGGTCGTGGCGGCGAAGGCCCACGGCCTGCGGGTCCTGCGCAGCTTCGGCGAGGTGCCGATGGTCTACACCGTGCACCACGTGCGGGAGGCCGCTCCGTGACCGGAAGGCCCGGCCCCAGGAGCCCGCAGGACGAGATGCTCGGCGAGGCGGAACGGCTCGGCCGGGGGCTCCTGCCGCGGATCGACGCCTTCCGCGCCCGCCAGCGTGACGACGGCACGGTCCCGGAACCGGGCGAGGAGGACCGGCGCAGCCTGCTGGCCATAAAGGACGAGGCCGTGCGCTGGTTCGCCGGGCACGGCAGGACGGGCCAGGCCGACGCGCTGGCCGCCGACATCGACGGCTGGCTGGCCGCCGGACTCGACACGCCACCGCACTTCGCCCGCTGCCGCGACGCCCTGACCGCCCCGGCCGATGGCGACTGGGCGGCGTTCCTCGCCCCCGTACAGACCACCAACAGCGTCCCGCCGGTCGGCAGGCGGATGGAGTTCTTCCTCGTCCGCCGCAAGGAGCCCGACGCGCTGCCCGAGCTGGCCGACCGCTATCCGCACCCCAAGAACAACTGCCAGGCCACCGTGCTGCTCGCGGGAAGCGAAGGGCTGACGAAGGGCAACTGCATCGTCTTCTTCCCGGAGAATGTCGCGGCTCACGACAAGGTGGCCGAACAGGGTTACGCCATCTTCTTCTTCAGTAAATTCCGCAGAATCCACGAGACGTACGCGGTGCCGTCCGCGCGGTCCGTACTCACCCCGGATTCCGTACCGCGCGCCTCGACCGGAATGGACCCGGAGGTCTGTTATCAGGCCCGTTCCCTCTGGGGATATCTGCACGACTACTTCCACCACCAGGGGCAGTGGCCGCTCGACCGTCACATCAAACTCAAGATGAACTGGTTCATCGGCCTGCTCGAAGAGCTGAAGGTCGACGCCAAGACCGTGCTCGCCTGCCACGACGACGCCGTTCCGTACGCCGACGAACAGATCGCCATGATCCTTCTGGAGCGGATGTTCCGCTATCCGCTCGACGCCCGCGCGGTCCGCAACTTCGACGCGGGCACCGGGGTGTTCCTCTACTCGTGGCTGCGCGAACGCGGTGCCCTCGCCGACCACGGTGGGCGGCTGTCGCTGTCGTACGACCGCGTCCTCGACGGACTGCGTGAACTGGTCGACACGATAGAGGCCATGGAAGCCGCGGCCAGCACGCCCGAGGAGTACCGCGCTGCGGCCAGGGAAGTGGTACGAACGCAACTGCGAGAGGGCGCCGAGGGCGACCGCTACGCGTTCACGGACGATCAGCTGACGCTCGTGCGCGCACGGGGCCGCCTGGCGTCCCTGCCACCCCTGTACTTCGCGCCGGCCGAGGTGTGAGCAAGCCATCGAGACCTGAGGAGACGAGCGACATGGACACCGACGCCACGGGGGACGAGGGCCGCGCGGACGGCCGGGCGCTGGACCGGGCCGCCATGGAAGCCGCGGTGCGGCTGTATTTCGAGGCGTGCAACAAGGTCGACCGCGACCTGTTCGCCCAGTGCCTCTCCGAGCACGTCGTGCACTACCTGGCCGCGGGGATGTCCGGCCCCATCGAGGGCATCGACCCGGTGGTGGAGCGCTGGGGCGCCGATGTGCGGGCCAACGACTCCCACTGGGCCGTGGACGCCGTGTACGCGGACGAGCACAGCCGCACCGCCGTCTGCGAGTGGACCGCCTTCAAGCCGCGCCTGGGCAAGGTGCTGCGCGGAGCGGAGGTCTACCGCTTCGACGACTCGGGCCTGATCGACGAGGTCCGCATCTACTACGCGTCCCGGCGCGACGACACCGTCCCGGTCAACGAACTGGAGGGCTTCCCCTACGCGGAACGGGGCTTCGCCACGTGAGCGAGGCGCAGGCCGGCACCGTGCCGCCGCTCGACGACCGGGACGGCTCCATCTGGCTGGACGGACAGCTCGTGCCCTGGCGCGAGGCCCGTCTGCACGTCCTCAGCCACGGATTGCACTACGGCGGCAGCGTCTTCGAAGGCGAGCGCGTCTACGGCGGCCGGGTCTTCAAACTCCACGAGCACAGCCTCCGCCTGGTCGCCTCGGCCCACGAGATGGGCTTCGTACTGCCCTGGAACGCCGAGGAACTGGACACCGCCACCCGCGAGGTCGTCGCCGTCGCGGGCCTCACCGAGGGCTATGTCCGCCCGGTCGCCTGGCGCGGCAGCGACAGCCTGCGCCTCGTCGCGCCGGACACCTCGGTCCATGTGGCGATCGCGGCCTGGCCCTGGCCGCAGGTCTTCGCCTCCGGACCGCGCGGGATCCGGCTGCGCACCTCGCGCTGGCGGCGCCCCGCGCCCGACACCGCGCCGGTACGCGCCAAGACCGCGGCCCTGTACGCCCTCGGCTCCCTCGCCGGGCAGGAGGCGGAGGAGGCGGGCCGCGACGACGCGCTGCTCCTCGACCACCAGGGCCGCCTCGCCGAGGCCACCGGCGCCAATCTGTTCCTGGTGATCGACGGCGCCCTGCACACCCCGCCGCCGGAGTGCGTACTGGACGGCATCACCCGCCGTACCGTCATCGCGCTCGCCCGCGAGCTCGGCCTGAAGGTCGTCGAACGCCACCTGGACCCGGCCGAACTGGCCCGCGCCGACGAGGTGTTCCTGACCGGCACGGCGTACGAGGTCCAGCCGGTCACCGCCGTCGACGCGCTGGAGTACCCGGTCGGCGACGTGACGAGCGCGCTGGTGCGGGCGTACGCGAGGACCGTGCGGGGCGAGGCGGCGCGCACGGCCCCGACGAGCGAGGCAGCCCCGGCCGTGGCGAGCGAGAGCGGATGACCGGCACCGAATCCGAGCCCACCCGTCCGGCCCCGTCCACCGGGCGGCGCGAGGCCTGGGCCTCGGGCGCCAGAGCCGCGGTGCCGTTCACCGTGGCGATCTTCGCGTTCGGCATCTCCTTCGGTGTCCTGGCCAAGGGCGCGGGCTTCGGCGCGCTCGGCGCGACCTCGATGTCCGGCCTGGTCTTCGTGGGCTCCTCGCAGTTCGCCGCCGTCTCCGTGATCGCCAACGGCGGCGGCTGGGCGGCAGCGGCCGTCGCGGGCACCCTGCTGAACCTGCGCTACCTGGTCATGGGCTTCGCCATCCTGCCCGCGCTGCGCGGCGGCCGGGCCCGCCGCGCGGTCGAATCACAGCTGGTCATCGAGGAGTCCTGGGCCATCGCGAGCGACGCGGACGGGCGCTTCGACCGGATACGCCTGCTCTCCTCGGGCGTGGTGCTCTGGCTCGGATGGGTCCTGGGCACGCTGCTGGGGGCGATCGGCCCCTTCAAGGCGGTGGACGTCCTCAACTACGGTCTGGACGCCGTCTCGCCGGTCCTGTTCTTCCTTCTGCTCGCGCCCCACCTGGGCACCGCCCGCAAGCGGACGGCCGCCGCCACAGCGGCCGTGTGCGCCGCGGCTCTCACCGCGGCCGGGCTCCCCGACACGGCCATCGCCGTGGCCTGTCTGATCGCCGTCGTATGGACGGCGAAGTCCCGATGACCCGCTCGGTGAAAGGAGCCCGTTGAGCAACGACCCGTGGATCGTCGTCGGCGCCCTGGTGGTGACCACGTTCCTCATCAAGGGCGCCGGTTCGCTGGTGATGGGTGATCGTGAACTGCCCGGCTGGTTCCCCCGGTTCGTGGAGTACCTGACGCCCGCGCTGCTCGCCGTCCTGGTCGTCACCCAGCTCGTGGGCTCGGCGGGCGCGCACGGCATGACCTTCGACGCCCGGCTCGCCGGGTTCGCGGGAGCCCTGGTGGCGTGGCGGCTCAAGGCGCCCGTGCCGCTCGTCGTCCTGGTGGCCGCGGTGATCACCGCGGTGGTACGCGCGCTCAGCTGAGGTCGTCGCCCTCGCCCCGCACGGCGGCAGCGACCTCCAGGGCCCGCGCGAGGCCGGGCTCGTGTCCGGCGGACCGGTGCAGACGCAGGGACCGCTCCACGGCCTGCGCCGCCTTGGTGCGGTGGCCCAGCGCCAGGTGCACCCGGGCGAGTTCGGCCCGCGCCTCGGCCTCGACGAGCCTGAGCCCGGCCTGCCCGGCGGTACTCAGCGCCCGACGGGTGTACGCGAGGGCCTCGCGGTTCTCGCCCAGGTGCCGGTGCGCGGCGGCCAGGCCCACGCAGGCCGCCGCGTCCGCCCGGAGACAGCCCGTCGCCCGGGCCGCCTCCAGGGCGCGGTGGTGGTGGTCCAGGGCGCCGGGCGCGTCGTCCAGGTGCAGCAGTACGGTGCCGATGGTGTTGAGCGCGTCCGGCTCGACCAGGCGGCGGTGCGTGCGGTGGGTGATGCTGAGCGCGTCCATCGCGTACTTGAGCGCGAGCCGGGGATCGCCGCTGTCCCGGCATACCGCCGCGAGGGCGTTGAGCGCGCCCTCCGCCGCGTACGTGGACAGCAGTCTGCCGTGGGCGGCCAGGGCCCGGGTGAGCAGGCGCTGCGCCTCCTCCAGGTCGCCCAGCGCGTGGTGGAGGGCGCCGAGCCCCCACAGGGACAGCATCACGGTGTGCTCGTCGCCCGACGCCTCGGCGCGCTCCCGGGCCTCGGTGAAGTACGGCCGCGCCGCGTCCAGTTGGCCCCGGTCCAGGCGGACGGAGCCGAGCAGGAACAGCGCCCACGCCTCCCCGGCGGGCTCCCCGCCGCCGCGGTAGAGGGCCAGGGTGTGCTCGGCGTGGCGCAGGGCCTGGTCGAGGGCGCCCAGTTCGCGGTGCGAGGCGGCCAGCCCGAGCACGGCACCGGCCCGCTCCACGGGCAGCCCGGCCCGCGCGAACAGGGAGTCGGCGCGGGCGCTGTGCCGCAGCGCCTCGTCGTGCCGGGCCAGCTCCCACAGGACGTAACACAGGCTCCAGTGCATCACCGCGCGCGCGTGGTCGTCGTGCTCGGCCTCGGCGGCGCGCAGCCCGGTCTCCGCGGCGCGCAGCCAGTCGGTGCGCTGGCCGTGTTCCATCAGATGGCCGTGGGTGGCCAGGGCGGACCTCCAGGCGAAGGGGCGCGGCCCGTGGCCCAGGGCGTGCTGTGCGCAGGCCAGCAGGGCGGCCCGCTCGTCCTCCAGCCAGGAGGACGCGGCGGGCGGGCCGCTGAAGGTCAGGGGCGCGGTGGGGGAGCCGTCCGGCTCGGGCGGGGCGGCGGCGTACCAGGAGTAGAAGGTTCCGTAGAGCAGGTGGCCGGCCTGCTCGGCGGTCCCCAGGTACCAGGTGAGCAGCCGGTCGAGGGCCTCCTCGCGTACGGCGGCGTCCTGCGCCCGGGCCCGCTCGCGGGCGAACAGGCGTACCAGGGCGTGCAGATGGAAGCGGCCGGGCCGGTGCGTCTCCAGCAGGCTGCGGGAGACCAGCTGGTCAAGGAGGCGGGCCGTGGCGTTCAGCGGGGCCCCGGCCAAAGCGGCGACGGCCGGCGTGGAGACCTCGGCGCCGGGGGTGAGGGCGAGCAGCCGCAGGAGCTGCTGTTCCGGCGCGGGCAGGGAGCGGTAGGACAGGGCGAGGGCGCTGCGCACGCCGGTGTGCTGCTCCTGGTCGAGCGTGAGGTCGTCCAGGCGGTCGTCGCCGCGGAGGGTGCGCACGACCTCCGCGAGGGGCAGGTGCTGGTCGCCGATGAGGTGGGCCGCGACGATCCGTACGGCCAGCGGCAGGCCGCCGCACAGCCGGACGGCTTCGGCGGCGGCCTCGGGCTCGCCGCGTACGCGGTCGGCGCCGATGACACGGGCGAGCAGCGCGAGCGCCTCCTCGTCGTTGAAGACGGCCACGCTCACCCGGTGGGCGTCGTGGAACGCGGTCAGGCCCCGCAGGTCGTTGCGGCTGGTGACGACGACGAAGCAGGTCGGTGAGCCGGGCAGCAGCGGGCGCACCTGTTCCAGACCGGCCGCGTCGTCGAGCAGGATCAGCATCCGCTTGCCCGCGAGCAGCGAGCGGTACAGGGCAGCCTTCTCGTCGGTGTTCTCAGGCAGGTGCCCGGCGCCGACCCCGAGGGCCCGCAGGAGCTGGCCCAGGGCGTCGTCAGCCGTGGTCGGGGGCTCGTCGGCGTGGCCGTGCAGGTTCGTGTACAGCTGTCCGTCGGGGAAGCGGTCGGCGGCCCGGTGCATCCAGTGCACGGCGAGTGCGGTCTTGCCGACGCCCGCCATACCGGAGAGCGAGGAGATCACCAATGTCTGTCCCGGGCCCGTGGCGTACTGGGACAGCAGGGCGTCGAGCTCCCGCAGATAGCCGGTGCGGCCGGTGAAACTGCCCACGTCGGGCGGCAGTTGACGGGGGACCGGGAGCGCGGCGGGCGGGGGAGCGGGCTCGGGGACGGGCTCGGCGGCGAGGCCGGGGTCGCCCACGAGGACGCGCTGGTGGAGCTCCTTGAGCGGGCGGCCCGGCTCGATGCCCACCTCGTCGTCGAGGAGCTGGTAGTAGTCGCGGTAGGAGGCGAGCGCGTCGGCCTGGCGGCCCGAGCGGTACAGCGCCAGCATGAGCTGGCAGCGCAGCCGCTCGCGCAGCGGGAACTCGGCCACCAGCGTGGTCAGTTCCGGCACCGACTCCTCGAAGCGACCCAGCTCGACGAGCGCGTCCAGCCGGTCCTCCCGAGCCACCAGGCGCAGCTCTTCGAGGCGGTCGGCCTCGGCCAGCGCGAAGCTGCGGTCGCTGACGCCTTCGAGCGCGGGCCCGGTCCAGAGGGCCAGCGCCCGGTCGAGCAGGGTGACCGCGGCGCGGGCGTCGTCGTCGGCCGCGGCCTTGCGGGCCTGGTCGGTCAGGTGCACGAAGTGAAGGGCGTCGACCTGCTCGTCGGCCACCTGAAGGGTGTAGCTGGTGTTGCTGCGGGCGCCGGCGCTGAGCAGGAGCTCGAAGCCGGAGGTGGCGCGCCGTCCCGGTTCCAGGATGCGCCGCAGATGCATGACGTGGGTGCGCAGGGCGCTGACCGCGCCGTCCGGGGCGTCGCCCTCCCACAGGAGTTCGGAGAGCCGTGAGGTACTGACCGGACGGCCCCGGGCGAGTGCGAGGGCCGCCAGGAGTGCGCGCTGCTGCGGCCCGAGGTCGATGTGACGGCCCTGGACCTCCACACTCACCGGGCCCAGGAGGTGGATGCGCACCGACTCCTTCGGTGCCGGTTCCGCCCCGGGCCCCGAGGTGCGGCTCACACCATTGCCTCTGCTTCCCCTGCTCCCGCTGCCCGTTCTGCGTACCTCTGTCTCGTCCGGCGCGGGATGCTCAGCCGGGGCCGGTGACGAATCCCCGGATGACCGGGCCGGAGACGGAGAACTCCCACGCGGTGTCGATGTCCCCCCAGATGTCGTTGTGGAAACGCGCCGTCACCGACAGACCGTCGCGCGACTCCCGCACCACCTCCATCCGGGCGTGGGAGGAGAACAGCTCGCGCTCCACCCAGGCGTCGAGATCGCGTTCGGTGCCGACGTCGACCACCGTGGCGTCCTTGGCGAGGACGGTCCACAAGGCCTGCTGGTCCTGGGCGTTGACCGCGTCGACGAAGGCGCGTACGGCCGGGTGGGTGGGCATGCCGGAGGGAGTCATCTCTCGTACCTCTCTGGGTGCTGGGGACGGCGGGCGGACGCTCAGCTGTCGGTCACGGCCCGGTGGAGGGCATGGGTGTCCTCGAAGAGGTGGTAGCGCGCGATCTGCCCGTCCACGACCGTGACATGGGCGGCGAAGGGGGTCACGAGGGGCTTTCCGGTGGCTTTGACGGTGTCCCGGAGATGGCCGATGATCACCCCCTGTTCACCGTCGACCACGATGTGCGTCACCGTGAACTCCTCGGGCTTCAGGTGCTCGTGGAGCGTGGTGAAGAACTTCATGACACCCTCCCGGCCGCTCCGCGGCCCCGACCACGGCACGGCCGAGGAGCCCGGAGCGTTCCATTCCACCGACTCGGCGAACACCTGCACAGCGCCGTCCAGATCCCGCTCCGAGAGCCGGGCCAGATAGGCGTCGATCGCAGCTCGGGTGGCCTTCGCGGCGCCCTCGGTGGGCTGCGTGGACATCTCACCAACTCCTCGTCCGTGCCGTTGCTTGGTCGTGAGGCTCCAGTGTGGTGCGCCTGTGGCGGCGAGGGTAAGTCGCTCGCCGCTTTCCGGCCATGTGCCCACGGTTCGCCGTGCGCGGGGACGGGGATACCGATCACCGTGGGGCGGCTGAGCCGGAGTGCGCGCCGGGCAGGCCGGCGGGCGGACGCGGGCCCCGTGGGCGCGTGCCGTCGGCCAGGTGCTGCTGCAGCCGGGCGTGGCGGAATTGACGCGACCGGCGTGCTCGCGCCCCCGATGGCGAGGCACGCCCGCCCGGCTCCGACGGCAAGGGCGAGGGTGCGGACCACCGACATGGTCGTCTCGCCTTCCCTGCTTCGTCCGGGTGCGTGCCGCGGATCCAGCCCGGCTGACGACCAGCGCGTCCGCGTGTCACGTCGCTCACGGGACGGGCTGCGCACAAGGAGCGTCCGAGGAGAGGGGTGCCATGTACGCCGGGAATCGGTGGTGGGTGGCGAGGAGTTGCCCTCCTCGCCGCCCACCACCCTCCCGCCCGGGGACTCACATCCCCGGAGACCTACAGCGCCGGGTACGCGTTCTTCATGAGCTCCTGGAACTGGGCGGAGAACCAGCGGCCGGCGAGCGGCGCGTTCGGCAGCGCGCCCGAGAGGTGGTTGTTGTTGCGGGGGTTGCCCGTGTACGTCGGGTCACACATCCGGTCGAAACCCTTGCCCTCGTCGTTGGGGATCGCGCTGCTGGAGCCGTCGGACTCACCCGGCGGCTTCATCCACACGTACGCGTCGATCCCGGCGGCCGGGGCGGCCTGCGGGCGCTCGCCCAGCCCCGCGCCCGACTGGTTGCACCAGTTGCCGACGTGGATGCGGCGGTCGTAGCGTCCGCCTTCCACATAGGTGTCGACATCGGTCTTCGAGCCGGGGCCGGTGGGCCTGGCGGTGCCGCCCCACCCGTTGCGCGAGGTGTCGATCAGCATGCCGATCCCGGGGGAGAAGCCGACCGAGACCAGCTTGGCGCGGAACGCCTGGGCGTAGGAGAGCTCGTCGACGTACCGGTTCCAGTCCACCCACTTGGACTGGCGGACCGAGACGCCGTTGACGGAGTCGTCGATCGTGAAGTTGTTCTCCTTCAGTGCGCTGTAGTTGGCCGTGTTGGTGATGAAGCCGTGCACGTCGGCGGGTGTGGCACCCTCGGCTGTGGCCGCCAGCTTGAACTCGTCGGCGGCGGCACCGAAGTTGTCGTCCCAGCCGATCCAGCCGTGGTGTCCGGCGTCGACGTAGTTGTACACGTTGGGAATGGCGCCCAGCTTGTGCAGCGCGTATCCGACGCCCTTGACGTAGTTGCCGTTGGCCAGCATGGTGTCGCACTGCGGGGTGGCCGTGGCGCGGCCTCCGGTGTTGGTGACGAGGTTGGGCAGCGAGTCGATCTCGACGGCGGTCACGATCCGCAGACCGGCGTACTTGGCGTCGGAGAGGATCGCGGCGATCGGGTCGATGAACTGGGTCTTGTACTTGTCGATCTCGGTGGGGCCGAGTTCACCGTTGGAGGCGAGCGCGGAGCAGTCACGGCCCGGCAGGTCGTAGACGACCAGCTGGACCACCATCTCGCCGCTGCCCTTCTGCTTGAGGGCCTCGTCGAGGTGGGCGCGCAGACCCATGCTCCCGTTCGCCCCGGCGATGGTGGCGATCCGGTCGAGCCAGATCCCCGTGGGCTGGTTGGAGACCCGGGTGCCACCGGGCTCGGCGGCCGCCTTCGCGGACCACTCCGGGTTCACGTACACCTTGGCCCCGGCGTACGGGTTGTCCACGCGGTTGCCGGCCGGGGGAGTGGTGGGCGGGGTGGTCGGTGGGGTGGTCGGCGGGTCGGTGGGGGTGCCGCCGCCGGTGTTGCAGGCCACGCCGTTGAGGGTGAACGACGTGGGGAGGGCATTGGTGCCGCTGTAGGAGGCGTTGAAGCCGAAGTTGGCCGAGCCACCGGTCGCCAGCGTGCCGTTGTAGCTCTCGTTGGCGGCGGTCACCGCCGTTCCGGACTGGGACACCTTCGCGTTCCAGCCCTGGGTGACCTGCTGGTTCCCGGCGTAGCTCCACTTCACGTTCCAACTGCTCACGGCGGCGCCGTTGTTGGTGACGGTGACGGAGGTGGTGAAGCCGGTGGACCACTGGTTCTGGACCTGATAGGCGACGGTGCAGGCGGACGCCGCCGACGCGGTGCCCGCGGCACCGACGATGCCGGCGGTGCCGGTCGCGGCTCCGGCGAGTACACCGGCGGCGAGCAGCGCCGTTCGCTTTCTGGAGGGTCGGGCGGGTATGCGGCTCATGGTGTGGACCGTGTCCTTTCGGTCGATGGAGCGAGTCGGTTGATGGAGTGGGTCAGTCGATGGAGCGAGTCAGTCGACGGCGTGGGTCAGTTGATGGAGCGCAGGTGGTCGCGCAGGCCGCTGCCGTACGCGGTGGGGGTGCCGTCGTAACTCGTGATCAGGGAGGGGCCCGATGAGCAGTCCCAGGTGTTCCAGGTCCAGCCCAGATAGGAGATCCCCCGGTCGTCGAACCACTTCATGGCGCGGTCGACGAAGGAGTGCGCGCAGGTGTTCTCGCCCAGCTCGCCCGCGACCAGCGGCACCCGGGCGGCGACGGGTGCGAGGGTGGAGTCCCAGCATGACTCGCTCGCACAGCTGTTGAAGTTGTAGCCGTGGTAGGCGGCGGCCAGGTTGCCCGCCGGGTCGGCGGGAGCGCGGGCCGGCCACTGGCTGAGGTCGTTGGCGTAGGCGATGCCGCCGGCCAGTACGAGGTTGCGGGCGCCCGCTCCCCGTACGGCGTCCAGGAGGTCCTGCATCCCGGCGACCTCGTAGCCGATGCCGGGGCAGCTTCCGCCGTCCCGCCAGCAGCTCCACGCCTGGTCGGCGGTGGAGGTGGCCCGGTCCGGATACGGCTCGTTGAACAGGTCGAAGACGACGGCCGGGTCGCTCTTGAAGGTGGTGGCGACCGAGGACCAGAACGCGGGTGCGTACTGGGCGTCGGGCATCGGTTTCTGACAGCTCGCGTGGACGTCGGAGCAGCCGGCCGAGTTGCCGGTGTACTGCCCGTACGACCAGTGGAGTTCGACGATCGGGGTCATGCCGTGGGCTTCGACGCGGTGGACGAGGTCCTGGACGGCGGCGATGTAACGGGCGCCCGCGTACGCGGGGTTGATGTTGGCGAGGCCCAGCCAGCACTCCTCGTTGAGCGGGATGCGCACGGCGCCGGCGTGCCAGGAGGCGATGGCGGCCACCGAGGGGTCGTCGACCGGGCCGTCGAAGATGCCGTGCCCCTGGACACACATGAACTCGCCGCCGGACCGGTTGACGCCGAGCAGCCTGCGGGTGGCGCCGCCCGCGTCGACCAGTTTGTTCCCGGAGACGTGGAGCACGGGCGCGCCGGTGCCGGGGGTCGGTGAGGGTGAGGTGGGGGTGGGTGTCGGCGTGGGGTCGCCGCCGCCCGTGGTGGCGCACGGCTCGCCGTTGAGGGTGAACGCGCGGGGCGGCGCATTGGCGCCGGTGAGGGAGGCGAGGAAGCCGACGGTGGTGCTCGCGCCGTGGGCGAGCGAACCGTTCCAGCTCTCGTTGGCCGCGGTGACGGTGCTGCCGGACTGGGACCACTTGGCGTTCCAGCCCTGGGTCATCTTCTGGTTGCCGGTGAACGTGAAGCCCAGGCCCCAACTGGACAGCGCGGACCCGTTGTTGGTGAGCGTGACGGAACCCTGGAAGCCGCCGCTCCACTCGTTCGTGACGGTGTACGTCACCGAGCAGGACGGCTCGGCTCCGGATGCCGTGACGCGAGGGACGACCACGGCGCTCGCGAGCACGAGCGCCGCCGCGGCGAAGGGTGCGGCCAAGTGCGGGGGGTGTCGCATGAGCGGATCCTTCACGGCCGGGACGCCGGCAGATGTCCGGCGTCCGACGGATGGAAGCGCTCCCACTGGTGGGGCATCACGGTAGGGTCTCGGGGGGTGCATGGCAAGGGAGACGGACCTTTTACGTTGCGGTCATGCGCCGGTAGCTTCCGCACTGCACTAGCTTGCTGGAAATTTCCGTCAGTTCATGCGTGCATGCATGCCTTGCTGCCGCATCCCCTTTCGTCGCGGCAGCCCCCACACTGGAGCCGCGCATGAGACGCACACCCCGACGTATACGAAACCCACGCGTACGGCGCCCTTTCGCGGCTTTCGTGACCGCCCTCGGGCTGCTCCACCAATGACGCGACGTACGACGTGGCCTACGTCGACAGCCACGACTACGGGCCCGACAAATCCAGCACCCGCTATGCGGGCTGCACCGAGGCTGGGCCGAGAACATGTCGCTGATGTGGACCTTCCGCGGCATTCCGACGCTCTACTACGGCTCGGAGACGAAACTCCAGGCGGGCAAGCAGATCGACCGCGGGCGGACCTGTCCGCTGGCCGCCACCGGCCGGGCCGATTACGGCGCCGGCCTGGAAGGCAGTCTCACCGCCTCCGGCTTCGGCACGGTCGCCAGTGCCTCGGGCACCGTCGCCACGACGCTCGCCCAGCCCCTGGTCACGCACGTCCCGCGGCTCCACCAGATCCGCCGCGCCGTCCCGGCGATGCAGATGGGCCAGTGACGGAGGGCATCTCCGGCGACATGCCCTTCAGGCGCCGCTGCACCGACACCGCGAGCGGCGTCGACAGTTTCGCGCTGGTCGCGGTGACCAACGCGGCGACGTACAAGGGCATCCCCAACGGCACGTACCCGATGCCGTCATCGGAGACGTGAGGGGCGTCAGCTACGGCACCCTGAGCGTCGCCGCCCCCGGCAAGGGGCAACCTGGGTGTACGTCCTGAACGGCCCGGGCCGGATCGGGTCCGCCGGACCGTACCTGAAGTAGTCGGCAGGACCCCGGTCGGTTCGCCGCGCTCGGGGGTCCACTGGCCTCCAACTGCCCTAGAACAGCGAATGAGTTGGCCTCCGATGAGGTCGATTGACTTCGACTCCTCAAACATCTTGACCCCGGGCCCGTCCAACTCCATGCTGGGAGCGCTCCCACTGGTTCAAGACTTGTGCATTGCCCCCCACATACCCTCCGAGCCCGGCACGGAGGATCGCGCATGCCGCCAGGAAGAGGAAGGAGGAACCCCCGGCGTCCGAAACTGTTCGCATGATGTCGTTCCGGACCCTCACGGTCAGGTTCCGTCCTCATCAGAATGGGCGCATCAGCACATCGAGATGCGGGGGAACCATGAGTACAGCAGGTGCGGTCGTCGTCTACGGCGCGACCGGTCACACAGGTCGTTTCGTGGTCGCCGAACTGCGTAGGCGCGGCCTCGCGACGATCGCCTCCGGCCGCAACGCCGCCCAGTTGGAGACGCTGGCCGCAGAGTGGGCAGATGTGGAGGTGAGGCCGGCCACTGTGGACGACGCGGGCTCGCTGGACCGGGCCCTCGCGGGCGCGGCGGCGGTCATCAACTGCGCCGGACCGTTCGCGCTGACCGGCGGCCCCGTCGCCGAGGCGGCCCTGCGTGCGGGCATCCCGTACGTCGACGTCGCGGCGGAGATCGAAGCGAACGTGTCGATGTTCGCCGACCACGCGGAGGCGGCCCGCAAGGCCGAGGTCCCCGTGGTTCCGGCAATGGCGTTCTACGGGGGTCTGGGCGACCTGTTGGTGACGGCGGCGATGGGGGAGTGGGCCGCCGCCGACGAGGTGCACGTCGCGTACGGGCTGAGCAGCTGGCACCCCACGGCGGGTACCCGGGCGGCGGGCGAGGTGTCCCACGAGCGTCGTGGCGGCCGTCGGGTGCGATTCGCCGACGGCGCGCTGCGCTACCACGACGACCAGCCGTGGGAGCAGGACTGGCTCTTTCCGGAGCCGCTGGGCCGGCGAGCGGTGATCGCCGAGTTCACCATGGCCGATGTCGTGACCGTGCCCAGCCATGTGGACGTGCGTGAAGTGCGCACCTACATGGCCGTGGAAGCGGCGCGAGACCTGGCCGAGGAGACCACGCCGGAGCCGGAGTCGGTAGACGCACTGGGGCGGTCGGACCAGACGTTCGTCGTCGACGTCGTGGTCCGTGCGGGCGGCGTCGAGCGCCGCGCCACGGCCCGTGGCCAGGACATCTACGCGGTGACCGCACCCCTGGCGGTGGAGGCCGTCCAGCGCATCCTGGCCGGGCAGTCGCGGACGACGGGCGTGGCCTCGGCCGGAGCGATGTTCGACGCGGCGGACTTCCTGCGGGCGCTGGCCCCGTACGTGTCGGTGGAGCTTCCGAGCTGACCGGCACCGCCGGGCAGGTTACCGGGGGGTAGCGCGGGAAGATCCTTGGGTCGATACTTCGGCGGGCAGGGCAACTTGACCGAGGGGTATCGATGAATGAGGAACAGGAAACTGAGCAGGATGCTCAGCGCCGCGTTACGGGGGCCGCGCCGCTCCATCGCGCCTGCGGTCGTACTGGCCGCAGCCGCAGGGGTGTTGGCCCCCGCCCCTGCCCATGCGGCACCCGTCTGTGCTGCCAAACGATCGGCGGCGCCGGTCCAAGTGGCGCACATACCCGACTGGGTCGAGTCGATCGCCGTCGACAAGCGGGGCCGGATGTTCGCCACCGCGTACTTCACGGGCCGGGTCTACCGCATCGACGCGCCCGGAAGCACCCCCGTGCCCCTCACCGGGAGCATCGGTGCCAACGGTGGCATCGTCGTCCGTGAGGACGGCCGTCTCCTCGTCGGCACCGGCAACGACGCCCTCCACTCGCTCACCGCAGACGCCCTTCCGCTGTCGAAACTCCTCCTGGTGGATCCGGAATCCGGCCAGGTCAGCACGTACGCCTCGGGCCTCGGCGGCATCGACGGCGTCGCCCTGGCGCCCGACGGCACCGTGTACACCACGACCGTGGGCGGCCGCAGCATCGGCCGCGTCACGCCGGACGGTCGCGTCGACCCGGCCTGGACCCACGTGCAGCAGCCCAACGGGATCGCCGTCTCCCCCGACGGAAGGCAGATCTACGTCATCCAGACCACCGTCGCGCCCGGGCTCTACCGGATCCCGGTCGACGACCCGGCGCACCCCCGGCGCTGGATCTCCGCAGCGCTGTCCGACGCCCTCGCCCTCCCCGACGGGCTCACCCTCGACGGCCGGGGACGCCCGCTGATCGCCACCCACACGGCAGGGCAGATCTGGCGGGTCGAGGGAGACAGCCTCTGCACCGTGGAGTCGGGCATGTACCTCTCCACCCAGATCACCTACGGGCACGGCGACCGCGGATTCTCGGCGGGCAAGCTCTACCGGTCGGGCGTCAACGGCAAGATCTACGAAGTTCCCGCCGGTGCCGAGCCGGACCAGCCGGTCGGCGTCTCGGCGATGCGGTAACCCACCCCCGGCGTCGTCGTGATGACCGGCGGACCGCCCAGCTTTCGGCGCAACCGGCCGATGGTGACGGTCACCGTATTGGTGAACGGGTCGGCGTTCTCGTCCCAGACCTGCTCCAGGAGGTCCTCGGTGCTCAGAAACCCCGGACTCGCGCGCAGCAGCGCCTCCAGAACGGCGAACTCCTTGACGGACAGCTCCAGCGGACGGCCCTCACGAAGGGCCATACGGCGTACCGGGTCGAGTTCGAGGCCGGCGGCGTGCAGCGTGCGCGCCCGCGCGGTGGGTCTGCGGCGGGCCAGGGACCGGATGCGCAGGGTCAGTTCGGGGAAGTGGAAGGGTTTGGCGAGGTAGTCGTCGGCGCCGAGGGTGAGGCCGCTGACCCGGTCGCCGGGTGCCCCGGCCGCGGTCAGCATCAGCACCATCGCGCGACCGTCCCGCGCGGTGATCATCTGGCAGAGAGCGTCGCCGTGGATGCCGGGCAGGTCCCGGTCGAGGACCACCACGTCGTACGCGTTCAGGTCGAGCTTGGCGGCGGCCTCCAGACCGTCGTACGCGAGGTCGACGGCCATGCCCTGGTCCCGCAGCCCCTCGGCGACGACGTCGGCGAGCGACCGCGCGTCCTCCACGACCAGCACCCTCATGGCGCCACCTCCACGCACCCGGCCGCCGACGGCAGCGCCGCTTCCACCCGGAGGCCGCCCTCCGGCCGGGCCCGGAGCGCGAGGCGGCCCCCGTGCGCCTCCGCGATGGCCGCGACGATCGACAGGCCCAGGCCGGAACCCTTCTCCGAACCGGTACGGTCCGCGCCGAGCCGCTCGAACGGCTGGGCCAACCGGTCCACTTGGTCCTGATCGAGGACGCGCCCACCCGTCTCGACGACGAGGCGCGCCTCGGCGCCGTCGTGATCGGTGGAGACCCGGATCCAGTCGCCCTCCTCGCTGTGCACGATCGCGTTGTCGACGACGTTCTCCACCATCCGCGCGAGCAGCGCCCGACTGCCCCGCGTCCAGGCGTTCGCCCCCACCTCGACGTCGACGGTCAAGGACTTGGCCGCGATGTCGGCGGCCCGGGCGGTCAGCGCCTCCACCGCCAGCTCGTCGAGGTGCACGGACGCCCGGTCGACGAAGGCGCCGTGCTGCGCCCGGGCAAGGACGAGTAAGCCGTCCAACAGGTGGTCCACCCGGTCGAGTTCGGTGCGCAGTCGCCCGGCGAGCGCGACGGTCTGCGCCGCGGGCTGAGGTTTGGCGACGGCCACGTCCAGCGATGCCCGTATCGTCGCCAGCGGCGTACGCAGCTCGTGCGAGGCGTTGCCGACGAACCGGCGCTGCGCGGCGAACGAGGCCTCCAGACGGGCCAGCAGACCGTCGACCGTGTCGGCGAGCTCCTTGACCTCGTCGGCGGGCCCGGCGACGGCGAGCCGCTGATGGAGGTTCTCCGCGGAGATCCGCCGCGTCGCCGCGGTGATCAGCCGCAGCGGGCGCAGAACGCGGACCGCGAGGGCCCGGCCGAGCAGCAGCGAGACCCCCGCCATCACCACCAGCGCAATCAGCGAACCGACCAGCAACTGGCGCGACTGCTGCGCGTGTACGTCCGTGAGCTGCCTCTCCAGATCGCGGATGTGCTGCTCGGCGCCGCCTGGATCGGGCGGGCGCTGTTCGGGAGCGACACCGGTCACGTCGCCACCGGAGGCTACGTAGGCCAGGGCGAGCAGCCCGATTCCGGACGCCAGGAAGACCGCGGCGTACAACAGGGTGAAGCGCAGTCCGACGGTCCCGCTCCGCAGCTTGCCCATGGTTCCTCTCCCCGCCAGGTCCCGACCGGCTCCAGGATGCCTCGCCGCACCTAACAGCGACATGACAGCGCCGGTTCGGACCGCGTTATGGCCCGGTCCGTAGAAACGGTCCATGCTCACCACCAACGAACTGCTCCGGCAGGAGTGGACCAGGTTCCGGCGTCCGGGCCGGCTGATCGCGATGGCGGCCGCGGCGCTGATCGTCCTCGTCCTCGGCCTGCTCTACGCGAACGGCAACCACGCGTCCTGCGACGGCCCGTGCCCGACCGACCCGAGGGGGCCGGACGGCTCCCTCGTCAGTGACCAGTTCTCCTTTCTGCACCGGGACTTGGGCCAGAACGGCAGCATCACGGTCCGGCTGACGTCCATGACCGGCACGATCACCTATCCGCCGCCGAACCACGATGCGATCGTCCCCGGCCTCGTACCGTGGGCGAAGGCCGGGATCATCGTCAAGGACGGTGTCCGCCAGGGGTCCTCCTACGCGGCGCTGATGCTCACCGGCGGCCACGGGGTGCGGATGCAGTACGACTACACCCATGACATCGCGGGCAGCGCCGGCGGGATGTCGGTGCGGTCGCCGCGGTGGCTGCGGCTGACGCGGTCGGGCGACACCATTACCGGTTTCGAGTCCGCCGACGGCAAACAGTGGGCGAAGGCCGGGGTGGCGAAGCTGTCCGGCCTGCCCCGGACCGTACAGGTCGGCCTGTTCGCCACCTCGCCCGGGGACCTGACACTGCGGCGCGTCGGCCTCGGTGGAGCCACCGAAGAGACGCGCTTCACGCAGGCCGGCGGTACCTTCGACCGCATCGGTCTGGAGGGCGCGGTTTCCACCGGGGGTTGGCGAAGCGATCTGGTCGGCGAGATGAACCACACGGACTGGGAGAAGTACCACAAGGCGTCCGGGGCGGTCGAGGCGAACGGCACGGTCACCGTGACCGGCGCCGGTGACATCGGCCCGATGGGAACGGACGGCGGCCGCCCCGCCGAGCGCACCCTCACCGGCCTGACACCCGCCCTGCTCATCCTGCTTGCCGTAGCGGTGCGGTTCGTCACCGCCGAGCACCGCCGCGGAGCCACGGATGGAGCGCCGCTCACTCGCCAGGGGTTGGCGGCGAAGGCGATAGTGGTCGGAGCCGCCACATTCGTGACCGGTCTGCTCTCCGTGGGCACCGTGCTCCCGGCCGGACTGGCGATCCTGAAGTCGAACGGGATCCCCGTCATCGAGCCGTCCGCGCTCACGGAAGTACGGGTCGTGGTCGGCCTCGCCGCAGTCCTCGCCCTCACGGCCGTGCTCGCCCTCGCTCTAGGAGCAGTACTGCGCCGCACCTGGCCGGCGATCCTCGTAGCGATCACGACGCTCGCGCTCCCGTACGCCGTGACGGCCGTCCCCCTCCTCCCCGACCCCCTGTCCCGCTGGCTCCTGCGCACCACCCCCACCGCAGGCTTCGCCACCCAGCAGACCCTCACCGAATACCCCCAGGTCGTCGCCCACTACGCACCGTCCGCCGGATACTTCCCGCTGCCGTGGTGGGCGGGGATGGGTGTGCTGTGTATGTATGTGGTGGTGGCGCTGGGAGTGGCTCTGCGGCGGGTGCCGGGAACGGGTGAGGGGGAGGGGCGAGCGAGAGGCGCATGCCGGACATCACTGTTGTAGAGGCGTGTACGGACGAGGAGCCGGGGCAGTTGGAAACGTGTCTTGACCGTATCGAGTGGAGGGCTCCCTCATGTTGATGGCTCACCCGGCAGTGCTGCGTGATCTGCTCGCCGAATATGACGTGCTGTGCGCGCTGAACGCCGCCGAAGGGGGCGAGGCCACCCGTCGTCGGCTCGCGGACGTCTCCTACACCCTGTGTGTGTCGACGGGGACGCGCGACGTCGACGCGGCCGTGATCGCCGCACGTCACCGGCTGCCCGGTGCGCGTACCTTCGACGACTCCGTGCTGAGCGCGTGAACGGGGTCCCGGAAGGAAAGGGCATGGAGCACATGAGCAACCGTGGTGTGCCCGGCGGGCGGGAGGCGGAGGGGGCGGGCGAGGAGGTGGCGCGGCTGCGTGAGGAGGTCCGCAATCTGCGGGCCCAAGTACGCAGCCGCCCCCTGATCTCGCACGCCCAGGGCATCTTGCAGGAGCGCTACAGACTGCCCGATGCCGAGAGCGCCTTCGCGCTGCTGCGCCAGTCCTCGCAACGCTTCAACGTGAAGCTGCGTCTCCTGGCCGAAGCGGTTGTCCGCACCCAGAGACCCGACGGCCCCAGGGAGTTGTGGTTCCCGGGACGGGTACGCCGGAAGCCGCCCGTGCTGGACGCGCTCGGTGTGGACGACCCGGGCCATGTCAACCGGGGCGCGGTGCTCAGTGCGGTCCTGTCGCAGAGCCTGGCCATCACGGGCACGGACATGGGCAACGTACAGATCACCGACCGGGCCGCCCGCGGGCTGCGCATCGAACACCACACCGGCCTCAGCGAGCACTTCGTCGAGTTCTTCGCCTTCGTCGGCGAGGACGGTACGTCATGTGCGAAGGCCGCCAGAGACGTGGCGTTGACCACCGTGCACGATGTCGCCACCGACGAGGTGTTCACCGACGAGGCACGTCACACCATCCTCGCGGCGGGCAGCCGCGCATGCCACAGCGTTCCGTTGGTCGGTGCGTCAGGTGAGTGCCTGGGAATGGTCTCCGCACACCTTGAACGCCCCACGAAGGCCTTGCACCCGGCCCAGGCGAAGGCCCTCGCCGCCACCGGCCGGCAGGTCGGACGCTGGCTCGCCTGGCACGACCACACCGTCGTGGTCGATGCGTTGGAGTATCTGCACGCCCAGGGCCGGTCGAGAGATACGGGTACGGGTACGGATTCGTGATCGGCTCTATGCTGCGACGATGATCAAGCCGATTGAACTCGTGATATTCGACTGCGACGGTGTGCTGGTCGACAGCGAACGCATCGCCGTACGTGTGCAGGTCGCCTTGGGCGCGGAGCTGGGGTGGCCGCTCACCGAGGATGAGGTGATCGACCGTTTCATCGGGCGTTCCAACGCCTCCATAGGCGAGCAGATCGCCGCCCGGCTGGGCGACGAGGCGGCTGTCGTCTGGTGGGAGCGGTTCGAGCAGCTCCACCGTGAGGCTGTGGATGCGGGGCTGTTGCCCGTCGACGGGCTGCCGGAGGCACTCGACGCGATCGCCCTGCCGACGTGCGTCGCCTCCAGCGGCTCCCACGACAAGATGCGCCACACCCTCGGCCGCACCGGCCTGTACGAACACTTCGAGGGCCGTATCCACAGTGCCACCGAAGTCGCCCGCGGCAAGCCGGCCCCGGACCTGTTCCTGCACGCCGCCCGGAAGATGGGTGTCGACCCGGCGGCGTGTGTGGTGGTCGAGGACAGCCGTCCCGGCGTCGAGGCGGCCCGCGCCGCCGGCATGCGCGCCTTCGGTTATGCCGGGGGACTGACTCCGGCCGAGCGGCTCGAAGGCCCGGACACCGTCGTCTTCCACGACATGCGCAAACTGCCCATCCTCCTCGCCGAACAGTGACGGGCTCCGGGCCGGAACGAGCTCAACTCCCGTACGTCCGCAGGGAGACGCGAGCCGCGGCTGGCCATCGAAGGCATTGGTGAGAAACCTGCACCAAGTGGCCCCGAGCCGGTGAAAGTAGATATGCTCCCGTTCCGGAGTGGTCAGGAAGCGGCTGCCCCGCTCATCGCCGTGCAGCCGATCAGTGGGAGCTTTCTGTGCCTGTACCACCTGTGTC
Source organism: Streptomyces sp. NPDC031265 (assembly GCF_055570295.1). Taxonomy (NCBI): domain Bacteria; kingdom Bacillati; phylum Actinomycetota; class Actinomycetes; order Kitasatosporales; family Streptomycetaceae; genus Streptomyces; species Streptomyces sp. NPDC031265. Next base: position 128,994 of record NZ_JBVIHM010000019.1, read on the forward strand.
GTCCCGCATGCCCGGAAGCGGCTCACCGCCGGGACGGGGGGAGGCGCTTCTGCTGGTCGACGACCACGAGGACAATCTGTTCGCCCTGGAACACGCGCTCACCCCGCTCGGACGCCCGATCCTGCGGGCCACCAGCGGCGAACAGGCCCTCAAGACGGTGTTGCGCGAGCCCGTCGCCACGGTGGTGATGGACGTGGTGATGCCGCACATCGACGGCCTGCAGACCCTGGACTACCTCCACCGCCTGGACCAGACCCGCGACCTGCCCGTCCTCCTGGTCACCGGCACCAGCCGCGACAACCAGCTCGCCCGGCTCGCGTACAGACTCGGCGCCGCCGGGCTCCTCCTCAAACCCCTTGACCCGTGGGCCCTGTGCTGCCACGTCCGTACCCTTGCCGACCTCTACACCCGCACACCAGCTGACGTTTCGTCAGCCTAGGACGAACGGCAGTTTCGCGGCCAGCTCGCCGAGTTCGGTCTTCTCCGCCTCCGTCGGTGCCCGGCGACCGGTGCCGACCAGGAGTGCGTCCTTGTCCGTGAACGACGCGGGGAACGCGGCGCCGGCGATCTCCTCCAGCGTCGCGCGGGAGTGTGCCAGGCCCTGGGCGTGCGGTTCGGCGGCGTCCGGGAGGTGCGCGATCAGGTCGAGGTGGTGCAGCGTCCATTCCAGGACGTACGCGGAGAGGTAGTCGCCCACGGTGAGCACCACGTCGCGAGTGCCCACCCGGGCGCCGGGGTCCGCGAGTTCGGCCGCGCGTCCGGCGGCGGAGCCGACGTCGTCGAGGTGGAACTTGAGCAGGTGCGGTTCCTCGTACGCGGCGGCCAGCCGCACGGTCAGCGCGTCGAGCGGGTCCTCGCCAGTCGGTGGTCGGTCCTCGATGTTCCAGTAGGTCGCCGCGTTGACGGTCGGTTCCGTATCGGCGGGGGTGACGAGGGTGATCAGGACGTCCTGCGCGTCGATGACCAGGTGGCACACGAGGTCCCGCACGAGCCAGCCGGTGCAGCCGGACGGCTGCTCGAAGTCCTTGTCCGGGAGTTCGGCGACCGCCGTGCGCAAAGCCGTCCACGAGTGTGAGAAGAGATCCACCTGAGCAAGGTAGTGCGGGCCCGGGACGGCGAACAAGCCCATTCGGACGGTGCGGTGACCCCGTCCCGACCGAGCGGGGGAGAATCGCGTCATGAGGATGATCAGTTTGGCGGGGAGGCGTGCCGGAGTGCTGCCAGTGGCGGTGCTGGCCGTGCTGGTGGCGGGGTGCGGTACGGAGCGGGCTGGGGACAGCGCCGGGGCGGACCGGCCCTCGCGGACCCCGGCGGCGACGCCGAGCAAGCCGGTGGACTTCCCGTGCCCGGGTGAGAGCCCCACGTCGGCGCCACCGACGACCCCGGCCACCACGGGCCCGGCCGTGCCGCCCACCGACCACTACGCCGAGAACCACGGGTTCATGGTTCCCTTCCCGCTGCACGGGCGGCAGCGCTGCGAGGGACTCTCGGCCGTCGGACGCGCCGAGAAGGCGCTCGAACCGCTGCGCAAGCGCGGTGACTTCGCCCCCGAGAGCACCAGCGGCGCGCTCACCCGCCTCGGCTACTCGGCCGGGCAGGTGCGGTCGTACCAGGACGGCGCCACCGGCGTGGGCTTCCTCATCGACGCGTTCCCGTTGTGCGTGGAAGGCACGATGAACCGTGACTCCACCAAGGCGGAGGCCTTCGGCGGCTACCCCGACCACACCGGCTGCGACCGTCCGAGCGGGGGCCACTGACCGGGCCGGCGCGCAGTTGTCTCCCCTGCTCGGTTCAGGACCGGCTGCGCGGCATCGACCCGCACCAGAGGTACGCGGCAGCTTGCGAGGCCGCGGGTCAGCGGTCCCCGTCGCGTTCGTCGGAACGTATGCGCACGCTGCTGTGGAGCAGTTCGGCGCGGCGGGCCTCGTCCTGGGCGAGCAGGCCGAGGAGGGCGGCGACAGTGAGGCCCGCCTCGGCCTCGGCCGGGTGGCGCAGGACCTTGCCCGGCTCGATACGGTAGGTGTTGCCGCGCCCCGCGCGGGTGTGGGAGAGGAATCCGGCCTGTTCCAGATCGGAAACGATCTTCTGGACGGCGCGTTCCGTGAGTCTGCAGTGCGCGGCGATGTCGCGGATCCGTGCGTTCTGGTTGTCGGCGATGACGGCGAGCACGCGCGCGTGGCTGGTGATGAACGTCCATCCTGTGTGCGGTTCCGGCACTCCATTCATGGTCAGATCGTACGCCCTGAGCTTCGTGTATAGGAACAGGCGAATCTGACTTCATGTATCTCTTGACGTGTCTCCCGTTCGCGGGCGACTCTGGGCGCGGAGGATGGACCCAGGCATCCGGAGCACATCGGGAGATGGCCATGGCGCAGCCGTCATACTCTGCAGAGCCCGTCGACACGGGCCCAGAGGCGGATCCGAGACTTGAACTCGGGCAGCTGCGGCGGGCGATGGAGAGCCGGGGGACCATCGACCTGGCCCGCGGCATTCTCATGGCCGCCTTCGCCATCAGTCCGGAGGACGCCTGGAGCGTACTGGTCATGACGTCCCAGAACACCAACACCAAACTGAACCGCGTGGCCCAGCAAGTGGTCGACTCGGCCGGAGGCGACCCCTTGCCGAAGGGGGTCAGGAAGCAGCTGTCGGCAGCCATCGCCAAGCTCGCCACGGCGGGCAGTGCGGCAGCAGCGGCGCCGAGCCAGGACATGGCGGACGCCGGAGGCGACGGCAGGGCTCATCGATGACCGGGATCTCGGCGGCCGCGAACTCGTACGCGACTTGAGGTTTTCTTCGCCGCGTGTGAGGTAGTTCGGTAGGGCGTTTTCTTCGTACGAAGGACGTAGGCGCCGGACAGGTTGGGACCATCAGCCCCCGGCGCCGCCTACGTCGCAGCCGCTGTGGTCCGTGAGCGGCGGCGGTACGGGTGGCAGCTGGGGCGAGCGGTCATTCTCGGGTCGGCAGTTCCTCGCCGCATCGAGCGCAGTAGCGCGCGTCCGCTTCTCCTGCCATCCGTCCGCATGCCGGGCAGACGCGGTCCAGCGAGCAGGGCGCCTCGCCGCCTTCGTCGCGGCCGGCGGTACGGAAGCCGATCCGCAGCCCGGGGCGTCGCTGGTGGACGGAGAGGTACGCGAGGCCGTTCGGCCCCGCGAGGAGCGCCCTGCGTGCCGTTCTCGGCAGCCACGCCACGGCCCCCGGCTCCAGGGTCTGCCGCTCCACCCCGTTGTCGAGGTGGCCGTCCCCTTCGACGACGAACAACAGCACGTCCAGTTCGGATTCGACGTGCTCGACCACGGCCGCGTCCGGAGACAGCCGCACCAAGTTGGCGTCGAGCTGTCTGCCTTGTTCCGACAGCCGCCACAGCGCGCCCCCTTGCCCCTCCTCGGCCGCGGCGACGGTCTCATGGAGGGCTACCAGTACTCGGGACGTCTCGACTGGGGCGTGCAACGGTGTCTCCTGACGGCGCTGGCGGACGCTGACGGCCTGAACGAGGCACCGTACCGGATCAGGAGGGCCGTTGGGCCCTGGACTTCGCATGGCGGAGGTGGGGGTTCCGTTACTTGCTCGGGCATCTTGCGGCCGCCCGGCCCCTCTGCCGTGGGCCCGCCCTACCCTTCCACCAGACCCACCACGAGGCGCTTCAGCTGCTCCCGTGGGTCGGGTGTGCCCGGCCAGCTGGTCAGCAGGAGGTGGTGGGCGGCGCCCACCACGGCCAGGGCCGTGCTGTCCGGGTCGACGGTGTGCGCCACGCGGCCGAGCCGGCTTTCGGCGACCAGGTACTCCGCGATGGCCTGCTGGATCGCGGCGAAACCGGGCGCCCCCGCCTCCAGCGCCTCTCGGATGCGCAGCGCGGCCACCGGGCGCGTCATGGCGAGGCCCGCGACGGCAGGGCCGCCCGAGTCGAGCAGCCCGAGGGCGACGGCCCGCAGGTTCCCCGCCACCGAGCCCTGCCCGACGAGCCCCGAGAGCGCCTCGGCCTTCGAGGCCGTGCGGGCGAACCGGTCGAGGCAGAGCTCCGCGACGAACTCGTCGAGGCCCGCGAAGTGCGCGTGCAGCAGCCCCTTGGCGCACCCCGCCTCGGTGGTGACGGCACGGCTGGTGAGCGCGCCGGGGCCGCCGCTTTCGAGGACCCGCTCGGCGGCCGCGAAGAGCCGCTCCCGTACATCTGGCGTCGCCACTCCGCGCGGTGACATGGGCGTTCTCCCGTACTGGTGCCGTCTGCTGCCGTGGTTACCGGGTGTGTTCCCCGCCCTGCGGATCCTAGCGGGGGTTGCCAGTATGGGCGTGCGCCCATACCGTTTGGGCGCACGCCCATTCTCTGTCGCACCACAGGAGGCACCCGTGCTCGACGTCGTCAACACCGAACAGGCGCAGGCCTGGAACGGGCCCGAAGGCACCCACTGGGCCCGCAACCAGGACCGCTGGAACGCCGTGAACGAAGGCTTCAACGAGCCGCTGCTCGACGCCGCCGCCCTCACCGAGGAGTGCCGGGTCCTCGACATCGGCTGCGGCTCCGGCCAGACCACGCGGCTCGCCGCGCTCAGGGCGCCCCGTGGGCACGCGCTCGGCCTCGACCTCTCCGGCCCGATGCTGGCCGAGGCTCGCGCCCGGGCGGAGCGCGACGGCTTGTCCCACCTCGCTTACGAGCAGGGCGACGCCCAGGTCCACCCCTTCGAGCCGGCCGCCTACGACTCGGCGCTCAGCCGCTACGGGGTGATGTTCTTCGCCGACCCCGTCGCCGCCTTCGGCAACATCGGGCGGGCGCTGCGGCCGGGCGGGCGGCTGGCGTTCGTCTGTCCGGCCGCTGCCACGGGCAATGGCTGGGTCGAGGCGCTCTCGGCCCTGAACGGCCTGCTGCCGCTCGGTGATCTGACACGGCCGGGGCTGCCCGGAATGTTCTCGCTGGCCGACCCGGCCCGTATCCGCGAAGTCCTCACGGCGGCCGGGTTCACCGCCGTCACGGTCACTGAGGCCCAGGCGTACGGGACTTGGGGGAGCGGAGCCGGGGACGCGGCGGACTTCCTGCTGGGCACGGGACCTGGCAGCCACCTCATGACGCAGGTGGACGAGGCGACCCGGGACCGTGCTCGCCGGACGCTCGGGGAATGGCTGCGCCCCCACGAGACGCCCGGCGGCACGGTCCGGCTGCGCAGCGCGTCATGGCTGGTCACGGCGGACCGTCCGGCCTGAACCGGCCGGCTGGTCGGGCGGACGAGGTCGGCGGCGATGGGCAGGCGGGGAAGCTGTCGTTCTCGTGGGCGGTCAGGAAAGGCTTGCCGTTCGGCCCGGAGTGCGCGGAGAGGCCCCGCATGCCATTCACCGGCGTGCGGCCGACCGGGCGCCGGGGGCTCCCGGTTGGGAGCCTTCTATTTGACCTCAAGGTCAAAAACGGTGCTACGGTAAGTCCATGGGCAGGCCGAAGCAGTTCGATCCGGACGTGGCGGTGGAGCGCGCGATGGGCGTGTTCTGGCGCAAGGGGTACGCGGCGACGACGCCGCAGGACCTCGTGGACGAGCTCGGCATCGGCAAGGGCAGTCTGTACAACACCTTCGGCAGCAAGCACGCGTTGTTCGAAAAGGCGCTCGCCCGCTACCGCGACTCGCAGGCCGAGTGGCTGGCGGAACTCCTCGACCACCCCGGCACGGCGAAGGACCGGCTGCGGGGTGCGCTCGAAGCGCTGGTCGAGCTCGACCTGGGCGACCCGGACCGGCGCGGCTGCATGGCGGTCAACGCCGCTGCTGAGTCGGCTTCTTCGGACGCCGAGACGGCCGACACCGTACGCAAGATGTTCGCGCGTACGGAGAGCGCCTTCCGTGCGACCATCGAGGAAGGCCGGCGAGCCGGTGAGATCGACGTCGGCCGCGACGCGGCGACACTGGCCGCCTGGCTGCTCGCGACGGTGATCGGCATGCGCGTACTGGCGAAGACCGCCGAGGATGCCACGCAGTTGCGGCGGGTCGTGGACGCGGTGATGGGGTCGTTGTAGTTCGTTGCGGTTGTGCTGGGCCGTGGTTGTTCGGCGTCGTCGGCCGAACGCCCTTTTTGTGGACGTATTTTGTACCTCTAGTTCAAAAACCTTTGAGGAGTCGGACATGGAGCTCGAACTCGCCGGGAAGACCGCGGTCGTCACCGGAGCAAGCCGAGGTGTCGGTCTCGCGATCACGCGGCAGCTCATCGCGGAGGGTGTACGAGTGGTCGGCGCGGCCCGCACGATCACCGCCGAACTGAAGGAGGCCGGCGCCCACCCGGTCGCGGTCGACCTGAGTACGCCCGAAGGCGCCGAGGAGTTGGGGGCGCAGGCACTCGCGGCGCTCGGCGGTGTGGACATCCTCGTCAATAACCTCGGCGGCGGAGACGCCTTCACCCTGGACGGGTTCCTCGCGACCGACGACGCCCTGTGGGAGCAGAGCTTCGAGGTCAACCTCTTCGGGACGGTCCGGGTCACCCGCCGACTGCTGCCGAGCATCCTGGAGCGGCGCGGTTCGGTGGTGAACATATCGTCGATGTCCGCCCGGCTGCCGGGCACGGGCCCGATCGAGTACGGCGCCGCGAAGGCGGGGCTCAATGCGTTCGGCAAGGCGCTGTCCGAGGAGTTTGGGCCGCAGGGTGTACGGGTGAACACCGTCTCTCCCGGCCCGACGCGTACGGGCATGTGGGAGGACGACGACAGCTTCGGCGCCCGCCTCGCCGAGGCGAACGGCGTCGGGCACCGCGACTTCGTGTCCGCCGTGCCCGCGGCGATGGGTATGACCACCGGCCGCATGGTCGAGCCCGACGAGGTCGCCGCCGTCGTCGCGTTCCTTGCCTCCGACCGTGCGGCCAGCATCACGGGCGCCGACTACGTCGTTGAGGGCGGCGGCATCAAGACGGTGTGAGGCGTGCGAAGCAGACGAGACGGTCCGTCTTGACTGGGGCGCCGGGCGGGGGCATAGTTGCCGCATCAAGCGAGACGTTGCGTCTCGCATCAGATGGGGAGCAACGCATATGCGCACGTCAGCCGGTAAGACAGACCGCGTGTGGTTCATCACGGGCGCCAGCCGCGGCCTCGGTCGTGCCTTCGCCGAGGCGGCCCTGGCCGCGGGCGACCGTGTCGTGGCCGCGGCACGCAGTACCGAGCCGCTGGAGGAACTCGCGGCCGCCCACCCCGGGCGGGTCCTGCCCCTCACGGTTGATGTGACCGATCGGGACGCGGCGTTCACCGCCGTGGCCGAGGCGGTCGCACACTTCGGGCGGCTCGACATCGTCGTCAACAACGCGGGGATGCTGTCGATGGGCATGATCGAGGAGTTCACCGAAGCCGAGGCCCGTGCCCAGATGGACATCAACTTCTTCGGCGCGATGTGGGTGAGCCAGGCGGTGATGCCCACTCTGCGCGAGCAGGGTTCCGGGCACATCGTCCAGATCTCCAGCATCGGCGCGTTGGCCGGCTTCCCCAGCACCGGGATCTACAGCGCCAGCAAGTTCGCCCTGGAAGGCATGAGCGACGCACTGGCCATGGAGGCGGCCGGTTTCGGGGTGAAGGTGAGCATCGTCCAGCCCGGCGGTTACTGGACCGACCTCTACAGCGCGATGCACAGCACAACTGCCCTTGAGACGTATGCCCCGTTGCGGGCGGAGCTGGAGAAGCAGTTCGCCGAGGGCTCCGTCGACAGCGACCCGGAACTCGCCGCCGAGGCACTGCTCAAGCTCGTCGACAGCGACGAGCCGCCGCTGCGCCTGCTGCTGGGCAGCATGGTCTACGACCTCGCCTTCGACATCTCCCGCAAGCGCATGGACACCTGGGCCGCGTGGGAGCACGTCAGCCGTGCCGCCGAACACGCCATACCCGCGGGAGCTGTCGAAGGTCGATGACCTCGTAGCCGAGAGGACTACCTGGCGACGGTGAAGGAGTGGGTCGCGCCGAACGACCCCGCCACCTTGATGTCCACCACCAGCTCGGGGCGGGTGGCCACCACGGTGACGGTGGGATCCGCGTGTACGACACGGTGACCGCCGGAATCGACCGTGACGCGCACGGTGCCCTGGGTCTGGGCCGGATCCGCGAGGGCGCAGGTCCAGCCCTTGTGAGTACGGCCCCACAGCGCGGTGGCGGGCCCGGAGACCTGCACCCGGTCGACAGCGCCCGCGGTGAAGAACGACGCGGCGGTCAGCTGTCCGTCGAGGCGGACCGCCTGCGCCTGGGCCGAGTTGGACAGCACCTTCCAGCGGCCGACGGCCCGGCGCGTCTGGGCGGGTGAGGCGCCCGGCAGCACGGCGTAGGCGTAGCTCGCTCCGGTGGGGCGGCCCCCGTGGCCGAGCACGATCTTCTGGTAGCGGCGGGTGTACGGGTCGGAGGTGCCGTGCGTGTTGGCGCCGGTGTCGATGCCCAGCCACGTGCCGGTGCGGTCCTCGCGCAGCAGCGTGAGCGGTTTCTTGTCGTAGCCGTCGAGGAGTACGTACCCGGCCGTACCGTCCAGGTGCAGCCAGCGCGCGTGGGGCACGACGGTGGGGCGGCCGAGCGGCGAGGTGTCACGGCGGCCGTCGACGAGCAGGGCGGCGGTGCGGTTCTCGCCGAGGTTGCGGTTCTCGATCGCCGTACGGACCGGGGCGCCGGAGGAGTCGGTGATGGCCGCGCCCAGGCAGATGACCGCATCGGGGGTGAAGAACCACGACTTCTTGGCGGACAGGGTGCCGTCCTGCGACACGAAGTCGAGTGCCTGGAGGCCGTGTTGGTGGTCGAAGCGCGCGCCGCCCGAGAACGAACGGCTGGTGCGCGGCGGGTCGGCGAGCAGTGGCGGCGGGGCCGCTTCCTTCACTGTGGCACCGGGCAGGAGCGTGGCGTCGACCGTGGGCCAGTAGGCATCGCTGTAATGGCCCTGCTGCTGGGGCAGGAAGGTGTAGAGTACACCGTCGCCCGTGTACCAGCCGTGCAGGTTCATGCCGTTGATGGACTCGTAGCGACAGATGCGCGTCGAGCCGGTGCCGAGCGAGGCCGACCAGCGGTCCGTGACGTGCACCATCCGATCCATCTGCGGGAACGTCCGGTGCATCGCCGTGCCGGTCAGATCCCTTCGTACGGCGGGCAGTTGCTCGGCGAACTCGACCTCGGGCACGCCGACGGACTGGAGGCCGCCCGCGAACCGGCCCACGTTCGAGACGTCGAGGTACGGGGCCCAGGTGCCCTCGGCGATCCAGCGCGCCGCGAGTTGCGGGAACCGGGTCCGGGCCGCCCCGGTGGCGGTCCTCGCCAGCAGCACCACCGCGGCGATGAACTGATGGCCCGCGTCGTGCCCGGTCTCGCCCTGGCGGGACAGCATCCGGCCGCGCACCGTCTCCATCATCGAGCCGGCGAACAGGAAGGGCGCGTGCACATCGGTGACGACCTGCTCGAACTTCTCCCGCACGGCGGGCGCGAGCCGGGTCGCGGTGCCATGGGTGACATACGTCAGGGCGGCGACCGCACTGAGCAGGACCAGCCCGTAGTGGCCGGGGTAGGGCACCACGTCGTGCTGGACGAACGAGCCGTCGGGGTGGTAGCCGTCGCCCTGGGTGGTGCGCCGGGTCAGGTCCGCCGCGCCGCCGCCCGCCGTGTCGGTGACGGCCGCGATCCCGACGGCTACCCGGGCGGAGTCGGCGGCGAGCGCGCCGGACACCACGGTGATGAGCGCCTTGTCCGCGCGGTTGGCGCCCGTTTCCACCACGGCGGGGGAGGAGGTGCGGCGGTTGGGATCGGCGACGAAGCGAAGGACCGGGCGCAGAACGCGTTCCCGGTCGGCGGCGGGCAGCCGGTCGCCGAGCGCCACGACGGTCTGGAGCAGCCAGTACGGCACACCTATCTCGTACGAGTACCAGTTGCCGATCTCGGCGGTGTTCTCGTTGTACTGGGTGCGGTAGAGGGTGTTGAGCGCGGCGACAATGCGTTCGGGCACCTCCGGCCGGGCCGAGAGTGCGGATCCGGGGGTGGCCCAGTCCACGGCGATGGTCCGCAGCCGGTAGTACATCGAGGGGAAGTAGGTGCTGCCGGGGCCGACCGGCAGATCCGGCCAGAGCTGGTCGGCGGCGACGTTCATGGCCGCGTCGTAGCCGAGCGCGACCTGGTCCAGGGCTGCCACTGCCCGGTTTCTCTGGGGGGAGCTCCGGTTGCTGCCGATCTGGAGCTCCCGGTAGGCGGCCACGATCTTCGCGTGGTCCGCCGTGCCGGCCCCGGCCCCGGCTCCAGTCCCGGCCCCCGGCGCTGCCGCGGCGGGCGCCGGCTGGAGCGGAACAGCGGCTGCCGCGGCGGCGGTTGCCCCGCATCGCAATACGTCTCGGCGATCAAGCGACATCGCTTGTCCTCACGTCGGAACCGTCATCGAATGCGCCCCGGCCGTAGGTCATGTACATGAACGTTGACCAGATACGGGGACTTTCGGGCGGGGGCAAAGTAGCTCCGGCGTGAAGTTCCCGTCAATGCTTCACGCAGGCGCGGTCACCATTTGGCGCCCCGTACTCGCATGGGGACGGGGGATGGGATGATCGCTGCCAAAGTCCACCGGCCGGCCCGGAGTTGCCATGCCTCTGAAGATGAAGTTGACCGCGATAACGCTGGACTGCCCCGATCCGCTGGCTCTGGCGGCGTTCTACCAACAGGCCACCGGCCTCGAACCCCACCCGAAGTCGGACGCCGAGTTCGCCGGTCTCAACAGCGCGGACGGGCTCTTCATCGGCTTCCAGCGGGTCGACGACTACCAGGCCCCGGGCTGGCCCGCGCAGACCGTTCCCCAGCAGATGCACATTGACTTCGAGGTCGACGATCTCGACGAGGCCGAGGCCCGGCTGCTTGAGCTGGGCGCGGGCAAGCCGGAGCATCAGCCGGGTGGGGGGAGGTGGCGGGTCTTCACCGATCCGGCCGGGCATCCCTTCTGCCTGGTCATCGGCTGATTGGCGACGGTGTCTGCGTCACCGGGGGGCGGGATGGGACGGGGGCCGGCTGTCCCTCGGGGCGGACTCCGTACCGGGCTTGGTGCCGGACTCCGTGCCGGGCTTCGTGCCGGACGGGGCCAGCACCGCGGCCGCCAAGTGGTCGCGGAACCAGCGGTGCCCCGGGTCGGTCGAGTTGCGCGGGTGCCAGGCCATTCCCAGCTCCAGGGGCGCCAGGTCGAGGGGGACGGGGAAGGTGCGCAACCCCAGCGCGGAGATGGTGTCCGGGAGCCAGCCGGCCAGGGTGAGCGCGACGAAATCGGTGGTTCGGGCGAGCATCATCGCGCTCGTATGGCTGGGTACGACGACCGCGATCCGGCGCCGCAGCCCGCGTTCCGCGAGTGCGCCGTCGATGGGCCCGAGGCGTTTGCCGAGCCGGGAGATGCCGATGTGGTCGGCCGCGGCGAAACGGCGGGCGGTGATCCGCCCGTCGAAGAGGGAGTGACCGCTGCGGGCGATGCCCACCAGTGCCATCTCGGTGAGGTGTTGGGTGCGGATCTCCGGGTCCAGATGTCCGAGGACGCCCAGTTCCACGTCCACCAAACCCTGCCGCAGAGCCGGTCCGCCCTCGATCGCCTCCGGCAGGAAGACGACGTCCACGTGTGGCGCCTCCGCGTGGATCCGGTCGGTCAAGGTCCCGGCCAGCCCCGTCAGGAGCAGGTCGGTGGCCTGCACGGTGAACGTGCGCTGGAGATGCACGGCGTCGAAACCGGCGCCGGGCCGCAGGACGTTGTCGCAGCCGCGCAGCAACGCGCTGACCTCGTCCCGGAGTTCCAGGGCACGCGGGGTGGGGACCATCCCCTGCCCCGCGCGGACCAGGATCGGGTCACCGACGGCACGCCGCAGCCGGGCAAGCGTACGGCTGGCGGCCGCGGGTGACGTGCCGAGTCGCTCGGCGGCGCGGGTCACGCTGTTCTCCTGGAGCAGAGCATCCAGGGCTCGCAGCAGATTGAGATCCAATGATACTCCTGAGCTGCATGTTTGCGCCTGAGTCAATGATTAGGTGCTCATTCTTGCATTGTTGCGGAGCCCTCCCGTGGCGAGAGTGGAAGACATCCGCGAGACGCGTCGCGGGACACCCTTTTCCGCCCTTCCAAGGAGCCTTCTGTGCCCTCTGTGCCTTCTGTGTCCTCCACGCACAAGTCCCCCCACGCCGGTCGGGACGGCGACGTACTGGCAGTGGTCAGTCAGAGCGGGCCGACCGTCTCGTTCTTCGATGCCGCCTCCGACCGGCACATCGAGACCATCGACATCCTCGCCGAGCCCCATGAGTTGTGCTTCGACCCGACGCAGCGCCTGCTGTGGTGCACCACCTCGTACCACTCGGGCTACTACCACGCGAACGGCGGCCGACGCACCGAGCTGACCGTCATCGACCCCGACACGCGCCGCATCGTCGAAGTCGTCGACCTTGCCCCGGAACACGGCCCGCACGGGCTGGCGTTGGACACGGCACGCCGTCGTCTCTACGTCAGCGTGGAGGGCTCGGGGGACCGCCCCGGCGGAGTCGTGGTGATCGACACGGAGACCCGTCGGCCCCTGGGCAGGATCGACACGGACGCACCAGGCCCGCACTGGTTCGCCATCGACCCTTCGGGGAGGACGGGTTACGCCACCAACAAGGAAGCGCCGTTCGTGTCGGTGGTCGACCTCGAACGGGGCGTCCTCACCGCGAAGGTCGAGGTGCCGGGCAGTGAAGGACTCGCCGTTTCGGCCGATGGCGCGTACGCCTACGTCGCCTCGCCGTACGCCGGTTCCTTCCTTTCCGTCGCTGAGAACCGGCCGGAAACGGGAATCAAGGTCATCGGTGCCCGGACGGCGTCCGTCGTCGACACCCTGCCCACGGACAGCGTCGTCCTGCCGGTGCACCTCACCTCGACGGGAAAGCTGCTGGTGGGCGAAGTGCGCATGGAACCCGACCCGGCGTCCCAGCTCGGCCGCCAAGCGCCGGGCCGCCTCACGGTGTTCTCCGCCGACACCCGCAAGCGCCTGGGCGAGCTCGAAGTGGGGCTCTTCCCGCTGACCATCACGTCGTCGCCCGACGGCCGGATCGCGTACGTGTCCTGCGTCGTCTCGTCCACCGTTCACATCGTCGACCTGGAGACGCTGCGGGAGCTGAGCCGGTTGGACATCGCCAAGACGGGCGAACCTGGTGCTCATGGGCTGGCATACATCCCGGGTACGGACTGAGATCGAGTCGAGGTCGGCCTGCTCGCGCCCCCGACCGCAGCGCGTTGCTCGTCGCCGACCACAACGCCGTTGACGGCGGGGGAGTGATGCGGGCGACCCGCGTACGGGAGGAGCGAGCCGGGTCGGTCTCGGCAGTCGGGTCCGGCGGATCACCGATCCCCGGTTCCGGCCGCGACCACGGTGGCGGTGCCGATACGGGGGTGAGTGGCCCAGGGGCAGGGCGCACGGGATCCGGTCCGCACGCGCATCCGGCCACCGGCGTCCGGTCCGCCACATGGTCGACCAGTGCGGCCGTGTCGTCCTCGCCCAGACCGGCCGGATCGACTTCGGCGAGACGATCCCCCCTGCCCTTCCTCGGCAGCCCGCGCGGCCCGGTCCCTAACATGGGCCGGGGCTGGGGAGGCACCGTGTGGATGGGGACGGCCTCCGACGGGGCCCTTTCCTTCGCCTTCACGAACTCGGACGTACCGGCGACGGACACTCCGGTGGTGGTGAGATCGGCGCAGTGGAGCATCTGCGAGCCGCGAGCGCGCGGCCTTCACATCGTCCCGCGGTTCCGTCCGCATCGCCTGGACCGGAACCGACTGCGCCGGCCACCTCAGCGTGGCGCCCGTCGGTCTTGCGGCCGTCCGGGCCGGCGCCGACCCCATAGGCGCGGTGTACACCCTGCCCGAGACCAGTATCGCCGCCCCTGCCCCGGTGCCGCAGATGGACTGGGAGCACGGCAATCACCGCCCGGCCGTCTTCTGGAACGGCACCGACGGCAGCGGGGCGCCGAACGCCTGCGAGGTCGTGTTGCCGTGATGGCCGCCCGCCGCCCAGTGCGCCTTCTCCCGTCCTTCTTCCGACGGATATGGCACTTGAGGAGGAGCCATCGGGTTCGGCCGCACGAGGGATGAGTCCCAACTGATCGCTGCCTACAGTCATTTCCGTAGACTCCGCTCACGGAAGGGCTGGTATGCCTGAGAAGAAGGCCAGATCGGTTTCGGTCAACAGGTCGAGTGTTTCGCACAGAATCCGTTACGCGATCTCCAACCCGGCCCGTATCGCCCCGCACGTCAAACGTACGGCGAGAGACACCTGGTTGCGCCTGAAGCACCCCGACCATGTCGACTACTATCGCGCCGTGATGGCCTCCGACGCCGCCCGCAGTCCGGAGGCGGCCGTCGGCAGCAAGACGCACGACCGCTGGCTGGCGCTGGGCAAGATGCAGTTCGACTATCTGCGGGAACACGGACTGAGCCCGGACCAGCGCATGCTGGACATCGGCTGCGGAAACCTGCGGGCCGGCTGGCGGTTCATCGAATTCCTGGACGCGGGCCACTACTACGGCATAGACATATCCCCCGACATCCTCATCGCGGCGAAGGCCACCGTGGCATCCCAAGGCCTCCAGGCGAAATTGCCACACCTGACGATCACCCAGAACCTGACCTTCGATTTTCTGCCGGATTCCCATTTCGATGTGGTCCACGCCCACAGTGTCTTCTCGCACTCACCGATCGAGGTCATCGAGGAGTGCTTCGCGCACGTGGGACGTATCCTGCGGCCGGACGGATTCTTCGACTTCACCTTCGACCGTACGGAGGGCGCGGAACACCAGGTACTGCGCGAGGACTTCTACTACCGCACCTCCACGCTCGTCGCACTCGCCGAGCGGCACGGCCTGGCCGCACGGTTCATGGACGACTGGGAGACACGCAAGCACGGCCAGTCCAAGATCCGCGTGGCCCACCGGGCTTCCTGACACCTCCGGCGGCCAACAGCCAACAGCAAGGGCGGCACGCCTGCGGCCGACGCGTCAACTTGCGCGTGCACAGTGCAGCCCCGCACCGTGCACGCGCCGCCGCCCGCCTCGTAGAGTCTGCCGACATGGCATCCACTCCCGTTTCTCCCTCCGACGCTCTCGACGCCCTGCTCGCCGGGAACCGGCGCTTCGTGGCCGGGGCACCGTCGCATCCGAACCAGGACGCCGCACGGCGCGCCGAGCTCGCACCGGCGCAGAAGCCCTTCGCGGTGCTGCTGGGGTGCTCCGATTCGAGGCTGGCCGCCGAGATCATCTTCGATCAGGGGCTCGGTGACCTCTTCGTGGTCCGCACTGCCGGGCACGTCCTGGGACCGGAGGTCCTGGGCAGCATCGAGTACGGCACGAGCGTGCTGGACTGCCGCCTCGTCGTGGTCCTCGGGCACGACTCCTGCGGTGCCGTCGCGGCCGCCCGCGCCGCCGTCGAGGACGGGCTGCCCGCCGCCGGGTACGTCCGGGACGTCGTCGAGCGCGTCACCCCGAGCGTGCTGGCCGCCCGCGCCGCCGGTCTCACCTCGGACAGCGACCTCATCGACGCGCACATACTGCACACCGTGGACCTGCTCCTGGACCGATCCCGCGTTCTCGCCGACCAGGTCGCCGCCGCCCACACCGGCGTCGTCGGCCTGGCGTACCAACTCGCCGAAGGCAACGCCCGCCTCGTCACCGCTCACGGGATCCCGACCGCGTCAGCGTCCACCGGACGCACGCGCTGAGCACCCGCCCGGCCGGTCACGCCCGGGCCGGGCCCCGTTAGGTTGGCCGTATGTCTTCTGTACTTGTCATCGGATACGACCCGCAAGCGATCCCCGGCATCGACGGGAACAATCTCCGCGCCGCTCTCGACTCGGAGCTGACAAGGTTCGGGGAACACGGCATCGACGCGGCCATGGCGCTGGTCGTATTCGATGAATCGGCCGAGTCCGCACTCGTCGCGTCGCTGACCAGCCGCCCATGGGACGTGGTGGTCGTCGGCGGGGGAATCCGTAAGGCGGAGCAGTTGCTTCCGTTTTTTGAGCAGATCGTGAACCTGATCCACCGGCATGCTCCACAGGCGGCCATCGCGTTCAACACCAGCGGCGGGGACAGCGTTGAGGCCGCACAGCGGTGGCTCTGAATTCCGGCTGTTCGCGCTGAAGCGGCCTCCCCAGCGCCTCCGCGCCCAGCCCCTCCCGCCCATTGCCCCCTGAACCAACCTGTCGCTAGCCTGTGTTCGTCATTCCGGTCGTTGACCGGAGTTTCGAACATAGAGGGTGGGTGGCGGGCCATGGGGCGACTCGTGCCGGCGGTGGCCAGGGCGCTGGACGTGCTGGAACTCTTCCTGGAGAGCGAGGCGCCGCTCTCCGCGCCGGACGTCGTGCGCAGGCTCGGGCTTCCGCGTACGACGGTCCACGAGCTGGTGACCACGTTGGCCGCCCGCTCCTACCTGGTGGCGGCGCCCGAGCAGCCGGGACGCTACCGGCTCGGCGTCCGCACCTATCAGCTCGGCAGTCGGTACGCCGAGCAGCTGGACCTTGCCGCCGAGGGGCAGCAGGTGGCCCGCGAGGTCGCCGAGACGTGCGACGAGACCGTCCATGTGGCGATCCTGGAAGACACCGACGTCATTTAC
Source organism: Streptomyces sp. NPDC031265 (assembly GCF_055570295.1). NCBI lineage: Bacteria > Bacillati > Actinomycetota > Actinomycetes > Kitasatosporales > Streptomycetaceae > Streptomyces > Streptomyces sp. NPDC031265. The sequence continues at coordinate 145,535 of NZ_JBVIHM010000019.1, forward strand.
ATCGCCAAAGTGGACTCCACCCACGCTGTGCGCATGGTCTCGGCGGCCGGCCGCCGTCTCCCCGCCCACTGCACCTCCGTGGGCAAGATGCTGCTCGCCTCGCTGCCGGAGGCCGAGCTCGACGCCAGGATCGGCGGCGTCGAGCTCGTCGCCATGACAGCCGACAGCATCACCGACCCCACCGCCCTGCGCACCGCGCTCGGCGAGATACGGGTCCGGGGGACCGCGTTCGAGCACCGGGAGTCCAACCCCGACGTCAGCTGCGTGGCCGCCCCCGTGCGCGACAGCGCGGGCCGGGTCGTCGCCGCGTTGTCCATCTCCGTACCGATGATCAGGTGGAGCGAGGCGCGCGAGACGGAGCTCGCCGAGCTGGCGCTGAAGGGCGCGGGCGACCTGTCCGTGCGGCTCGGCCACCGGGGCGTGCGATGAATCCCGAGGTGGCGGTGCGGGCAGACGCCGAGCTGGGCGAGGGGCCCACCTGGGACCCGGTGACCGGAAGGCTGATCTGGGTCGACATCCTGTCGTCACGGATCCACACGTACGAGCCGGCCAGCGGACGGCGTACGGTCATGGCGACCGGGCAGCACGTCGGCGCCGCGAAGCCGCGCGCGGGCGGCGGCCTCGTCGTCAACCTCCGTGACGGCATCGGGCTCTACGGCCCCGACGGCGCCTTCTCGTGGCTGCTGCGGGACCCCGTGCCCGGGCGGCGCGGCAACGACGCCGCGGTCGCGCCGGACGGCGCCCTGTGGGCGGGAACGATGCGCTACGACGAGGCGCCCGGCGGCGGCTCCCTCACCCGGATCGCGGGCGACGGCGCGGCCACCGCGCTGCCCGGCCCGGTGGCAGTCAGCAACGGCACCGCCTGGAGCCCGGACGGGCGGCTCATGTACTACGTCGACAGCCCGACCCGGCGCATCGATGTTCTTGATTTTGATGGCCGATTTGGCCACGACAGACGGCCGTTCGCGCTGATCGAGGACAAGGACGGCTTTCCCGACGGGCTCACCGTCGACGCCGACGGCTGCGTCTGGGTGGCGCTCTGGGACGGGGCCGCGGTGCGCCGTTACGACCCGGACGGCACGCTCGGGATGGTCGTCGAGCTGCCGGTGCGCCGCCCCACCGCCTGTGCCTTCGGCGGCCCGGACCTCACCGACTTGTACGTCACCACGGCCCGGACCGGTCTGCGGCAGCCGCACCCGCTCTCCGGGTCGCTCCTGGTGCTGCCCGGTATGGGACGCGGAATGCCGGGTACCGCCTTCGCCGGCTGAGCGGAAGGCGGTACCCGGATCCAAACACCTCAGCGCGTCGAGAAGGCGTGCACGGTCGACGTCCGGTACGTCTCGCCCGGGCGCAGTACCGTGGACGGGAAGGCGGGGTGGTTGGGGGAGTCCGGGAAGTGCTGGGACTCCAGGCAGAGGGCGTCGCCCTGGCGGTAGGTGCGGCCCGAGGTGCCGACCAGGGTGCCGTCCAGGAAGTTGCCGCTGTAGAACTGCATTCCCGGCTCGGTGGTGTACATCTTCATCACCCGGCCGGAGTGCGGCTCGGCGAGCGTGAGTGCGTACTCGGGGTCCGGCGTACTGCCTTTGTCCAGGACCCAGTTGTGGTCGAACCCCTTGCCGTACAGGAGCTGTTGATGGCCCTGGCGGATGTCCCGGCCGATCGGCTTCGTACGCCGGAAGTCGAAGGGGGTACCTGACACGCGGGCCAGTTCGCCGGTCGGTATGAGGCCCGCGTCGACCGGGGTGAAGCGGGCGGCGGCCAGTTCGAGGGTGTGGTCGTGGATCGGCCCGCTGCCCTCGCCCGCCAGGTTGAAGTAGGTGTGGCTGGTGAGGTTGACGACGGTCGCCCGGTCCGTGGTCGCCGAGTAGTCGATGCGCCACTCGCCGCGCGCTGTCAGGGTGTAGGTGACCTGGACCTTGAGTGTCCCGGGGTAGCCCATCTCGCCGTCCGGCGAGATACGGGAGAGCACGAGGCCCTTCCCGGAGCCACTGGCGAAGGGCTCCACGTGCCACATCTGCTTGTCGAAGCCCTTGGTGCCGCCGTGCAGGCTGTTCGCGCTGTCGTTGAGCGGCAGTTGGTAGGTGTGGCCGTCGAGAGTGAACTTGCCTGCCGCGATGCGGTTGCCGTAGCGGCCGATGAGGCCGCCGAAGTACGGGGACTTGGCGACGTAGTCGGCGAGGTTGTCGAAGCCGAGCGCGATGTTGGCCCGGCGGCCGTGGCGGTCGGGCACGTCGAGGCGGTGGATGATCCCGCCGTACGAGAGGACCTGCAGCCGGACGCCTCCGTTGGCGACGGTCCACAGGTGTACGGGAGTGCCGTCGTCCAGGGTGCCGAACAGCGTCCTGGTGGGGGTGCGGCCCGGCGCGGCGTGGGCCGTGCCGAGGCTCGTCGCGGCCACGCCCGTGGCGAGGCCCGCTGCCATCACCGTACGTCTGCTGGTGTTCATGTCCACTGCTCCTCCAGAAGGTGATGATGTGTCATGAGCCGACCTTGCGTTTGTTCCAGACGTCGAAGCCCACCGCGGCCAGCAGGACGAAACCCTTGATGACCTGCTGGTAGTCGGTGCCGACGCCGACGAGCGACATACCGTTGTTGAGCACGCCGAGCACCAGGCCGCCGATGATCGCGCCCAGCACCGTTCCCACGCCGCCGCTCATCGAGGCGCCGCCGATGAAGGCGGCCGCGATGGCCTCCAGCTCGAAGTTGACGCCCGCGTTGGGTGTGCCCGCGTTCAGGCGCGCCGCGAAGACGACACCGGCCAGGGCGGCGAGGACCCCCATGTTCACGAAGACCAGGAAGGTGACCCGCTTGTCCTTGACGCCGGAGAGCTTCGCCGCCGCCTGGTTGCCGCCGAGCGCGTACACATGGCGTCCCACCACCGCGTTGCGCATCACGAAGCCGAGCCCGATGAGCAGGGCGGCGAGCAGGAGCAGCACCACCGGCACACCCCGGTAACTGGCCAGGGTGAGGGTGAAGGCGAGGACGGCGGCGACCATCGCCACGCACTTGGTGAGGAACAGGCCACGGGGGAGCACATCGAGTTCGTACGCCTGCTCGCGGCGCCGGGAGCGCACCTCCTGGACCAGGACGACGGCGATCAGGGCCAGGCCCAACAGCAGGGTGAGATTGTGGTAGTTGGTGTCGGGGCCGATCTCCGGGAGGTATCCGGTGGAGATCTTCTGGAAGCCCTCGGGGAACGGGCCGAGCGAGCGGGATCCGAGCAGGATCTGGGTGCCGCCCCGGAAGAGCAGCATCCCGGCGAGCGTGACGATGAAGGACGGGATGCCGACGTACGCGATCCAGAACCCCTGCCAGGCGCCCGCGACCGCGCCGATGACGAGCGCGACGGCCAGGGCGAGCACCCAGGGCACATGGTGTTCCACCATCATCACGGCGCACGCCGCCGAGACGAAGGCCGCCAGCGAGCCGACGGACAGGTCGATGTGACCGGCGATGATGACGATCACCATGCCGATGGCGAGGACGAGGATGTAGCTGTTCTGGAGCACCAGGTTGGTGACGTTGTTGGGCTTGAGCAGGACGCCGTCGGTCCATATCTGGAACAGCACGACGATCAGTCCGAGCGCGACCAGCATCCCGTACTGGCGCATGTTGCGGCGGGCCGCGTCCAGGAGCAGCGCCCCGGCCGGGGAGCGCGGAGGCTCGGGAGCCCTCGGGGTGCTCGGTGCGGCGTCGGTGGTGACCGGACCCATTTCGGCTACCTCTTGTTCGTGGTCATGTCGTTCGTGGTCATGAGGCGCATCAGCACTTCCTGGGTCGCGTCCGCCCGGGCGGCCTCGCCGGTGAGCCGGCCGGCCGCCATGGTGTAGATGCGGTCGCACATGCCGAGGAGTTCGGGCAGTTCGGAGGAGATGAAGACGACGGCCTTGCCCTGGGCCGCGAGCTGGTCGATGACGGTGTAGATCTCGTACTTGGCGCCCACGTCGATGCCGCGCGTGGGCTCGTCGAGGATCAGCACATCGGGACCCGCGAAGATCCACTTGCTGAGGACGACCTTCTGCTGGTTGCCGCCGGACAGGCGCCCGACCGGCTCGAAGACGGTCGGCGCCTTGATGCCCATGGAGGTGCGGTACGACTCGGCGACGCGCCGCTCCTCGTGCTCGTCGACGATCCCGCGCCGGGACACCTTGCCCAGGGCGCCCATGGTGATGTTGCGGCTGATGGTGTCGATGAGGTTGAGGCCGTACTGCTTGCGGTCCTCGGTGACGTACGCGATGCCGTGGCCCACCGCCTCGGGGACGGTCCTCGTACGGATTCGGTGGCCGTCCTTCCACACCGTGCCGCTGATGCCCCGGCCGTAGGAGCGGCCGAAGACGCTCATGGCCAGCTCGGTGCGGCCTGCCCCCATCAGGCCTGCGACGCCCACGATCTCGCCCCGCCGGACGTGCAGGCTGACGTCGTCGACGACCTTGCGCTGCTGGTCGATGGGGTGGTGGACGGTCCAGTCCCGGACCTCCAGGGCGGGGTGGGCGCCCGGGTCGCCCGCGTAGGGGGTGCGTTCGGGGAAGCGGTGGTCGAGGTCGCGGCCGACCATGGCCCGGATGATGCGCTCCTCGGTGGTCTCCGGAGCCTTCACGTCGAGGGTCTCGATGGTTCTGCCGTCCCGCAGGACGGTCACCGAGTCGGCGACCGCCGCGATCTCGTTGAGCTTGTGCGAGATGATGATCGAGGCGATGCCCTGAGCCTTCAGCTCCAGGATGAGGCCGAGGAGATGGGCGCTGTCCTCGTCGTTGAGCGCGGCGGTCGGCTCGTCCAGGATGAGCAGCCGGACCTCCTTGGAGAGGGCCTTGGCGATCTCCACGAGCTGTTGCTTGCCGACCCCGATGTCCGCGACCCTGGTCTGCGGATGCTCGCGCAGGCCCACCCTCTTCATCAGCCGCGCCGCGTGCTTGAGCGTCTCGCCCCAGCTCACGATCCCGCGCCTGGCGTGCTCGTTGCCGAGGAAGATGTTCTCGGCGATGGAGAGGTAGGGGACGAGTGCCAGCTCCTGGTGGATGATGACGATGCCGCGCGCCTCGCTGGCCCTCATGTCCTTGAACGCGCAGGGCTCGCCCCGGAAGAGGATGTCGCCCTCGTAACTCCCGTGCGGGTGAACGCCGCTGAGGACCTTCATCAGAGTGGACTTGCCCGCACCGTTCTCGCCGCAGACGGCGTGCACCTCACCGGGCGCGACGGTGAGGGACACGTCGGAGAGCGCCCGGACGCCGGGAAACGTCTTGACGATGGAGCGCATCTCAAGAACGGGCGCCCCCATGTCCGGGGTGCTCACTTCAGGTCACTCGCCTTGATGTAGCCCGAATCGACCAGCGTGGCCCGGTAGTTGGACTTGTCGACGCTGACCGGGTTGAGGAGGAAGGCCGGCACGACCTTCTTCTCGTTGTCGTACGTCTTGGTGTCGTTGACCTGGGGCGTCTTTCCGGTGAGCACCGCGTCGGCCATCTGTACGGCCTGCTTGGCCAGCGCGCGGGTGTCCTTGTAGACCGTCTGGGCCTGGTCTCCCGCGATGATCGACTTCACGGACGCCACCTCGGCGTCCTGCCCGGTGACGATCGGGTACGGCTTGGCGGTGGTTCCGTAGCCGCCGGAGCGCAGGGCGGACAGGATGCCGATCGAGATCCCGTCGTACGGTGAGAGGACGGCGTCGACGCGCTCGGCGGAGTACGCCTTCGTCAGGAGGTCGTCCATGCGCTTCTGCGCGGTGGCGCCGTCCCAGCGAAGCGTGGTCACCTGGTTGAGGCGGGTCTGGCCGCTGCGCACGACGAGCTGCTTCTTGTCGATGTACGGCTGGAGCGTCTTGAGGGCGCCCTGGAAGAAGTAGCGGGTGTTGTTGTCGTCGGGGGAGCCGGCGAACAGTTCGATGTTGAAGGGGCCCTGCTTGCTGCTGCCCTGTGGGGTGTCCTTGAGGCCCAGCTTGTCGATGATGTACGTGGCCTGGAGCACCCCGACCTTCTCGTTGTCGAACGACGCGTAGTAGTCGACGTTCGGGGAGCCGAGGATGAGGCGGTCGTAGGAGATCACCTTGATGTGCTGGTCGGCGGCCTGCTTGAGGACGTCGCCGAGCGCCCGTCCGTCGATCGCCGCGACCACCAGGGCGTCCACCCCCTTGGTGATCATGTTCTCGACCTGGGCGACCTGCTGGTCGACGCTGTCCTCTCCGTACTGGAGATCGGTCTTGTATCCGAGCGCCCGGAACTGCGCGGCCATGTTGTTCCCGTCGGCGATCCAGCGCTCCGACGACTTGGTCGGCATCGCTATGCCGATCGTGGCTCCCTTGCCGCCCTTGGGCGTCGCCTTGCCGCCGCCCTCGCTGTCCTGACCGCAGGCGGTGAGGGCGAGGGAAAGGATTCCGGCGAGTGCGAGTGCGAGTGCGGCTGGTCGGGTGCGGCGCATGGTCATCAGTCCTTCGGGTTCGCGGGGAAGCGGTTCAGGGGGCCGGGGAGGCGGGAGCCGAGCGGGGACATACCGCCGTCGGCGCCGAGGCGGGCGAGCAGATCGAGGACGAGCCGGCCCCGGCGCACCCGCTCGCGGGCGGTGTCCAGGGCGGTGTCGCGCAGGTGGGCTCCGTAGGGGTAGATGCCGGGCGCCCGGGAGAGGCCGAACTTGAGGTAGAGCGGGGCGGCGCGGCGGATCAGCTCCCCCGCCTCGTACATCCGCACATAGCCGCCGAGGTCGTCGGGCGCCTCGATATAGAGGTCGAGCGGGACCCTCGACACCCGCCGGACCTCGGTGAAGTGAGCGGGCGTCAGATCGGAGGGGACGTTGACGGAGTCGGCGCCCAACTGCTCGTACACGGCCACCGAGGCCGGGTTGACGGGGCCGATCAGCGCGGAGACCTTGAGGGTGGTGTCGGCGGGCAGCAGGCCCCGCTCGCGCATCCGGTGCAGGCTCCACAGCACACCCTCGTCCGCGACGAGCAGACAGCGCACGCCCAGCTCGGCCGCCCGCAGCGCGTCTTCGACGCATCCGGCGAGCGCGTCGTGGCCACGGGCGCGCAGTCCCGCGCCGCCCGAGTCGCTGCGCGCGGAGGCGCCGGTGTCCCAGGTGCCGCGCGGCCCGGTGAACAGGCAGAGCTCGATGTCGCGCTCGGCGCAGCCCTCCACCATCTCGGTGATCTCGGCATCGGAGAGCATCCACACACCGCTGCCCTGGCTGACGCGGTGGACGGGCACGTCGAGACGGGACGACTCCTTCAGTACGACGGCGAGCGCCTCCGGGCCCTCGACAGAGGGAATCTCGGTGCGCCAGGTGCCTCCGTCGGGGAACGTGTGCGGGGAGGAGTCGGCGGGGTTGCCGTGCGGGGCGGCCAGGCCCAGTGTCGCCAGGGCCGGTTCGCCGGGGTGGCGGGGGCCTTCGGGGCCCGGGGCGGGGGCAGTGGCTGGTGCGTCGGTCACAGGCGGGTTCCTTGTACGAGAGGGTCGAGAGAGATGAGGTCGAGAGAGGCGAGGCCGGCCGATTCGTTCGATATTTCGAACGAGGTTCGGGTCATTGGGTGTGCGGAGATACGTGTGCGGAGGTGCCGCGGCCGCTGGGCGCCAAGTCGCGCCTCAGGGGCGCAGCAGTACCTTTCCGGTCTTCGGGTCACCGCCTCCGACCAGGGCGAGAGCGTCGGCGTACCGCTCCAGCGGGAATTCGTGCGTGATCAGCTCCGCCGGGTCGATGAGGCCCGTGCTGTAGGCCCGTACGGCGAACGACCAGGCGGCGGAGGGGGCGCCGAAGACGCTCCGCACGGTGAGCTGGCTCACCGAGAGGTGCACCGGGTCGATGCCCAGCGCGCCTTCGGCGAACATCCCGGTGAGGACGACCCGGCCCCCGCGGCGGGCGAGGAGGCAGGCGTCGGCGGCGGTGGTGCGGGCGCCGGCTGTCTCCACGACGAGGTCGTAGCGGCCGCGCACTTCGGGGGAGATGTCGGGCGTACGGGCCGCGGTCGCGCCCATGCGGCAGGCCAGCTCGGCCCGTTCGAGCCGGGGGTCGACGACGGCCAGCTCACCGGGGGACGAGGCGGCCAGGAACTGGACCGCGAGCAGCCCGAGCGTTCCCGCGCCGACCACCGCGACCCGTTCGCCCGCCTCCGGCGCCCCTGCCCGTACGGCGGCGGCGACCACGGCGGCGGGCTCCAGCAGAGCCGCGCCGCGCAGGTCCGCGTCGTCCGGCAGCGTGTGAAGCAGCCGGGCGGGCACCACCAGGTGGTCGGCGAAGGCGCCGGGATGGGTGAAGCCGGTCTCCGCGTACGCGGCGGAGCACAGGGAGGTGTCCCCGGCCCGGCACCGCTCGCAGGTCCGGCAGAAACGGAACCCTTCGGCCACCGCCTTGCGCCCCACCAGCGCGGGATCGACGCCGGATCCGGCCGCGACCACGGTCCCGGACCACTCGTGGCCCGGTGTGACGGGGTAGCGCACATAGCCGGGGGCGCGGTGGCCGTCGTACACCTCGCGGTCGCTCAGACAGATCCCGGCGGCGGCCACCTGGATGAGCACCTCGCCGGGGCCGGGCCCCGGGCGCGGCCCGGTGACCAGGCGGTGGGCGCCGGGCGCGTCGACGACGATCGCGCGGCTGGTCGCCCGGCCGCCGCCGGGATTCCCGGGCGTGCCGCCGCTCATGAACCCGCCCCGGACGCCTCGCTCGCGCGCTCGCTCATCCCGCCGCTCCCGAGGCCGTGGGGGCGCGCTTCTCCCAGCCCTCCGCCCACAGGTCGAACCGGGCCTGCTGCTGGGGGAACTCGGCGGCCGCCTCCACATCGAGCTCGACGCCGAGCCCCGGGGCCTGCGGCAGCTCGAAGTAGCCGTCGACCACCTGGGGGGCGCCCTTGACGACCTTCTTGATCTCCGCGTCCGCGAAGTCGTTGAAGTGCTCCAGGATCTTGAAGTTGGGGGTGCAGCCCGCCACTTGGAGGCTCGCGGCGGTGAGCACCGGGCCGCCCACGTTGTGCGGTGCGACGAGCATGTAGTGCGCCTCGGCGGTCGCGGCGAGCTTGCGGGTCTCCAGGATGCCGCCGATGTGGCCCACGTCGGGCTGGATGATGTCGGCGGCCTGCGACTCGAACAGCTCCCTGAACTCGATGCGGTCGTGGATGCGTTCGCCGGTCGCGACCGGGATGTCCACCTTGGCGGCGACCTTCTCCAGGGCCTTGAGGTTCTCCGGCGGCACCGGCTCCTCCAGCCAGGCGGGCTGGAACGGTGCGAGATCGCGGGCCAGGCGCACCGCCGTGGACGGCGAGAACCGCCCGTGCATCTCCAGCATCAGCTCCGTGTCGGGGCCGATCGCGTCCCGCACCGCCTCGATCAGCGACACGGCGTACCGGGTCTGCTGGTGGTCGAGCTCGAAGTGGCCGGTGCCGAACGGGTCGATCTTCAGCGCCCGGTAGCCGCGCTCGACGACCGCCCGGGCCGCCTTGTGGTAGGCCTCGGGGGTGCGCTCGGTGGTGTACCAGCCGTTGGCGTACGCCTTGACCCGGTCCGTCACCTTTCCGCCGAGCAGCTGCCATACGGGGACGCCGAGCGCCTTGCCCTTGATGTCCCAGCACGCCATCTCGACGACCGCGATGCCGGACATCACGATCTCGCCGGCCCGCCCGTAGTCGCCGTACTTCATCCTGCGCACGAGGTCCTCGATAGCGAACGGGTCCGATCCGGCGATGTGGTTGGCCTCGGCCTCGCGCAGATACCCGAGGAGCGCGTCGGTGCGGCCGAGCATCCGGGTCTCGCCGACTCCGGTGAGGCCCTCGTCGGTGTGGACCTGGACGTAGGTGAGGTTGCGCCAGGGAGTCCCGACGACGTGAGTGCTGATTCCCGTGATTCGCAAGGCAGTGGCTCCCGAGGCTGCGACCCATGACGTTCGATATTTCGTCACACGTTCGAAATGTTGGCGTGACGGTAATAACGTGCGGTCGCGGGTGTCAATGGGTCGCGCGGGAACGGTTCCGGAGTCGGTGTCGGTCATCGCCCTCAGTAACGGCCCGGTGTCGCCCCGGGTGTTGACGCGGGGGCGGGGAAAGCGGAATGCTCCCGGCGGCGCAATGGCGTCGAAATGCAGAACACTGTCCGAAATCTCGAACTCGCACCGAGAGCTGAGGAGTTCAGCATGACCTCACGCACCCCCACCGGACCGGCCGAGCAACCCGACTCCGGGCCCAGCCGCAGAGCGATCGTCACGGCGCTGGGCGCACTGCCGCTGGCCGGAGCGATCGGCCCCGCGTTCGCGGCCTCCCCGGCACGGGCGGCCGACGCGCTCCCCGTGCCCGTCGCGCACTGGGCCTTCGACGAGGCGGCCGGAACCGCTGCCGCCGACAGCGCCGGTGGCCGCACGCTCACCTTCAACGCGGGTGCGCGCTGGGGAGCGGCGAAGTCGGGGGCCTCCAGCCTGGATGTCTCGGCGGGCGGCAACGCCACCGCGCGGGGGCCCGCCGTGGACACCACGAAGAGCTTCAGTGTCTCCGCCTGGGTCCGGCTCAGCGCCACCACCGGGTATCAGACCTTCGTCTCCGTCGACGGCGCCCAGGTCAGCGGCTTCTTCCTGCAACTCCGGGACGACACCGGCGCGTTCGCCTTCACACGGCTGCCGTCCGACGGCACCTCGGCGAACGCCTCCGCCGCCGTCGCCGGTGCCTCCTTCGCCCCCGCGACCGGCATCTGGTATCACCTCCTCGGCGTCGACGACGCGGCGGCCGGAGCCGTCCGGCTCTACGTCAACGGCGTCCTGGAAGGTGAGGTCCCCTACGCCGGCGGCTGGCGCGCCACCGGCGACACCGCCGTCGGGCGCGGCCTCTTCGGAGGCGGCGAGGTCGACCAGGCGCACGCCCTCATCGACGACGTCCAGGTCTTCGACACCGCCCTCACCGCCGAGCAGGCCGCGGCCCTCGCGGGCGTGCCGGTGGACTCCACCCGGCCGCTGCTGACCGTCGACACCACCCGGCCCGGCCCCGTGGTCAGCCCGGAACTCGGCGGCATCTTCTTCGAGGACATCAACCACAGCGGCGAGGGCGGCCTCTACGCCGAACTCGTCAACAACCGCAGCTTCATGGCCGCGACCACGCCCCTGCACTGGTTCACCGTAGGCCGCGCCACCTTCGCCGTGGACGCCGGCCAGCCGCTCAACCAAGCCCTCACCCAGTCACTGCGCGTCACCGCCACCGCCGCCGGAGACGGCGTCGCCAACGAGGGCTTCTGGGGCATCCCGGTCCGCCCCTCCACCAGCTACCGCGCCTCCCTCCACGCCAAGTCACCCTCCATCACGGGCAAGGTGACGGTCTCGATCGTCGGCACGGACGGCACGGTCCACGCCACCGCGACCACGGGAGCGCTCACCAGCGGGTGGCGCAAGCACGAGTTGACCCTGCGCACCGGACCCGGCGCCCCCATCACCCTCAACGCCCGCCTGGTCGTCACCGCCCCGGCCGCCGGAACGCTCTGGCTCAGCCAGGTCTCGCTCTTCCCGCCGACGTACAAGGGCAGGCGCAACGGCCTGCGCGTTGACCTGATGGAGAAGCTGGCGGCCCTGCAGCCCAAGTTCCTGCGCTTCCCCGGCGGCAACTACCTCGAAGGCAACGTCATCGCCGACCGCTTCGACTGGAAGAAGACCATCGGCCCGGTCGAGCAGCGGCCCGGACACCGCAACTCCGCCTGGGGGTACTGGTCCACCGACGGCCTCGGCCTGCCCGAATACCTTCAGATGACCGAGGACCTGGGCTGTACCCCGCTGCTGTGCGTGTACGCCGGATACTCCTTGCAGGGCGCGCACGTCACCGGTGATGCCCTGAAGCCCTTCGTGCAGGACGCCCTCGACCAGATCGAGTACATCACCGGGCCCGCCACCTCGGCCTGGGGCGCCAAACGGGCGGCCGACGGGCACCCGGCGCCCTTCCCGCTCAAGTATGTGGAGATCGGCAACGAGGACTGGTTCGACAAGTCCGGCTCGTACGAGGAGCGTTATGCCGCCTTCCACGACGCGGTCAAGGCCAGGTACCCGGCCCTCAAGCTGATCGCCACGACGCCGGTCGCCTCCCGTCCGTACGACCTGATCGACGAGCACTACTACCAGTCGCCGTCGGCTTTCCAAGCGGGCTCCCACAAATACGACGGCCGGGACCGCCGCAGCCCCAAGGTGTTCGTCGGGGAGTGGGCCGCGCAGGAGGGCCGCCCCACGCCCGACCTCGACGCGGCGCTCGGCGACGCGTCCTGGGTGGCCGGGATCATCCGCAACTCCGACCAGGTCCTCATGGAGTCGTACGCGCCGCTGTTCAGCCACGTCAACGACAACACCTGGGCCACCAACCTCATCGCGTACTCCGGCCTGACCAGCTACAACTCGCCCAGCTACTACGCACAGCAGATGCTGCGCACCCGCCGGGGCACGGTGGTGCTGCCCACCGAGGTGCGCGCGCTGCCCGGCCTCAACGTCGTCACCACCCATGACCCGGGCAGCCACCGCATCTACCTCGCGGTGGTCAACACGGGAGGCACGGCCCGTAAGACGGCCGTTTCCCTCCAGGGGGTTGCCCGTACGGCACCGACCGGCGCCGTCACGGTCCTGGCCGCAGCGGACAGGAAGGCCACCAACACACTCGCCGACCCGGAGGCGGTGGTCCCGCACAGCCGGTCCGTCAGCGGCATCACACCCGCCTTCACGGCGACCTTCGCCCCGTACTCGGTCACGGTCCTGGAGGTGCGGACGGCCTGAACGGCCGGCGGTGAGGAGGCGCGGCGCGTGCCGCCGGTGTGAGCGGGGCCGCCGGACGCGTCGCGAACCCGCGACGAGTCACGCTGTATCACGAGTGTGACAAAGCGTGTGGTCTTCCTCATTGCCCGGGCGATCCGTCCTTTGATGGGGTGGGCGCATGCGTCCCGCCGCCCTCCTCGCCGCCTGCGCCCTCGCCGCGAGCACTGTCCTCGTCGCCGGATGCGGATCGGAGAACGCCGCCTCCGGCTCCCGCGCCGCGTCCGGTTCGCCGACGTGCGCCTCCCGCCCGCCCACCGGCGACCCCGCCGACCTGAAGCGGGACGGCGTGACCATCCTCAGCCAGGGCTGCGGCCCCTCCCCCAATGTGCCGACCGAGTTCGAGGTCACCAACACGGAGACCGAGCCGTTCACGTACACCATCTCCTTCGAGGTCCGGAACGGCTCCGGGGAGGTCACCTCCAACCCGCACCGGACAGTGGCCTCCGTGGCGCCGGGCCAGACCGTACGTAGGACCCTGGAGCTGGGAGAGGTCCCCACTGTCGATGCGCGCGTGCGCATCGGCAAGGTGCGGGCGGTCCCGGCGGACGAGGCCTCCGAGGTCTCCGGGAAGTGCCCGCCCTCGGGGATGCGCATCACGATCGACCAGGGCGATGCCGCCATGGGGCTCCGCGCCGTGGGGCTCCACCTGGCCAACTGCGGGACCGGCGTCGTCAAAATCAACGGCTACCCCCGCCTCCAGCTCCTCGACGAGAAGCGGCGGCCGCTGACCGGCGTACGGATCCTCGACGGCACCGGCGCGATCTCCACGGCCGGAGGCCCGGACGCCCCGCCCCGGCTGGTGACACTGCTGACGGGAGAGACGGCGTACGCCTCCCTGATGTGGCGCAACACCACCGAGTCCGGCACCCCCGTGAACGTCCCTTACGTCCGGGTGGCGGCGAAGCCCGGTTCGCCGACGGCCATCGTGACCCCGGAACTCGACCTCGGAACCACGGGAAGGCTGGGCGTCGGCCCCTGGACGAAGGACAAGGCTTCCCGCCCGTCGACTCCCGACGGCTACAGCGGGGCCAGGCCCGGCCGGACCCCGGGTACGACGGGGGAGTAGGCGGGCTCGTCCGCGTAGCCGCCGAGGCTGATGGCGGGATCGACCCAGGTTGCCGGGCCCCTGTATACCGATGGGCGGCCAATGCCCTGATTGCCCACCCGTGTCCAACTCCGGCACATACACAAACCGGCGAGTCGCTCACATCGGACTCCTGTGGGGCCCGGTGTCACCTGTCACCCTCCGCTGCCCCATGATGGCCCGCATGTCCCACACCTCCAGGCGCAGCCTGCTCGCCGTCTTCGCGGCCTCGGCTGCCACCGTTCCGCTCAGCGGTCTGGCCGCCGCCCCGGCGCGTGCCGCCGTTTCCGCCGGCTCCGCCGGGTCTCTCGCGGCGCCCGCCGGTCTGGCCTCGCCGCGCTCCTCGGTCACGCTGCCGCCGCTGAACGCCTCCTACTTCAGCCAGCTGACGCTGAACACCCCGCTCACCGCCGCCGTGCTGTCGGGCGCCCCGGCCCGTACCGAGGTCACCTCCGGCGGCAAGCGCGTCGCGCTGCTGACGCACGGCGCCCGTACCGTCGTCCTGCCCGGCCCGCAGCGTACGTTCACGGAGAACAAGAAGGCCTTCGTGGACGACTTCGGGCGCACCCTGCCGGACGTGTCGCTGCCCGTGGCCGACCGCTCGTACTGGGGCACCTCCCCGGGCGGCGGCAGCTGGTCGACCCTCGGGCCCGCGGACACCGACTACTCGGTCGTGCCGGGCGCTGGTGTCATCGCCCTCACCACCGACTTCGCCAGCCGACACGCCACCCTTCGCGACGGCGAGATCACGGACTTCGACGTGCGGTCCGTGGCGCACTTCGACAAGGTGCCCGCGGGCCAGGCGTGCTCCTACGCGCTGTCCTTCGGCTACCAGGACACCAGCAACAACTACCGGGCCCGGTTGTCCTTCCTGACGACCGGCGCGGTCGAACTGCGCGTCGAGAAGGAGGTCGCCGACAAGGTCGACCTGCTGCCGAATTCGACCGCCCTCACCCTCGCCACGGGCGTGTCCGCCGGCACCGACTGGACGATCCGGGTACGCCGCGAGGGCACCCGCATCCAGGTCAAGGCCTGGCGTACGGCCTCCACGGAACCGGCCGCCTGGACCGTCGACGTCAGCGACGCCACCTTCGGCAAGGGCCGGGTGGGCCTGCGCGCCCTGGCCAACAACGGCTGCACCAACCTGCCGGTCAAGCTCGCCGTCAGCCGCTTCCAGGTGGACGAGTCCACCTGGGCCGCGCCGCCGAGCGTCACCCACGGCGACTGGGTGCGGGTCCTGCCCGAGCCCTTCGACGGGAACTGGACGCCGGAGCTGGAGAAGACCATCCGCTCCTGGGCGGGCTCGACGGCTCCGGACGTCCTCGCGTACGCGGCGATGTTCCTGGCCGACGGCCCCGCCGTGGTCAGCGGTTCCGGGCCCGCCAAGGACAAGCAGGTCCTGGGCGAGGCGGGTTACGGCTACCTGGATCCGCAGGGCTACCGTTATGAGGGTGCCGACTTCCACGAGTACATGAACACCGGCTGGACCTTCCCCGACGGCACCTACACCGGCCCGTCCAGCAAGCAGGTCGGCAACCTCGACTGCTCCGGGTATACGCGCATGGTGTACGGCTACCACCTGGGCGTACCGATGGCCGCGGGCGAGGACACCTCCCGCACGCGCATTCCGCGCAAGTCCCGGCACATGGTCGACTACGCGCCCGGTGTGCGCATCGACCAGACCGACGGTACGAACCCGCCCGCCGCGACGCTGCTCCAGCCCGGTGACCTGGTGCTGTTCAACGCCGACTCCGGCGACGACAACCCGACCGTGACGGTGGACCACGTCGGCATCTACCTGGGCGCGGACGCGGACGGCAAGCGCCGCTTCCTCTCCAGCCGCAAGACGAACAACGGCCCCACCATGGCGGACCTGGGCGGCGCCTCGCTGCTCGACGGCTCGGGCACGTACGCCAAGAAGCTGCACACGGTCCACCGCATCTGACGGCGGTGTTTCGACGGCGAGCCGGAGGCCGTCCGCCCCGGGCAGTGCTGAGCACGGCCCGGGCGGACGGTCCGGCGTCCCGCCGGTTCTGTTCCGACCGTTCCCAAACGTGTCGGCGTACTGCCCAGGGGGCGACCACGGCAGTTCGACGGGCGGCAGGCGGTGGACGCGGCCTGCCCGGCCTTCTGGGCGAAGGGTTACGCAGCCACCTCCACCCAGGACCTGTGCGAGGCCACCGGTCTAGGCCGGAGCAGCATCTACAACACCTTCACCTCGAAGGACCACCTCTTCCTTCGCGCACTGGCCCACTGCATCGAGACCATGACGGCCCGTCAGTTCGCCGTCCTCGACGAGGAGGGGAGTACCGGATTGGAGCGGATCCAGGCCCTGTTCGCGATGCTCCTCGAAGGGGAGATGGAGAACCGTGACCCCGGGCGGGCCTCCGGCTGCTTCACGGTCAACACCCTCACCGAGCCGGTCTCGGCGGACGATCCCGAGGTCGCCCGGCTCCTCGCCAAGGACCTGGAGCGGCGCCTGGACTCCTTCCGTGCCGTGATCGAGGAAGGGCAGCGGGACGGCTCCATCAGCTCCTCGCGCGACGCCGCCGGGCTCGCCTGGTATCCCACCTCGGTGATCTCCGGAATGCGAATCGCCTCCCAGGCCGGCGCCGACGGGCTCGGCCACTGACCACCCGCTGCCCGACCCTCCGGGTGTGCGCACCTCGTACCAGGTCGGCAGTCGTCATACCCGAATGTGGGCTGATCGATACAGAGCGGGAGGGGATGTTTCCCATGCCCGAGTCCGTCCGCCTCATGGCGTCCGCCGCGGTCGTGGAGGGCCTCCTGGCCGATACCGTCACCGGGCGGCCTATGGGACGTCCCGGCCGCGAACGAGACGATGAACCGGGCCGTACGCAACGCGGGCCGCCCCGGGCTCCTCTTCCTCTAGGGAACGCTGGCTCCGGACGGAGGGACGCTCAGCCCCGGCGAGAGTGACGCCCCCGGCCTCGGGCTGACCCTGAGGGGGAAGCGGGCGGAGAAGTACCGCGTTGTCTGACATACAGTCAGAAATGCGATAAGACACGGTAGTTGGGCGGACTGCGGACACCCCGCGACGCCGAGACCGATCGAGCAAGCCGTGCTGTGGCTGCCGGGCTGAGGGCGGCGGTCTCCAGCACCGCCGCACCGCCCGGCAGGGCCCGGCAGGGAAAGGCCCCTGGCGTCTGCGTCGTGCCGTGGGTTACGCGGGCTGGTTGGTGACGTAGAAGCCGGCGTCGTGGATAGGGGTGATCTCGGCGGTCTCGCCCTGCGCGGCCAGCCATTCCTCGCGGAGGCGGGCGGCTTCGTCGTCGGCCTGGGAGGCGGGGACGAGGCGGCCGTCAGGGGTGAGACGCATCGGCGTGTCGCCGGCGGGGCGCCAGTCGAAGCGGGCGGCGATCTTGAAAAGGTCTTCCTGGGTGAGGGGGCCGCCGTTGTCCTTCTCGGCCTGGAGGGCGGTCGGGTGGTAGTCCTCGTAACCGCCGGGCATGTGGAGGGTGAGGAAGTGGGCACCCTCGCCGGGCGGAGTGGCCCAGGTGTGGCGCGTGCCACTGGTGATGTGGGCGAGGGCGCGCGGGCGCAGCTCCACGACCTCGTCGTCGACCTGGACCAAAAGGGTGCCGGAGACGACGTAGTAGGTCTCCGTGGACTCGGCATGGGTGTGCAGCGGAGGGCCCGACCAGGCCGGGCCCTGGCGGGTTTCCACCCAGGAGGCCGCTTGGCCGGTCATCTTGCTGGAGAGGACGATCTCGAATCCGCGGCGGCCTTCGGGGCGCTGGCCGGGGAGGACGATGTGCGTCATAAGAGGGCTTCTCTTTCCGCTTGATAATGGCTTGAGTTCTGATCTACCCCACATCGGGCCTGTTCGTCTGCGGGCCCCGTCCGCAGTCGAACGCGGACGCCCTTCCGCCCGGGGCTGCCACAGCGTCGGCTGAGACCCCCGTCACCTCCTGGGGTTCTCCTGCTGGCGGCACGGGTGATGGCTCACAGAAATCGCTCCGTGGTGAACACCCCTGTGATGAGGTGGACTTCCTGTCCGTTCCACCTGTCCCAGGAGACTGCCTGGCTGTTTCTCCACAGGAAATTTTCAGGAACTGCGTCTACGCCGGTGCGCTGACGCATAACGCTGACGCTCTTGCCGAACTGTTTACCGAGGACGGCGTCCTGGAGGCACCGCTCGTGCCTGCCGACGTGGCTTTCTCCAGGCGGATGGAGGGGCGCGAGGAGATCCGTAGGTCGATGGCGGCGACCACTCCCGGCAGCGCGGACCTCTGCCTGGTCACCGAGCTGCCCCAGAGCCGGGTTCTCGACCACCTGGCCGTCTGCGGCATCCCCGTGGAAGAGGGCCCCGTGCCGCGCACCGGCGCCAGAGGCCCGATCACCAGTACCTACTTGCGTGATCCCGACGGCAATCTGATCGAGATCAGCACGTACGACACGAGCGCCGTCAGCTGACGGGTTCGGCGGGGAGGTGGGAGCGCGCGTCGAAGTCCGCGCGGGCCGCCAGGATCTCCCGAGCGTGTTCGAATGACCAGTCGGCGATCGCGGTGGTCAGTCTGCCTGCGGCGACGCCGACTTCGGTCAGCGCGTACTCGACACGCGGCGGGGTGGTGGGGTACACCGTGCGCTCGACCAGACCGTCGCGTTCCAGGGTGCGCAAGGTCTGCGTGAGCATCTTCTGGGTGATCCCGTCGAGGAGGCGACGCAGTTCGTTGAAGCGCATGGGGCCCTCCGCGCGCCGCAGTGCGGCCAGGACGTACATCGACCACTTGTTGGCCAGCACTTCGACGACGGTCCGGGAAGGGCAATCGCTGCGGTAACCCGCGTGCGGCTCCGCAGGAGAGTGTTTCGAGGTGGTATCCATGAGGTACCTAGGTACCAAAAAGGTGCCTACTTTACAACCGACACCCATTCCTTCGAGGATGAAGATCGTCGCCCGCTCGGAGCGATCGGACATTCAAGGAGGAGTTCTTGTGGCCAGCACCATGCGCGCCGTGCACCTCAACGCCTACGGAGGCCCCGAGGTCCTCGAGCTCGTCGAAGTCGCCAGGCCGGAGCCGCGTGCTGACGAAGTGCTCGTGCGGATCAGCGCTGCCGGGGTCAACCCGGCCGACTGGCGGATCCGTTCGGGCGAGGTGCGCCGGTTCGGTGAGCCGCCGTTCACGCTCGGCCTGGATCTGAGCGGCACCGTCGAGGCGGTCGGCCCGGAGGTCTCCCGGTTCCGGCCGGGCGACCACGTCTTCGGGGTGGCCTTCCCGCCCCATGGCTCGTACGCCGAGTACGCAGCGGTACCCCAAACCGCGCTGGCTCTCGCCCCGACCGCGCTCGACCTCGTGCACGCCGCGGCGCTTCCCGTGACGGGGCTGACCGCATGGCAGGCCCTCGTACGCACGGCACAGGTCCGCGAGGGCCAACGTGTTCTCGTGCATGCCGCGGCAGGCGGCATCGGCCATCTCGCGGTCCAGATCGCCAAGGCGCACGGCGCGTACGTCGTCGGCACCGCTCGCTCCCCCCACCACGCCTTCCTCCAAGATCTCGGCATCGATGACGTCGTGGACTACACCGAAGCCGACTTCGCGAAGCGGCTGAGCGGGATCGACATCGTGATCGACCCGATCAGCGGCGACTACGGCCCACGCTCACTGGAGGTGCTGGCTCCCGGCGGCGTGCTCGTGGACGTACGCGGTACCGGCCCGGACCGCACCGCGCTCTGCACGCAGGCGAAGGCGCGCGGTCTGCGCCTGGTCGAACTCGGTTTCACCCCGTCGGGCACGGATCTGGAGCACATCGCCGCCCTCGTGGACCGACACGCCTTGCGTGTCGCCGTCGAGCAGGTCCTCCCCCTCGAAGCCGCCGCTCGGGCCCACACATCCAGCGAGTCCGGCCGGACCCGGGGCAAGATCCTCCTCAAGGTGGCATGAACCACGCCCGGCTCCCATGGGCCGGGTCCCACTCAAGCGGTCTGCCGCACCGGACGCGCCCACAGCAGCACCGCCGTGGCAGCCGCCAGCAGTGCGACGCAGCCGCTGAAGATCAGGCCCGACTGCCGCAGGCCCAGCGTGACGGCCATGATTCCGACTCCGACCACGGGGATCGAGATCGCCACGTACAGCACGACGAACAACGCGGAGGTGATCTCCGCTCGCCGCTCGGGCGGGCTGTGTTCGCTCACCTCGGTGACCCCGGCCCTGAACGACAGACCCTGCCCCGCACCCGCGGTGATCGCCCCCAACACCAGCAGGGGCAGGGAGGCCGTCAGCAGCGCGGAGGAGATCAGCGCCATGCCCGCCACGAGGGCCACGCAGCCCCACGGCAGCGCCCGGCGGACACCGACTCGTCCCATCAGCAGCTGACCGGCCGTCGACGCCGCGAAGACCGTGAAGACCACCGTGCCGGAGACCGCCGGTTCGCTCACCCCCACCACCTCGCTCAGGAAGCTCGGTGCCACCGAGGTGAACAGCCCCATGGTGGCGAACCCGGCGAAGCCCGCCATGGCCGCCGGGACGAAGGCGGGGCGCACCTGCGGTGGTACGCGCAGGCGTCGGGGGCGGCGCGACGTGCCGTCCCGGTCCCGTACCGTCTCCGGGATCAGCAGCACGCCGACGACGGCCGCCGCCACGAGTGCCAGGTCCACGATGAACACCTGCCGGAGCGGGTCGGGCGCGTACTGCGCCATCAGACCCGCCAGCAGCGGTCCGCTTCCCAGGCCGCCCATGTTGGCCGCGGTGGCGATCAGTGTGGCGGACGCGGCCCATCGCCGAGGGGCGAGCTCCACCACGGCAGCGGTCGCGGTTCCCGTGAACAGCCCCGCGGACAGCCCCGACAGCACCCGGCCCGCGAACAGCTCCGGCAGCCCGCGCTCGAAGAGGAAGGACACCGCGCTCAGCGCCGACAACACCAGCCCGGCCAGCAGGACCGGCCGCCGGCCCACGGAGTCCGACAACTGCCCCAGCAGGAGCAGTGCCGCGATGACACCGACCGCGTAGACCGCGTAGATCACCGTCACCATGAACGAGGAGAAGCCCAACTCCCGCTGATACATGCGGTACAGGGGAGTGGGCAGCGTCGTGCCGCACATCGCGACGGCGAAGGCGTAGGCGGCCACGGCGAAGGGCCAGCCGCGCCCGGTGCCGTACGTGCCGAGGCCGGCGTCGTCCGCTTCGCTCGCGGATGCGTGGTTGCTCACCGCGACTGCCTATCAGGAACACCCCGGTCAGGGCCGCGCGCCCCGCGCGCCGGCGGTGATGACTCACCGGCTGGGCGAAGACGACGACACGACCAGGGGTCGGTTTGCGGCACGCGTGCCAGGGGTCCGGGACCGGACGGTGGGGCCACGACAGGGCCGGGGTCTCATGTGTCCGGGGCCCGGGGCGCCGACGGTATGAGGGCATCGACCGAACCTCGGGCCGTGCCCGGCACCCTCGGGCAGTGCCCGGTCTGTGAGTCCCTCATGCTCTCCTCCCGTTGACCCGTTGACCCGTTGACCCGTTGACCCGTAGCCCTGGACGCATCGGCTCCGGCCTTGCCCGTCTTCCCTTGCAGGTATGGGCCGGTCCCGCCTCGGGGGACGAGCTGACCGGTAGCGCCCGGCGGCTGGAGACCGATCGGTTCGTGGTCGTCTCCGACCGCGGAGTCCCGGCGGCCTCCACCCCGCGTCCTGCACCACCCCGGTGCGGCCGCTCCCACCAGCCTGGTGGGAGCATCGGGCAAGGACACCGTCCCGACCGCCGACCTCCCTCCCGACGCCGTGATCGTCGCCCTCGGCGCCACGAGCGTCCTCGACGCCGTCGGCCAATGGGCCGCACACACCCGCCGTGGCCCCCTCCTGCTGCCAGCTGGACCTGGAACAGCGCGGCGGCCGTACCTTCGAGGGTGTCGCCGTGCGCGTCGCCCAGTGCATCCTCGCCATGGCCGCCGCGGTCTGGCACAACCACAAGACCGGTGCCCCGTCCTGCACTCGCTGACCGCCTTCGATCACTGAACACATCGGAACCACCGCCTAGGGCGTGTTTCGAAAGTAGCGTCGTCCGCCCGAAGGGCGGGCCCGGGTGCGTATGCTGTCGGGGATCGTAAGAGGAAGGGAGGGGACAA